>CAKZSB010000276.1 GCA_937920585.1 uncultured Granulosicoccaceae bacterium | reverse complement strand
CTTCTGTGGCGTCTGGCTCTTCTGTGGCGCCTGGCTCTTCAGCTGGCTCTTCTACCTCTACCTTCAACTCATCAGCCGATACATTCGCAATCGATTCGTAGTCTGACTTTTGAATGCTGAACACGGCGTCGATATCGCTGCGGCTTGCGTAGTACTCCTCACCCGCTTCTACCAGTTGATATTCCAGTTCACCGCCTTCAGCGGTAACTGCAACACTCACGGGCGTAGCATCGGCGGGCCAATCGGCGGCGACATCCTGAACGCGCAATCGCTGGATGGCGCCGGTGAGCGCGTTCACTTTGCCGTCATCTGCCGCCATTGCCTCGCTTTCACCAATCGCGATCTGCCATGCATCATCCTGTTTGCTCAGCTTCGCATCGGCAAGACTCAGCGCTGTGATTTCTTTTGCGGCGAGTATGTCTTTTTGCAGCCAGTCTGCGGTAGCTGCCGGCATGTCGTAGCTGTTCAGCGCGACGGAATAGACTTCGTCGGTGTCGACTTTGCGCGCGTGTACGCGACGCATGCCAGGTGAGCTGCCGATGTAGAGATCGCCAACCAGCTGATCGCCTTCATAGAGTTTTACCCGGCGCTGGTGGCCGTCTTCTGCCACTTCCAGTTGTGCATGGCTGCTTGCTTTGGTGGCGACGGCCCAGCCAGTTTGCAGTTCAGACATTGCGGTGACGAGTGCGTCCATCTTTGTGCCGTCTGCCGGTACGTTGCTGTTATCCGGCAAGTGCCAGTTGTCGCCGTTTTTACTCAGCACAACGCTAGCTTCATCGCTATCTGCGATCTCGACCTTGCTGATGGCGGCTGGATCGAAAGTCAGCAGCATGCCTTCCGGGCGGGTGACTTTTTTGCTGTGGCTTGCGTAGAGTAGTCCGCCGGCGATCACGAGTTGCAGAACCAGCAGTGCCGCAAGAATGGTAGATCTGATTTTCATTTTAGCCTCCCTCAGCTGACATTATCTGGCTGTGACGCCGCTGCTTTCCGGCGCGCATACGTCGATAGACCAGCGCGATCAAAAACAGCGCGATGGCGGCCAGGGCGTAGTTCAAATACTCCCAGAACAATTGCTGTCCGCGTGCCATTGGTGGCAGTGTGCGATTGAACTGACCGCGCGATCTTATTTGCAGCAGGCCTGTGTCTTCGAGTGACCAGTCAATGGTGTTGGCCATCAATTCATAGGATGTCATGTAGGCGCTGCCATTGGCTGAACCCGCCAGCTGAATCATTTGATCACGCAGGAAATCGTTTGATGAAAAAACGATGATTCGCGACGATTCCGGCGAGCGATCAATCACGCCACTGACGACGGTAGCCTGCTCTTCTTCAGGCTCGTCGGCTTGCTCACCATTGGCTTCTTTTGTCGCTGCCTCCAGTGGATTCTCATCGCTTTTTAGCAGTGGTGAGGATTTACCTGCGAAGTAGGAATCGAATGTGCCGCCGACAATGGCTGCCAACAGCTGCGATCCGGTTTCACCTTCAGGTTGATACGCGGTGATAGCACCATTCTGCAGGCGTGGCATGATGTCTCTGGAATCAGACACCCATGAACCATCGGTACTGCTGATCAATGGTGTGACGGTGCGCGCACTGTTTTTTTCTTCGTCGATAGTCAACGGTGATGCCCAGGCAATATTCAGTTGCGGCAGCGAACTGGTAATGGGGTTGTCGCCGTTCAGCCCGTCTCCACGCACATCGATGAAGTAGGGGTAGTTCAACATGCGCATTTCCTGAATCTGCATACCGCCCACCTGGCGATTGACCGGTGCCGGAAATGCAGCATTCTGCGGATCCATCACGAAGTTATCGGCGATGGAAATACCGTTGTGCGCCAGCCAGTCTTCAAGGCCGCTGGTTTTCTCGGTGACGTCAATGCGCTGGCGGCTGAACGCGGCGGTGCGGGGTGAGGTGGCGGCGACGACTGTGCCACCTTTCATGAGGAACTGATCCACCGCAAAGACGGCCTGCTCATCGAGGTTTTCCGGTGCAACCAACACCAGAATGTCGGCCAGCCCATCGACAGTGCCATCGGAAAGATCTTCCGGTATCGTGTTGAGATCACCGCCGAGAAACGCTTCGAGTTGCGCGAATTCGCTGCGCGGTGGTCCGCCATAGGGATTGGGCTGACCGGCCGGCAGTGCCATGGCAACGGTTTTGGTAAAGCCGGTGGCGAAGCGTTTGATCGCCGCTTTAAAGTTGCGATCAAAGCCCGTGTCGGTGAGATTGTCGAGCGGGATCTGCACCGCCTGATCATCTTTTTCAAGCAGCATGTAGTAGTAAAACGGCTGACCACCGAACAGCCCTGCCTGCATCGGCCGCAGACCATAATCTTCGGCAAGCTCGCGCGCTACCCCGCCACCATCCGCTTCGGGCTCGATGAAATTCACCTTCAGCCGACCACCTGCCTGTTGTTCGTATCCGGCCACTGTCTCCTGCACGGTCTGGCGAAAGGCGACGAGGTCGGCCGGCAGCACCGAATCATTAGACAGATACGCGTTGAATGTAAGATCACCTGATACGGTATCGAAAAGGTTGCCACCCGCCTGGTAGGTGGTGAGCACCTTCTTGATGGCCTTGGTCAGATCGAGTTCGGGGTTGCGCAATCGAACATCGATATTCGACTCACCGCCCTGCTTGACATCGATAAGATCGGGAAAGCCAAGCACCTGTGCCTCGTCGCCGTATTTAATCAGCACATTGAAATAGGAGCTGACAATCGATGACTGATAACGGTCAGCGACCTGAAAAGGCACGGGCTCTATTCCGTACTGCTGATTGGCCTCTTCTTCGAGCAACGGGTTCTTCAGTGGATCGATAAATTCAACCTGCACGCGACCGTCGCCGGCAATCTCGTACTCACTAATCAGGTCGCGCAATTGTGGCACCAGCGGTGCGAGCAGCGGGTGCGTTTTGCCGCTGAAGTAACCGCGAATCAGCAGTGGCTCCTGCAACTGGCCGAGAAAATTATGCGTGGCATCGGATATTGAGTATTGCTGCCCCTCGGTTGCATCGACTCGCAGCTTGTTGAGTTGCCCGAGCCACAGGTTAGCAGCGACCGCGTTGAGCACCAGCAGTGCGGTGACCGCCTGCCAGCCCTTGTGCTTGGCAGTACGGCCTGCTTCAGTCCAGCGTTCTTTTTCGAGAAAGTACGTATTGAGTGCCAGAAATACCAGCACAATGCTGAGGTAGTAGTACAGATCGCGAAGGTCGATGACACCACGGGTGATCGAATCGAAGCGCGAACCCGTGCCCAGCAGCCGCAGCCACTCGCCACTGGCGTTGCCAAAGAAGCTGGTGAAACTGTCTGAACCGATTAAATAGAATACGCCGCACAGCGCGACCGATGCGATCAGGCTGACAATTTGATTGTTGCTGCGCGAGGAGACAAATAAACCGATTGCCAGATAGGCCGCACCCAGACAGAACGCGGCAATGTAGCCCGCCCATACCGGCCCCCAGTCGAGATCACCAATTACCGACACAGTGATCGGCAGCGGCAGTGTTACCAGCAGTGCGATGAGCAACAGCACCAGGCAGCCGACAAACTTGCCCACCACAAATGCCCACAGCGGAACCGGTTGGGTCAGTATATGTTCCAGAGTACCGGTACGGCGTTCCTCGCTCCACAAACGCATGGTGAGTGTGCTGCACAAAAAGATCAGCAACAGCGGCATCCACTCGAACATCGGCCGCACATCGGCGATGTTGCGCGAAAAGAAAGATTCGCCCCAGAAGAATACGAATAGTGTGACTGCCGCGAAAGCGGCTAAAAACAGGTACGCCACCGGTGATGCAAAGAACAGCGTGATTTCTTTGCTGGCAACGCGTTTGACGATGGATAGAGTGTTACGCGGCATGACTGACCTCCTTCGCGACCGCAGCGCTATTCACTTCACGAAACAGTCCCTCCAGGTCGCGACGCTGCGCCTGCAAGGCAAACAGAGAACCACCGGCGCCAATGATGGCCTGAGCGGCTGCAGCACTGACGACCGAGCGCGAGGTGCTGTCTTTCAGGCTCACATGAAAGACATTACCGGCATCGCCGCTGCCGCGTGATTCGATATTGCCGACGCCGTCGAGCGCCTGCACCGCCTGGGTGAAAGCCTGGCCCGCCAGTGAGGTTTCGATGAGCAGTTGATTGCTCTGCTGCAGGTCGGCCAGTTTTTCATCCACTGCCAGCTCGCCGCTGCGCATCATCAGTACGCGATCGCACAGCGCCTCGACTTCCTGCATGATATGCGTTGACAGTATGACGGTTGCATCGCTTGCGATATCGCGCATCAACTGACGCATCTGTTCCGTTTGAGTGGGATCCAGGCCATTGGTTGGCTCATCCATAATCAACAGCTTCGGCTTGCCAAGAATGGCCTGGGCCACACCCACGCGCTGTTTGTAGCCGCGCGACAGTGTTGAAATTTCATCGTTGATTTTTGCGCCCAGATCGGTCTGGGTAGCGACGCGACGAATTTCGGCGTTTTTGTCCTTGCCACTGATCCGCTTAAGCTGCGACGCGTAGTCGAGGTAATCGGCTACGGTCATTTCCGGGTACAGTGGCAGGCTCTCGGGCAGATAGCCCAGATCCTGCTGGATGGATTTGAGGTCGGTTGAGATATCGCGACCATCAATCGTGATGGTGCCACTATCGGCCTCGAGATAGCCACTGAGCATTTTCATGATCGTGGTTTTTCCGGCGCCGTTGTGACCCAACAGCCCCACTATCTCGCCACTGCCAATCGAGAAAGACACCTCGTCTACCGCCTTGAAGTCGCCGTAGCTACGGCTTAATTGACTGACGTCAAGCATTGTTATCCTCGGTTGTTTTTCCAGTACTATCGGGAGGCGCCCCGACAGCATGCCTACGGCGCAAGCGACGCGGATGACAAGCAGGCAGCTACTCGGGGGCAATCCCGGATGTTGCCACACTTAGGCAACCACTTGCGCGACGATTTTTCGCAAGCGAGTAATAGGGCGAGGCGCCGGGCATTTCAAGACCTGCAAGCCGCGCGCATTACCCAGCGGTAATGTTGATCGCGCCGACTAAAAACGAACGGGATATCGACTCGATTGCACTTGCAGAAAACCACTGATCACGCACCCTTCTCCCTGTGCATTCGATGCGCATCAAACCGCGCGGCAGATTGCCATAACACGACCCCGGCCCGACACAACAGGCGAGCGACAACGTGATTCCAGCGTCGATTCGACTATCAGTTCTGGCTGTGGCTACGATGTTTTTCTTCAACGGCGCCCTGTTCGGTGCCTGGGCATCGCGCGTGCCCACACTGAAAGCAGAATATGCGCTGAGCGAGGCCAGCCTGGGGGCCTTGCTGCTGTTACTTGCCGGCGGTGCCGTAATCAGCTTTCCGCTCGCCGGGCGCATTATCGATCGCCGCGGCAGCGGACCAGTGGCTATCACGCTGGCGATACTGAACGCCGCCGCACTCATCGCTATAGGGGCCAGTGTCAATGTGATGATGGTGGCCATCGCACTGGTGTTCTTCGGCGCCTCGCATGGCGGTATGGATGTAGCGATGAACGCCTGGGCCGGCCAGGTCGAGCAGCGCGGCAAGATTCGCGTGATGTCACGATTCCATGCCATCTGGAGCCTGGGTGCGGGTTCTGGTGCGCTGTCCGGTGTGCTGGCCGGCAAATTATCGGCTGGTCTGTTGGCACACTTTGCCGTTGTGGCCGCTGCGATGTGCCTGCTCGCGCTATGGCTCGCACGCCCCGATCCGCACACAAGCGAATCCGCAACCGACAATGCACCTTTTGCCCTGCCCCGCGGCAGCCTGCTGCTGGTGGGCATCATTGCATTCTGCGCCTCGATGGGTGAAGGCGCGATGGCGGACTGGTCTGCGGTTTATCTGAGTGATGTGCTCGATGCCACGATCGCCACCGCCGCAACCGGCTATGCGGTGTTTTCCGTGGCCATGGTGATCACCCGCCTGTGTGGCGACTGGATCATCAAACTGGCCGGCGAGCGGCTAACGTTATTGTTGGCCGGGCTGTGCGCCACAACAGGCACGGCTGCGCTGGCGCTCGGCGGGCATTTGATCAGCGCCTTCAGTGGCTTCGTATTAATGGGTGCCGGCTACGCGCTGGTGATGCCGATCGCGTTTTCCCGCGCGGCGAACGATCCGGTTATTTCGGCGGGCAGCGCGACCGCGTCAACCGCGACACTGGGCTACGGTGGCATGCTATTGGGGCCACCGGTAATCGGCTTTATCGCCAGTGCCACCTCACTTGAGCATGCATTTCTATTACTACTACTGGGCGGAATTACCATCCTGGTGTTGGCACGCCCTGCCACCCGGCTATGAATCGCGCTTACCGCTGCGCCGAACTGTAACGCCTCGTTGTCGCTGTGGTATAACGTTTAAAAGTCATCCCGGGGAAGTTTTATGTGTGCCTCA
>CAKZSB010000275.1 GCA_937920585.1 uncultured Granulosicoccaceae bacterium | reverse complement strand
TGAAATGACCCGGCAGGTCCAGGAGGACGATGTAAAACTACCGTTTGGTTGTGAGTTCCGGGATGAGCCAATGGCCAATCTGGAAAGGGGTACATCGATAAGCCAATGGGCAAACGGCTTTCGGACAGGCTATCTCTGGCTGGAGAAAATGTGGACCGACTACACGCCGGAGGAAATCAGAGAAGAATTCGGCTATCAATTGACCGTGCTGTGTTTTTTTACCAACCGGGAAATGGCAACCGATCTTTACAACGGTGTGGAAAAGGAAGGTGTAACGCTTGAGAGCATGGCGGCGAGCATGCAGCGCATTTTTCCGGATGCAATGAAAGGCTTTGCCCAGTTGGGCGGTTCTATTCAGCAAGTGCTGGCGCAACGCAGTCAGGCCGCCGGACAGCCAGTAGGTCGTGGTAAAAAAATCGGTCGCAACGAGCCGTGTACCTGTGGCAGCGGCAAGAAGTACAAAAAGTGTTGTGGTCTCGCTTAATAGAACGCCTTTGAATTTCTGCGGTACCTTCTGCAGCGAATTATCTGCCGATGATTCATCCTGCGCATATCTGCCAAACGGAGTGCTGTAGTGAAAGCGGTTTTAACCCTCGATGAGATTAAAAATCTGATCGATATTCCAGCTTTGATCGGCGAGATCGAATCGGGATTTGTATGGTACTCCGAGGGGCGGACACAGGTTCCTCCGGTCGGTTTTCTGCATTTTGATGACCCGCCCGGCGATGTACATATCAAATACGGTTACGTCCAGGGCGACGATTACTACGTGCTGAAGGTGGCCTCTGCGTTTGTGCAGAATAAGCAATTGAACCGCCCGGTAAATGATGGAGTGGTGATGGTGTTTAGCAGTCAAACCGGTGCTATCGAGTATGTATTGGTGGACGAGGGCTGGCTTACCGACATTCGCACTGCAGCGGCAGGTGCGGTGGCGGCGAAATACCTTGCGAATTCTCAGGTTGATAAAATTGGTATTGTGGGCACCGGGGTTCAGGCACGGCTTCAGCTGGAGTTGTTAAGTGGTGTCGTTGATTGCGATGAGTGTCTGGTGTGAGGCCGTGACCCTGCGAAGGTATCGGAGATGATTGATGACCTCTATCAGGTTCCTGCTATTGCGCAGTGGGTATCACTATTAGTGCAGCAGATGACATGCAAAGCCTGGCCGCACAATGCAAATTGATTGTCAGTACGACATCTTCACGCGAGCCGCTGATTACCGCTGAGCAGGTGCAACCGGGTACTCATATCACGGCGATGGGATCGGATGATCACGGCAAGCAGGAGCTTGCGGCAGAACTGTTGGGTAAAGCCGATGTGGTTGTAGCAGATAGTATTTCGCAATGTGTCGATCACGGGGAGTGTTGTGCGGCGGTGCGTGATGGCGCAATCAATGAGAATGCTATCGTTGAATTGGGTGCGGTTATTAAAAATCCGGCGCTGGGGCGAACTCATGATAGCCAGATTACTATTGCTGATCTTACCGGCGTTGCGGTGCAGGATATTCAGATCGCGAAGATGATCGCCACCAGGAAAAAATCAGAGGATACCACCGCATGACTATGCTCCCTGACTTCAAACTGGAAACGCATTTCTCGAAGTGGGAGTTTAAAGCGAAGTATCACATGACAGCCTCTGATGCCGAGAGTATGTCGATGCGAGAGTTGCTTGAGATGGCCACGCCTGAGGAGCGCGAGGCGTTTGATGAGCTGTGGCTCGGCTACACGGAGACGTTTGGCGCGCCTGATCTGCGCGAGACCATCGCTACCCTTTACGACAACAGGCAATCGAGCGAAATACTGTGTTTTGCGGGCGCAAGTGAAGGTATCTTTGTGGCCAACTCAGTGATACTCGACAGCGAAAGCCACGCCATCGTGGTGACACCGAACTATCAATCACATGAAACCTTGCCGCTGGCGATCTGCGAGGCGACCGGTGTGCCATTGGATGCGGACGATGACTGGTCGCTCGATATTGACAGAGTAGCAGCCGCGATTCGGCCGAACACCCGGCTGCTGACGATTAATTTTCCGCACAACCCCACTGGCACTATATTGCCGCTCGATCGTTACCAGGCATTGATTGCGTTATGTCGCAAGCATGGAATTTATATTCTTCACGATGAGATATTCCATGGCCTGGGTGCGAGTGGAACGCAACACTTGCCGTTTGTCGCAGATGTCTATGAACGCGGGTTGTCGCTGAATGTGATGTCGAAGTCCTATGGTCTGCCGGGGCTTCGGGTTGGCTGGATCGCCTGTGCGGATAGTGAAGTGATTTCAAAGATGGAGCGGATGAAGCATTATCTTTCGATTTGTAATTCGGGACCAAGCGAGCGCTTGTCTCAAATCGCCCTGCGTAATCGCGATAAAATCCTCAGTCGCAACTGTGCCATCATCGATGACAATTTACCTAAATGGGATGCCTTTTTTGCACGCCACGCAGCTTTCTTTGATTGGCGCAGACCGGACGGATCCTGTATGGCTTTTCCGAGGTATAAAGGCGCTGACGGTGTGGAGCGGTTTTGTCGAACCCTTGTTGAAGACAGCGGTGTGTTGCTGCTGCCAGGCACCATTTACAATTCTGCTCTGGGTGATACGCCCACCGATCGATTTAGAATGGGTTTTGGTCGCCGTGCGCTCGAGGAAGGCCTGGCAGCGTTAGATACGCATATGGACAGAATGATTTCCGGCTGAAACGCTTTTTGCTTTGGAAATAACGGCAGACAGTTTTTA
>CAKZSB010000274.1 GCA_937920585.1 uncultured Granulosicoccaceae bacterium | reverse complement strand
GCCTGCATCAGCGTATCGCGCAACAGCGACAACGTTGGGTCGAGCTCGCGCTTGCGCCGCTCCTCCACCAGCGTCAGGGCGATTTCAAGAATGTCTTCCGGGGTGGAGAAGTAATCGCGTCGGTCGTTGGGCAGGTGCTGTGAGCGCACCAGGCGCCAGGCCTGAAGTTCTTTCAAGCCCATGCTGACATTGGAGCGTGAAACCCCCAGCGCCTCGGTAATCTGCTCGGCATTGAGCGGGACATCGCTCAAATACAGTACCGCGTAGATTTGCCCCACGGTGCGATTGATGCCCCAGCGGCTGCCCATTTCGCCAAAATGCAGCACAAAGGCCTGTTTGTTTGCTGGCAGTTTCATTTATTTTCGCTATTTCAGTAATTACTGAAATAACTATAACGGCAGATGCGCCAGAAACCAAGGGGGCAGTGCGCAATTCGTGTGCTCGGCGGCTGACAGACCCGGCGGCTGCTGAACTGGTCGGGATCGGATGTTGCGTGCGACAATTGTGCTAACAGCCTGCGCAGGCCGATGCCTCAGCTATCCGGCCTGTCCACGCAGTCTCTTTGATCTATGTACACCTTCAGGAAACGATTTGAGTACTTTGAACTACGGTCTGGTCGGGTGCGGCATGATGGGGCAGGAGCACATACGCAATATCCGTCTGCTGTCGGATACGGCAATCGCCGCCATCTTCGAGCCCGATCCGGCAATGCGCGCGTCTGCCGCCGAGCTGGCGCCCGAGGCCACCATGGTCGATTCTATCGATGCGCTGCTCGCGATAGAGCCTCTCGATTGTCTGGTGATTACCAGTCCCAACTTTGTGCACATTCAAAATCTGCAGGCCATCGCGGCCATTCGGCCATTACCGGTGCTGGTCGAAAAACCGTTGTCCACCGATCCTGCGGATGCGGCTGCGATTAAAGCGTTGCAGGAACACTACCCGGCGCCCGTCTGGGTCGCGATGGAATATCGCTACATGCCACCGCTGGCCGAATTTATTCGTCGTGCTGAAGCGGTCACCGGCGGAATAACCATGCTTAGTATTCGCGAGCATCGCTTCCCTTTTCTGGAAAAGGTGAATGACTGGAACCGGTTCAATCGTTATTCCGGTGGAACCCTGGTGGAAAAGTGTTGCCACTTTTTCGATCTGATGCGTTTCATCCTGCGCGCCGAGCCGATCAACATAATGGCCAGTGCCGCGCAGTCACATAATCATCTCGATGAGTCCTATCACGGTGAAACGCCCGATATTATCGACAACGCCTACACCCTGATCGATTTCGACAGCGGTGCGCGCGCATTGCTGGAGCTTTGCATGTTCGCCGAAGGATCGAGATATCAGGAGGAAATTTGTGCGGTTGGCAAAAATGGCAAAATCGAGTGCCTGATTCCCGGGCCGACGCGCTTCTGGGCCGAGCATCTGGGGCCGCCGCCGGTGCCCAAAATCGTGATCAGCCCGCGTAGCCCGGCAGGGCCCACGGAAATCGAGATCGAGGTAGAGCCGCATTTACTCGTCGCCGGTGATCACCACGGCTCAACGTTTTATCAGCACCAGAAATTTCAGCAGGTAGCCCTTGGCAACGGCGCGCCGGAAGTCACCCTGGAAGATGGCTGGCGTGCGGTGCAGATGGGGATGGCAGCGCAGCAGTCTGCGCTGACCAGAGAGGCTCGTAAGCTGAATTTTAGCTAACGACGGCGTTACAGCTGGTGCGTTTGCACACCAGCTTGCGATTCGGCCCGGTGTCGATATCCAGCCGCGAAAAACAAGTGGCGCCGGTCGTACCTGCAGCATCGGTGCCCCACATCTCGGTTCCCACCTGAATAGAATCAACCGCGAATGCTGTATCCGGGCGCCGCACGGTTACGGCTTTGGCACTATTTCCGGAAGTCTGCAGCAGCGGATCGGGAGATTGCGGGTTTTGCATCGTGCGAATAATCGCCTGTGCATAGCTATCTGCTAGAATGTCGTTCCAGAAATCATCACTCAAAACGTAGTCGGCATAAGCGTTATAGTTGATTACCGGTTGCTTGTTGCTCGGGGTAAAAACAAAGGCAACATAGAAGAAATTATTGTTGCCGCCTTTCTCCCACTTAATCGCAATATACTGGCTGCGACCATCGATCCGCACCTTGTTGTTGCCGGCGCTTCGCGTGTTACTTGCCTGAACCCCCAGTATCCTGCCGCCGGTAAAGCGCCGGGTGGACATCTCAGAAGAAGGGTCCGGGTGATCCCACCAGAAGTTCAGATTCCACATCCGCGTGCAGCGACCATTGATACCGTTGATGGTGCCCGCCAGATCCTGCAGCTTGATACCGTTAGCCGCCACAGGTGTATTGCCATTGGCGCTGACATCGTGCCAGTAGGTATCAATGAAACCGTTTACGGTCGCGGGGTCACCACAGTCTCTCGCCACGATGCTGATCGTGGTTGAGGGCAGGTCGGCTGCCATTGCCGGATAGCCCGTTGCGCGTCGCGCATCTTCAAGATCATAGATATGCGAGCGCTGATCATCCGGGTTTGCACTGTTCGGGTTGGCCACGAAATCGCGCCAGGCGCGAAAACCTCTGCTGCCGCTGGTGTTGTCCTTGTTATAAAGAATACCAATTGAATTACAGGGCACACCCCAGGTTTCATTGCGGCCGCCGGCGCTGCCCAGCACCACGGCGGGAAACCCGCGCACGCCGCCCGCCGTATCGCCGATCTGGCCGGTGTAACTGATTTTAAATTCGCCTGCGGTGTCGCAGCTGATATGGCAGGCATCGAATGAGGCAAACTCATCGTCATCACCAATCGCCGGGCAATTGTTCACACCGATATCAAGTCGGGCAGAGACGGAATTAATGTCTGCGATGCCGCCTGCACCGGCGTTGAATAAATTCGTCATATAGACGCGATCGCCAATCTGGATTCGATGGAACGCGCTGTTGTTGGTTGCTGTCTTGTGTGGCATATCGATCGATACTCTACGTCAGTTCGTCGAAGCAACATTCGACGTTAATCGTGAAGCTGCCCGTCTTGTTCGCCGTCACCATGGTGCTGGTCTGTTCGGGTGTGCTGAATTTCAGTTCCGGGTCAGGTGAGCTCCACAGCGTGGTCACCGGATCGCGGGCGTTGCTGACACTCAGCTGAAACGGCGTGTTGGCGGTGAGGTTAACTTTGCCGCCAACACATTGATCAATCACCGGCAGCGCCAGGTCCTGTGCCACCACGCGTATGCTCGCCTCACAGGAGCTGGTCTGGCCGTTCTGCGAACCCTGATAGCGAATAACAATGCTGTCGCCGATGTTGAAGCGGTCCATCGCGCGTTTTTCAATTCGTATCGCACATGGCGCCTCGGTGCGGCTGAATGAAAAGGATGTCGGTGGCGTCAGTGTGGGCCTTGCGAGAGTCGTTTCAGCATTGAGCCCCAGATCATCCCAGCTCACGCACAGCGCACCCGACTGAGCGACATGCTCAATCACCCGCGCCGGCACCGGGCACTGAAAACCAACCGCCGTTTCGTTGCTGACCCGAAGGGTGATCTTGCAGCTCCCGCCATCCGCCATACGAATCGTGAAAACCGTATCGCCCGGCGCGTTGGCAGTGATCGAGATTTCTGTGGGAGAGACAGCGGTTTCTGCGGCACTGCCGCCGTTTCTGCCGGCGATGATCTGGCTGGTGTTGGCGAAGAACGCGCGGGCCGTGTTGTCCAGGTGTGCTGGCAAAACAGTGATTTTTTCGCCGACTTGTAATTCGAGTGTTTGATTCAGGCAGGCCATGCAGTTAATTCTCGGGTGATTCGGTGCAGAGCGGTTGCTCCGTCTTCATTAGCCGGAAGGTGTTCACATTGGCCGAGTGGGCTGCATGGCAGCCGCTAACCGATGTTGTTTGAGTGGTGCCAACGCTTGGCGCCCCCGCAGAGTTTAGTTGGTTTTCCCGGTTTTTGCCGCAGGCGCACCGCGCTGCCAGGCACCTTGCCGAATCGCGGCTGGTTGGGAACATGCGCCGTTTACACAACCGTCGCTGCGCGATAGAGTAGCTGTCCATTCTGTCATGTCGGCCTTGCATGTCCGCTTGTAGCGACCCCGTCATTCTCAACCACTGGCACCCGATCTGCGCGGTTGAGGATATTCGCCCCGGCGAGAACCGCACCCGGCTGCTCGACGAAGCGATCACGTTCCGGCACGACCCGGCCAAAGGCTTTGCCGCCTCGCGCAGTGCCGTCCCCGATGAACCACTGCCGGTGAGCAGCGCGCATGGCTATCTGTGGACTTCACTCGGCCAGCCCGAGCACCCGGTGTTCGAGTTGCCGGAGTATCTGGAGGCCGATCGTCGCAACGTTTGCGCGGCGACCGTCGGGGTGAATGTGTCGGCGCCGCGTGCGGTCGAGAACTTTCTCGATATGGGCCACTTTCCCTATGTGCATACGGGCATTCTGGGCGAGCAGCCGCACACCGAAGTGCGTGAATATGATGTAGAAATCACTGAGTCCAGCCGTGAGGTTATCGCCACCCGCTGCCGCTTTTATCAGCCGCAGGCCGCCGCCGGCGCCGAGGGAGGCATGCTGGTGGAGTACGTCTATCGCGTGCCGCACCCGTACTGCGCCGTGTTGTACAAATCCTGCCCTGATGACGAATCGCGCATG
>CAKZSB010000273.1 GCA_937920585.1 uncultured Granulosicoccaceae bacterium | reverse complement strand
ATCCCGAGTGGACGTTTCATGAACTTACCCGGACCTTCAATCTGGACCCGGGTATCTACCGGATGACTATTGCGACATCGAGCACCGGGATCAGTGCAACTGACCAGCCCGTTTGGGGAGCACACACCGGGATGACGCTTTTCGATGAGAACGAAAAACGATTTGGACGGTTTGGACTGTCCACCCAGACGGGCAACAACGACATGACGGTCTATGAGTCTGCCGTGGAAATCACCGACGCAATGCCTATCGTAAAGTTTCAGATTCGCCTGATGGCAAATAATGGCTCGATGCTCGTGAAGGACCCTGTTTTACAGCGTGTGGTAGAAACCAGTTTCTATGGATATCTGAAAATCGCGGTGTTAGCTGCCTGGGTGATCACCCTTCTCACGCTTGGCTTCGTTTTTACGCACTTCCTTCTCAATCATTCTTCCAAACTTAAAGTGATTACCACGTCAGTTGCTCTGCTGTGCGTTGTGGCGCTGGGTGCCGTACTGATGCTGATGCCGGATTCTGCCACGACCAAATTCCTGGAGGCTGTTAATTTTTCTGAAAATCTGCCTTTCGCGGACAATGTCAATGCCAAAGAGTTTGTCAGCACATCTGGCCACTTGTTATTTTTTGTATTGATCGGCTGTATCGCCGGGCTGTTTTACCGGACTGTTAATGTGATGTTTTTAGCTGCGTGTGTAGTCGTGTTCGCAGTGTTTTCCGAGTCTATTCAGGTCTTTTCGTTTCAACGCACGCCGAGCGCTGTCGATATAATAGTCGATATGATTGGCGGCGCCATCGGTTTGGGAATCGGCGTTTTACTGGCAACCCTGCTTCATACTATTCGTTCGCGCGCCCCGGCCGAGGACACTGGCAATCATGCGGGTGACGAGGTCGTTTCAAGCGATTAGCAATAAAAACAACCGGCGGAAGTTAATCCGGCCACAAAGCCGGATTAACTGTTCATCACTAGGGAATATTGAAGACTGATAAGGTGTCCGAGCCATTCACTACATAAAGTGCGCCGTTATCACCCAAGCGCAATTCGCTGACACTTTGGGCGTTGATCAGATTGTTTATCCACTTCGGCGTGCCATTCAGGTTCAATGCATAAAGTGTTGCGCTTTCCGCAAAATATACGGTGTCTTCGCTCACTTCCAACGCAGAGATGTTGCTGAAAAAGTCATCATCGCCAATGCTATAACTCCACTGCAGATTTCCCTCAAAATCAATGGCATGCAAAGTACCTTCAGTAGCTACATAAATCGTGTCAGCGGTAACTTTCGACAAGATTGAAAACCCGACTGTTCCTTCCAGCGGGAGCCTCCATCGTACGACGCCATCGTGGGAATAGGCTGCCAGTGAGCTATAGTCTTCGACTAACAGGTAACCCTCTGGAATTAGATCGACAAATCTACCGTTGTTGGAGCTTGCGAAATCCGGGAACTCGCAGGTAAACGGAGAGGACTCCACCGTAAACGTATAATCGACATCGTCCTCTGGCTCCCCATAGGATCTGACTTGCACATAGTAGGTATCGGGAGGGATACACAGCTGGTCATGTACCGGGCGGAAGAATCCATCGAGGCTGACATCGCTTACGGAAACACCGTCTGCATACTGCACATGTAACTCCACATAGTATTCACTCGCGACACCGGTAAAAGTGACGGCAAGCGGCCTGTGGTGGTCGATTGTGAACTGGTACCAGTGAGATCCGGCTGACGTAGAAAATGTCCCGCTCACGTCGCTATCTATAGTAATCGGGGTTGCCGTTTGCAGCGACTGACCCGGGACCACACCGCCGTTCGGGCCTGGCTCTGGCTCGACAGCCTGGACCAGACAGGAACTATCATTTTCCCACCCCCAGCCATCGCCATCCGGATCACTTCCAGCCAGCAGGCAAACCGGCGCACCAGTAGATGGTGGTATCGGATCGGGATCTGTGCCGGGTTCCGGCGCGGGTTGGCCCACAGGCACTACGAGACAGGATTCACCATTTTCCCAGCCCCAGCCATCACCGTCCGGGTCACTACTGGCTGAAACACAATCGACGATGGCATGCGCCGGGGTTGAATGAAAAGGAACCAGGACGACGGCGAGCATACAACCCACCAGGGGAAACAAAGCTTTATTGTTCATCAATACTCCTTACCAATCAGACTGAATGAAAAACAAAAAAATTACTGTTGGCTATATCTATACCAATGCATTAACCCAGTATAAAGAAAATGTTACACAAATTCAGCGAAGCGCTGATTACCGCAGGTGATCGACCACAAACCTATAAGGTTTGACAGGCCGCCACACCTTTTCCATTTGTATCCGCCGTTTGCTAATTCGGCACGCAGATACAATGCGCAAAGCCCCGGGGTGTACCGAAGAAATCTCTGCTACCAATGATACCCAAGGCTTATGCCCAGTCGTGGTTCACTCCTGCCATTTGCATCGTGCGCATAGGCCGATATACCCGCTATCAACCCTTTCGCGCCGATACCGTTAAAGTGATAGTTCAAGCCAACACCATATCGGTACTCGAGGTCGTCTACCTCTGACAGTGACCCATCAATCTGGCCATCAAACCGATTGTTGCTCACATTGAAATTCACACCAAGGCTGATATGCGGGTTAGAGAACGAAAACCGCGACAGGTAACCCACACTGAAACCGCAATTACTCTCCTGTGCCAGCGAGTTGCTGCTCCACCCCAGGCAGCCAACTGAAAGATAACCCATTGAGGTATCCGTTATCCGTGCGAAGCTAAGACCGAGACCTGAATACCGAACCCCGACACCAAATCCAACTGAATACTCATCAGCCGCATTGCCTGCTGCAGAGAAGATCGAAAGACCCGCTTTTAAACAAAAAACTGACTTCATTTCAGAGTGTCTTTTTTTCAACGCGATCGTGCGCGTGGCGTATGGTAATTCAATTTCTAATAGCTCGTTCGTACAACCTGTTACAACTGTAGATCGAAAACCGTGAATCGTTTTTACCTTAGTAATACGAGCAACTGTGTTTCACAACACTGGCTCTGGCTTGAGCGACCAGGCGGCTAAGTGCGATACTGTCGCCTCATCGTAATCAGCCCGCGATATAAAAACATCCATGACCATACCGCCGATTACTATCCGCGATGAACAACCTCGCGACTTCCCCGCCATTACCAACGTCACGGTAAGTGCATTTGCCTCTTTAGAAATCAGTGATAAAACCGAGCAATTTGTCATTCAGGCTCTGAGAGCCGAAAACGCGCTCACAATATCTTTGGTTGCTGAAGCCAACGAAAGGCTTGTCGGCCATATCGCGTTCTCGCCTGTCACCATGTCTGACGGTACCAGTGATTGGTATGGCCTGGGCCCGGTATCTGTGCTGCCGGAATTCCAGTCGCGCGGGATTGGAACGAGCCTGATCAATGAGGGGATCTCTCGCCTGAAGAACCTCAAGGCAAATGGCTGCTGCCTGGTGGGCCACCCGCACTACTATCCAAGGTTTGGATTCCGCAACGTTGACGAACTGGTCTACGATGGCGCTCCTGCCAGTGTGTTTTTTGTTCTGCCTTTTAACACCAGCGTTCCGACCGGCAAGGTCTATTTTCACCACGGATTCTCTGCAAGGCGCTAGTTTTTATCTGCCGCAAAAGACCCCGGTATCGGAGAAGATCGTCACTGCGTCAGGCATCGAGATTGAGCCAAAGTCAGGCCTGGTCCACTCGACACACTTAAAAATTAAAATTTCATCTACCGGCGAACGGAAACAGCACAGAGCAACGGTGCGGTGCGGCGCTTGAACGCACCGCACGTTGATGGCTGTTACGCCAAAGAATCGACCATCAGTTGACCACGCGCCACAGGTGGTCATTCGACATCGCGACCGGCAAGCGGAAATTCTCCGGAATGTCCAGTGAGGCCACCTTGCCTGGCAAGAAGAAAAATTCCCCTGCCTCGTGGCCTGCGTGTTTTATCGGTGCGTATTGAGGATTCTGCTCTACGTTGTATTGCCTGGCCTCGACGGTCACCCTCCGCTGCACACTGGTGTACAGATCATAGGCTTCGAGAATGCCATCGTTGTTTTGCAGCTCGTCAATAAACGCCTGTGCAAAAACCGAATGATCTGATTGACCCAGTGAGTCATACACCGGCTTCACTCCACCGGAACTCAACACAACGCGAACTCGCGAAGCTGTGACAACCTTATACCAGCGTTCTGTGAGCTCGACAGACAGCTGTTGCTGCAGACGCGGCACTGCCGTTCTGGTTAAGGTGCCTGAGTAACAGGAATCGACTACTGCCAGCACGTGTTTGGCTTTCATTGAATCGATAATATCGGTAATCGACTTGTTGGATACCCAGTTGGCATTGTCGGCGGGCGACGCATCAACCGGCAACCAGTAACCGCGATTATTGCTGCGATCGAGCTCGCCATGGCCTGCATAGTAGATCAGCAGATTGTCGCGACTGGTTAACGTCTCGCGCAGGTTACTAAGCGAGGTCAGCAATGAGGCCTTTGTGGCGTTGAGCAGCAACTCGGTTTTAAAGCCGTATTTGGTGCGCAGGATTCGATCGATCACTGTCGCATCGTTCTCGGCAGACTGCAGGTTGGTTAGCAATGGATAGTTGTTGTTGCCTATGATCAATGCGTAGTAATTGCCAAAATTGACACCGGGAATATCTTTCGGAGTAACTTTACGTTCAGTGGGCGCGGTCGTTACTGCTGCTTCGAGCGGTGCGCTGGGCACTGAGAAATTGAAGTCGACCTGATTGCGCTCACCATCGCGAGTGACGGCAACTATGCTCAATTCACGTGTGTCGCCCTTGCTGTGGGTGTACTGAAAAACACCGGCCTCATTCAGCTCCTGAAGCTGACCGTTTATCTTCAGACTGATCACATCGGTGATTGGATCGACACGACCAATGATATCCATGCGCTCGCCACGACTCTGCCAGGGCAGTGTCGGCAGCCCGCGTGTAACAAACTGCGGCGGCTCGATGATTTCAATCGATGGCCCCAGTGCCATTACGTTGGTCACTCTGTCAGCGTTGTTCTGGCCGGCTTGTGACTGGGCCTGCGTGACCTGCCCTTCAAGGGCCTCAATTTCAGCTACTTTCGTCGCCAGTGCCAACTCGCTGTTGGCGAGCTTTGTTTCGAGTTCGGCCAGCTGCACAGCATTTTCCCGATCCCGACTCGCCGCCGACAGCTGTACGTCCATCAGTTTGTCGGTCAGGCGCTCCTGCTCACTTTGCGCGTAGCTCAGCGCACTTTCGCGCTCGGCCACCTGAGCCAGAATCTGTTCGAGTTCAGCGCCGCCGCTGGCATTGGCGAGTGCGGCTCGGGCGGTACCAACTTCTTCCTCCAGTCGCTGGATCTCGAGCTGTTGCGCCTCGACGGTCTGCTCGCGCTGGGCAATGACCTCCTCCAGCTGGCTGGTATTCTGCTGGTTGTCGGCTGCCTGCGCCGCCATCGCCAGCTCAACGTCGAGCAGGCGATCCTGGACTCTCAGCTGCTCCTGTTGCGCAGTGACCAGAGTACGTTCGGAGCGGGTGATCTGTTCGCGCAAGCGGGCGAGTTCAAGCCGATCTGACCCGGCTGACAACTGCACCTCTGCCAAACGATCTGTTAAGCGGCGCTGCTCGAGTGCCGCGCGCTCACGCACCTTTTGCTGCCTGGCCAATTCGTTGTCGAGACGGCTGCGCTCGCTCTGCATCTGAGCCAGTGAACTTTGTGCGGTGTTGAGGTCACCCTGCAATTGCGTGTTCTGCGCCTCGCTGCCGGCGAGCCTGGTTTCAAGGTCGGCAACGCTTTGCTCGTAGCGATCGCGTTGCGCACTGAGTGATTCACGCAGTTCGTCAAGCTGCTTGTTGCGTTGCGCCAACTGCTGCTCTGATTGCCGCTCCGCCGCACGCGCATCGCGTAGCTGCGCTTCAATCTTTGCCGACTCCGCCGACTGTTGCCCGCGAAGCGCCTGCAGCTGCCGCTCTGCCTCGCCGGCATCGCGTTCCAGCCGGGCTATCTCCGCCTGTAAATCCGTGCGCTGGCTGCCACGGGCAATCTCAGCATCATTCAACTCAGCCCGCGCGACACGCAATTGCGCCTCAAGTTCTTCGTAGGCCGCTGACTTCTGGCCAAGCGTACCGTCAACCGCTGCAAACTCGCGCTGTAGTCGCGCCGTTTGCAGGCGCTGTTCGGCCAATGTCTGGCTGACGCGATTGCGCTCGTTGTCTGCAGTGGCGAGCTGGGTGCGCAATTCATCAACCTGCTGCAGCAAGTCATCCGCACCGGCTTTGGCGACGGATAGTTCGGATTCCAGATCCGATACGGTGTTGGCGAATTGATCGCGCTGACGTTCGAGCTGAACCTGCAGGCTCTCCACTTTGGCACCACGCGCCTGCAGATTTTCCTGCAACTGCCGCTCGGTCGCTCTGGCACTGGCGAGACGCGCCTCGAATTGAGCGGACTGAGCGGTCTGCTGTGAACGCAAGGTTTCTGCATCGCGCTGCTGGCGATCGAGCTCGGCGCCAAGTCGGTCGATTTCCGCCAGCAGCTGTTGTCGTCTGGCCGAACCGGTATCACTGGTCCCGGCAAGCTCGACGCGCGCCGCCGACAGGCTTCGGGCTGTGCGATTGAGCTCGGCGGTGCGATCGGCCAGTTGCTGGTTAGCCTGCTCGAATTGCCGTTGTGCCTCGGTGGTTTGAATACGCTGCTGGCTCAGCTCCTGACGCAGCGCAACCTCCTCCTGCTCAGCGGAAACCAGTTGCGTTTTTAGTGAGTCTATCTCGCCACGGATTTTCCGCGTTTGCGCCAGCGCGAGTTCGCGCTCCTCTTCGCTATCACCCAGCCGGCTGTGCAGGCTCTTGATCTCGGTTTGATATCGCTGCTGCTCCGAACTGAGCTTTGCCTGCAGCTCGCCCACCTCGCCGTTGCGCTGATCAAGGCTCTCTTTGAGCTGCTGCTCGGTTTGCTCTGCGGCCGCCAGCCTGGATTCATATTCAGCCGAACTGGACGACTGACGCTGTCGCAGCTTGTCCATATCGCCCTGTTGCGACTGGATTTGAGCGCTGAGGCGTTTTATCTCGGCCTCGAGCTTTTTGCGCTGCGCGGCATCGGTCCCGGCATCCGCCACTTGCAGCTGCGCCTGTGACAACTGCCGATTCGATTCATCCAGCTCGACTGCCTGTTCACTGAGTTCACGGTTGGCCGACGCGAACTGGCGACGCGCCTCAAGCGTGGCAGTTTGCTGCTCGGCCAGGCGATCTGTGAGGCGTGATTGCTCGGTTTGCGCATCCGCGAGACGCGACTTCAGCGCTTCAATCTCCGCCAGTGCCTTGCCAGGGATAGCCAGCGCATCACGTTTTTCGGACTCCAGCCGGGAAATGGTGCCAGCCGCCGCCACGGCCTCTGCACGCCGTGCCTGAACCGCCTTGCGCAGCGATTCAACTGATTCGCGCTGGGTCTTTAATTCGGCCTGACGGCTGTCCAGCTGGGCCTGTAGTGTCACCACGCGCTCGCGCAACGAGACCAATTCCTCATCGGCCTTTTCGCGGCGCACCATCTCCGCCGAACTGACATACTCAAGGTTGCCATCGTCGATGCCGGAGGCCTTGCGATACCAGTTCATCGCCTCTGTCAGGTTTTGCTCAACACCAAGACCGGTCTCCAGCAAATAGCCCAGATTTATCTGCGCGCGGGAAAAGCCCTGCTCCGCCGCGCGCTGATACCACTGCGCTGCAAGACCAAAATCAGCCTGCGTTCCCAGACCTTTTTCGTAGATTTCACCCACATAGGTTTGCGCTTCCGGGTCACCTTTCTGCGCCTTGGGCAGCCAGATCTTCAACGAGGTGGCAAAGTTGGAGCGATCGTAGGCTACATACTCGCCGCCGCGCAGCTCACATTCGGCGGCGGATGCCTTAATCGGGCGACGTGGCGTCATGTACGTCAGCCGGGTGCCCAATTGGCGCACCTGACCGGGTAGCAGGCAATCAACAACCAGCAATCGATTGGGGTCACGGCCGACTTTTTCCATCTCGGCGGCAGTCTGCTCATCGATCGGTGCGGCGACACAACCGACCAGAAGGCTAAGCGAAAAGGCGGCAAGTCCGTGCCCGATCCTGCCTCGCATTAACCGCCCGAACGCGTTGTCGTGATGGTTGTTGTTCATTAGCAAGTTATCCATTCACACTACCCAAAAGTAAAAACGTACCCGCCACTCGACTATCCGGCATGGCGCACCGCTCACGAGCCGTGCTCAGTTTCCAGACGCTTGATCGCATCGATTGCAAATTCATTTGCATCATCTATTTCGACGATCATTTTGTAGGCGTCGAGCGCATTGGAACCCGGCGGTGCCACAAAGCGGCCCACGATTTCATGCATTTGCGCGGAATCGAGCAGGCGCTGGACTTTGTCGTGCACCTCGGTTGGCAATCCGGGGCTCGGCACTGCCAGCAGCGCGACCTCGGGTTCTGGTGGATTGAGATAGCGATAGCCAAACCACCCGGCAATAGCGGTAACCAGCACGGCCGCCGCAATGCCCGCCGGCACCTGCCAGTTTGCAGATGCCGTTTGTCTCGATGCCGTCCCGCGCTGGGGCGGGAAATGCGCATCCATCAAGTCGAGAAATTCTTCTGCCGTTGCGATGCGCTCGTTCCTGTCCTTGGCCATCAATGCATCCAGCAAGGGCTGATACGCTTTGTGTTCCTCGGGCAACACAGGCACGGGATCATTGATGTGCTTGATGCAAATCGCCATGAAATCACCGCCAGTATAGGGCTTTTTGCCGGTTACCATTTCGTGGAGCATCACGCCCATGCTGTAGAGATCGGAGCGCCCGTCAATTTCTGCCTCGCCACGGCATTGCTCCGGGCTCATATAGCTCGGCGTACCGATCTGCGTGCCAATCGCGGTGAGTGTTTCATCGGTCTGCTGAAGTGATTTGGCGATACCGAAGTCAGACAATATCGCCTTGCCGGAATGATTGAACAGGACGTTGGCGGGTTTGATGTCGCGGTGCACTACACCCCGCTTGTGGGCGTGTCCCAACGCACGCGCGACCGTTCGAATGATGTCGTTGGCGGAGTCGAACTCGGGTGACTCAACGTATCCGGCGGGCCCGAGCAAGTCTTTCAGGTCGTTGCCACCCAACATCTCCATCGCCATGAAGTAAAAACCTTCTATCCGCCCGATATCGAAAATAGTGACGATATCCGGGTGATCGCTGAGCTTGGCCAGCGTTCTGCCTTCGCGGATGAATCGCTCACAGTACTCGACGTCGTTGGCCAGTTTCGGCGACATGACCTTCAGCGCGACTTTACGCTCGAGCGCCTGCTGCTCGGCCAGATAGACGCGAGCAAATCCGCCCTCACCGAGTTTGTCGAGAATTCGGTAACCGGGTATGGGCTCTTTCGATTCGTTACTCATTGAAGCAATGACCGGTGAGGGTTTCAGAGTGGTTGATCGGTTTGATAATAACAGCTACGCCCCCGTTTTTTACCTGCAATTGACCGCAGATCAACCGCTTCGCTTCCCGCCTGGACATGAATCCCTGCATTCAAGCGAAAACAGTATTTTTCATTGTTGTTCTGTGCCGTGCGAACCACAGCCGATTGTTGTGCCCACACGATACAGTTGTGTATCACACACTTTGCCAGTCTGCAGCAATCGCATCCACAGTGCGGTAATTTTACCCGTTGCGAGGCTGCGGCTTCATACCGGTATGACCACAGCCTGCAGCTTCAAAAACACGCGCTCAGCACTTATGGCCGCTGCCGGGGGACTATTCACTTGATTGTCGCGCAAACAGTAAAAATACCGTTCATCAGGGATACCTTTTTCGTTTTATCCATGCAATCCTAGGCAGCGTACTGAAACGATCAAACGGCAACAATGAGAGTTAGTCCGTTCGTGTGCAATAAGGCAGGCTCGCAGATAAGGCCCGGGCGGCCACAGCTACTGTGTCGAGCGCTTTCACGCCGCTGCGCGCCCGGCCGGGAGTCGTGTTCCCAACGAGCCTTAACCCAATTGCTCTGCCTCGAACGATGAACACAACTACTGATCGATCTACAAGAATCACTCTCAAAATCAGATGCTTTGAACAACCTGTTCATACATGTGTTTGAATGGCTCAGTACACCAAACCAGCGACCTTACGTTGTTTGCCGAATGAAGCTTGCCAGAGCCTCGCTGCACTACAACCGGTCCTACTACCCGAAAGTACGACAATGGGGCACCAGAGTAGAGATTGTTGCTGCCTGCCCCGAGGCCCGAGTTGATAACAGATGGACTTGATACGAAACATGCTTTCCCGCTTTGGCCTGAATACGTCTTTCGCTGCTAACGGCTGCCGATCCTTAACGTACACAGCGGCAATCGTCCTGCTGGGCGGCCTGCTCGGGTTCGGACAGCAGGCTCAGGCACAACTGAGCCTCAGCGCAGCAGACGGCGACCCATCAGGTGACTTCGGTTCTATCAGCCCGGGCAATTCCGTCTCCTTCTGCTTTGCCGCCATGAACACCAGTGGCGGGCCACTGTTCGACGTTGCGATAAACGTGCAAACGCCAGGTGCTTTCAACATAGTGGGCACTAGCTTCAACTGCCCCAGTTTCACTGGCCTGTCCAATTGCGATGAACTCAACACGGTACCGGCAGGCACCTCATGCGCCGCAGAGGTGAGGTTTGGCCCGGCGGCAATCGGCAGCTACACCGGCGTTCTCGAGGCTGAATACTTTGAAGGTGACGCTGGTGGTCCTGTGGTTGCCGACACTTTCAATGTCAGCGGTGTTGTTGAGGGAA
>CAKZSB010000272.1 GCA_937920585.1 uncultured Granulosicoccaceae bacterium | reverse complement strand
CTAACTGTTGAAAATCAACCGGCGCCGCAGCCGCACGACGAAAACAACGTTGATCAATCCGGATCAACGCAACACACCGATGCCGGTAAGCCCGACTATAACAACGATATCGACGCACCGAAGAGTGACCATGAAGGCGCCGAAACACCCTATAAAATAGCGGCAAAATCAAGCGTGCCGTCACCCACTTCGGAAGCACGCCTGCACATTCCGGCAGATGAATTCCAGTCGTCAAGCAGTGGCTTCGAGTCGACTTTAGCGCCTGCATCAAACGCCGATGGCGAGTTGACGGCGGTACTTGAAATTCCGGCCAGTGAATTTCCGCCGCGCGATACCGGCAACCCGGTCAATGAGGTGCTGGATAGCAAGGACTACATGATCGCGAGACTACAGACGCGAATAAAGGAACTGGAGTCGGTCGCCGAGCCCGATGACTATCGGCAGCAACTGGCACAGAGCGAAAGCCAGTTGGCCCAGAGCAAAGCACGCATCACCGGTTTGCAGAATCAACTGCTCAGGGCGCACCAGCAGAATGAGGGCAGCGTAAGCGAGTCAGCAGAGACTTCTCACAACCGCCCGACGTTGCTGAGCAAAATCAAACTGCAGTCAGGTCAACGCAACTGACGCGTGTTGATAAAACTTCGTGACTCTGCTCTGCCTGGCAGCGCACTAGACCACCCGGATTCGACGACTATCGCTGTCGTCGAGGTTGTCGCGCCACTCTACCTTCAGTGTGGTACCTTTTTCGATCCCCAGCAGCTCCAGCGCGAAGTAGGGATTGCGTGAGACGTCCCGCCCGCAGTGGGCAAAGAACAGGCTCTCGCCACTGCCATCGAGGCTGACCTGCAGACTCTGGATGAATTTGGCCGGAATCATCTGCCCCTGACTGTCAGCGCGGTCGCCAGATTCCATCGGGTGGCGAATTCTTATTTCCAGCCTGATATCGTCGCCCAGTCTGCGGCTCTTCAGTGTCAGCGTATCAGTTGCCATATTCCTGCCCGTTACGAATACACCGGCTTGCCGCCGTCACGATTCGGCCAGCGCGATAGTGGCCTGCCCGCTGAAAATGCCACTGCGCGTTTCGACTACTGCCACCACCTCTGAACTGCGCCGCATTTTCACCCGGGTAGACAGCACCGGCTTTACACTGTCACTGATAATCGCCTGCAGTATCAGCGGCCGCACATTGCCGGGTATGAGCAGCGCCATGCTTTGCACATCGGGCAATGCGGTCGTCACGCGAATCGGCACGACCGCGCCGTTGATCGCAGTCTGTGGCACGCCCAGATACACCAGACTATCAGGTTGCGCACTGCCCTCCAGCAAGCGCTCGAGCGCCTGCGCGAGAGACTCGCTTTCAAACGCCTCGGTCGGCCAGTCACCGGCAAGCTGACGAGCCTGCAGCAACTGGCTCAGTCCGGCACAACCCAGCGCGAGAATCGCTGCCGAGCCCTTCAGCACTGCACGTCGATCAGTGATCACAGCCACCCCTGTGGAAGATTTAAGTGCCGCACGTTAACCGGGCAGCCGCATCGTTTCACGCCATTTATATGCCATACGATAGCAGCACTAAAGACAGATTTGCGCGCAAGCTCACTGAATTACCACGCGGGAATTCTGTGGCCGAACACCCGCAGCCCCGGCCCGGTGCGATAGAATCGCCGGGTTACCCTGAATACGGCTGTCAGTCGCGGACAGGCCCATCCATCGTTCTAACAGGCACTGCATGCAGCCCATCGTCTCCGTTAGCAATCTGTCGAAACGCTATGCCTCCGGCCATCAGGCGCTGGACAGTGTCAGTCTGGATATCGACAAGGGTGAAATTCTCGCCCTGCTCGGCCCGAATGGTGCCGGAAAAACCACGCTGATTTCAATTATCTGCGGGATCGTCACACCAACAACCGGCAGTGTGAAAGTCAATGGTCACGATAACGCATCAGAATATCGAAAGACCCGCAAAATGATTGGCCTGGTGCCTCAGGAACTCACTCTGGGTGCCTTCGATACCGTATGGAACACGCTTTGTTTCAGCCGTGGCCTGCATGGCCATCCGCCCGATCCGGCGCACATAGAAAAAACCCTCAGGCAACTATCGCTGTGGGAAAAGCGCGATAGCACACTGATGACGCTGTCCGGTGGCATGAAGCGTCGAGTCCTGATCGGCAAGGCCTTGTCACATCAACCGGCCATTCTGTTTCTCGATGAGCCTACCGCCGGGGTCGACGTGGAATTGCGCAAAGAGATGTGGGCGCTGGTCAATGAATTGCGCGAATCAGGCGTCACCATCATTCTCACCACCCATTACATCGAAGAGGCAGAGGAAATTGCCGATCGAATCGGCGTGATCAGTGATGGCCGGTTATTGCTGGTAGAAGAGAAGTCTGCATTGATGGAAAAGATGGGCAACAAACGCCTGACGATCGACTTGCGCCAGGCGATAACAGAAGTCCCGCCGGCGCTTGCAGAATACGACCTGCAATTGTCGGACACTGGCGATCAGCTCACCTACACCTACGATACTCGTCGCGAACGCACCGGTATCACCGCATTGCTTCAGGCACTCAACGATACCGGCCTGTCACTTCGCGATATCAATACCTCACAGAGTTCACTGGAGGAAATTTTCGTCAACCTGGTTTCCGACTCATGAACTGGCACGCCATTAAAGTCATCTATAAATTCGAGATGCTGCGTACCTGGAATACGCTACTGCAAAGTATCGCCTCGCCCGTCATTTCAACCTCACTTTATTTTGTGGTTTTTGGCGCGGCCATCGGTTCCAGAATCGAGAGCGTTGAGGGCATCTCCTACGGCGCGTTTATCGTACCAGGGCTGATGATGTTATCACTGCTGACACAGAGTATTTCAAACGCTTCGTTTGGTATCTATTTTCCAAAATTCACCGGCACCATTTACGAAATACTCTCGGCACCAATGTCTTTTGTAGAAGTGGTGATCGGTTACGTGGGCGCCGCCGCCACCAAATCACTGATTATCGGTTTTATCATCCTGGCTACCGCAGGACTATTCGTCGATCTGCAAATCGCCCACCCGATCTGGATGCTGTCGTTTCTCATCCTGACCTGCATTACCTTCGCATTGTTCGGATTTATCATTGGTATCTGGGCGGATAACTTTGAAAAGCTGCAACTGATTCCACTGCTGGTTATCACACCACTGGTGTTCCTGGGTGGCAGCTTCTATTCGGTATCAATGTTGCCGCCCGCCTGGCAGACCGTTACCCTGTTCAATCCGGTGCTATACCTGATTAGCGGCTTTCGCTGGAGCTTTTTTGAGGTGGCAGATGTCAGTGTCGGACTGAGCCTGTCGATGATCCTGCTGTTTCTGGCCATTTGCCTGGGGATCGTCTGGTGGATGTTTAAAACCGGTTACAAAATACGCCAGTAGAGGCTCAACAAAAAAATGTCAGACATACTCAACAACGAAACCGTCGACACACCACCCCGCGACGCTGCAACCATTGTGCTGATGCGCGATTGCGAAAACAGCAAACCGGAAATCCTGTTGCTGCGCCGCGGCAACAGCCATACGGTGATGAACAATGCCTATGTATTCCCCGGTGGCAAACTCGACGATGAAGACGAAACGGCCGAGAAAATCGATGCACTCAAACTGGCCGGCGACGCCAATGTGTTGCTGAATGAACCAGATTTGCCAAAATCACGTGCCGCCGCATTGTTTGTTGCAGCCGCACGTGAAACACAAGAAGAAACCGGTGTCACCGTAGCGACAGACCAGATTGTGCCAATTTCGCGCTGGATCACCCCCAACACGCCAACCATGATGCGCAAACGTTTCGATGCACGATTTTTCGTCGCCAGAATGCCTGACGGCCAAACCGCCGTACACGATGGCGAGGAAGCCACTGACAGCGGCTGGTTTACCGCCGCCGATGCATTGCGCGCCTACTACGCAGGAGACATCACCCTCGCGCCACCACAAATCATGACCCTGGCCGGGCTGCTGCCCTATCAAACCGTTGATGAAATCCTGAAAATGGCAGTTGAGGCCACACCGGGCACAGTACAGCCACATGTTTTCAAACACGCTGATGACCAGCGCGTACTGGCCTACCCTGGCGACCCGACCCATCCGGTCGCCGAACGCGCGATCCCCGGCCCCAGTCGACTGGTGTGGCGGGATGAGCGCTTTGAACCGGAAGAAGGTCAACAGGTTTTTTTCGCCGACGCAAATTAACCCAACTACCATTTCACCTGAAGCAACGCCCGGAACCTCAGGAACCCGATGGCAGTGAACATCCATTCAATCGACGACGCCCGACAAATCGCCAAAATGCGCCTGCCGCGCATGATTTTCGATTTTGTCGATGGCGCCACCGGCAGCGAGACCGCCTGCCGACTGAACCGCGAGTCACTCGAAGCCATTCGCCTGCAACCACGCACGCTGGTTAATGTGGAAGGACGCCATCAGCGAACCCGGTTCCTGGATCACGACTGGAACCTGCCCTTCGGCATCGCGCCGATGGGTATGTGTAACCTTACGCGTGCCGGCGCCGACCTGGCGATGGCGCGCGCTGCACGCACCTACAATATTCCGCTTTGCCTCTCCACAGCATCGTCCACCAGCATCGAGGATATGGCAAGCGTCGCCGCCGATAACCTCTGGTTTCAGCTTTATGTCGGGCAATCCGAAGATCTGGCCATGAACTTCGTTGATCGTGCTGCCAGTGCCGGCTGCAAAGCCTTGCTACTCACCGTCGATGTACCGCAGGTCGCACCGCGGCCGCGCGATCAGAAAAACGGATTTAAAACACCCATCAAAATCGGGCCAAAGCAATTTATCGACTTCGCCCTGCACCCGCGCTGGTCGATAGAAACACTGGTCAAAGGCATCCCTCGCACCGCCAACTTTGCCGCAGATAACGGCCAGGGCGCTTTCGTGCGCAACGAAAGCCGTGGCAAAGTGGATCACGATTTCCTGCATCGTCTTCGCGAACGGTGGCAGGGAAAGCTGATTGTGAAAGGCGTGTTGTCGGCAGACGATGCCATAACCATTCGAGATGCCGGCGCCGACGCCATTTACGTCTCCAACCACGGCGGACGCCAACTCGACAGCGCGCCACCGGCCATCAACGTATTGCCCGCGATTCGCCGCGCTGTGGGCGAGAGCTTTCCGTTATTGTTCGACAGCGGCGTTCGCAACGGCGAGAGCATCGTCAAAGCGCTC
>CAKZSB010000271.1 GCA_937920585.1 uncultured Granulosicoccaceae bacterium | reverse complement strand
CCGGCTTGCTCGAGCAGTTGTTTCAACGGGGTGCCGGTCCATTCGGCGTTGCCCACTGCCTCGTAGCGCCAGGGCATGCTCTGGCGCCTGGGGGTTAGCAGCCCGCGGCCGTTGCCGGCGCATTCCAGCGTTACGCGTTTGCTGACGGCAGGCAGAGTCTGCAGTTTTTCGAGCGTCAGTTCGATGGGCTGATCGACCAGGCCATCGATGCGCAGTGACCATTGTGTGGCGTCAGCCACGTAGGGTACGTCGAAATGATTTAGCAGGTAGTGAGCGCCAGCGGGCGTAATATCGTGGCGCAGCATCTCGAGCATGATGCCGCTGTTGCGATTGGCCAGGCGAACTTCCTGATCGGTATGGTCATCGCCGGTGCCCTGAAGCTGCACTGCCGGTTCGAGTATCGGGTTTTGCATTTTAATCGCCAGCGTTACTTGCGAGCACAAGGAAAAGCCGGTTCAGGCTGTCGGTGGTTTGTCGCGAGTGAAAACCGGCTCGTCGGGGTTCTTAGTAAGCTTCGGATTGAAGCGATAGCCGGCGGTGTCGAAGCCGGTGAGGTCTTCGCGTTTTTTGATTCGGTTGTCGATCACATAGCGTGACATCATGCCGCGTGCCTTTTTCGCAAAGAACGAGATTAACTTGTACTCGCCGTTCTTTTTGTCCTTGAAAACCGGGCTGATAACATCGGCTTTCAACTGGTAGCGGTTGACCACTTTAAAATATTCGTTTGAAGCCAGATTCAGTACAAAGGGTTTCTTTTGGGCCAGCAGTTCTTCGTTGAGTGAATCGGTGACATGATCGCTCCAGAACTGATACAGATTGGCGCCACGTTTATTGGCAAAGCGTGTGCCCATTTCGAGGCGGTAGGCCTGCATCAGATCCAGCGGCCTGAGTACGCCATAAAGACCGCTGAGGATGCGCAAGTGCTTTTGTGCGAAGTTGATGTCTCGCTTGTCCATGGAATCGGCCTGCAAGCCGATGTACACGTCTCCCTGAAAAGCGTAGATCGCCTGTTTGGCCGTATCCGGTGTGAACGGGGTGCTCCAGTCGGCAAATCGCTGGGCATTGAGTTCGGCGAGCTTGCTGCTGATGTTCATTAGTTTGCCGAGTTTTGCGGCCTTTAGCGGGCGCAGTTCCTTGATCAGTGCTTCTGAATGATCGAGCAGTACAGGCTGAGTGTTGTCGGCGAAGGCGGGCGGGGTTTCGAAGTCCAGTGTCTTGGCGGGTGAGACCAGAATCAGCATAGGGTTTCCGGGGCATTGCTGTAGCGCGAGAGGTTCGGCTACTTTAACAAATATCGCCTGCTCCCCACAGCACCGCATCGGGTTGCGGAATCGGTCGGGATGGTGAGTGGAGCGCGAATCTTGTGAACGATCTGGCTGGGTGAGAGCTCAAGAGGGGGAAGGGCCCACACGCGTGTGGGCCCTTGTGTACAAGCTCCGGCATTTACGTTGCCGGTTATGGGCGGAGTCCGTCTGTGCCGGTGGCGGATGCCAGCACTTGCCCGATGCTCGGTAAGCCCTCGATTGACCCTGTCATCAGTTCGGCATACTGATTGACGAGGTCTGGCGGGACGGGCTTTGCGCCCGCGGGTTTACCGGTTGCCGCCTGACGTACCAAAACAACGTTTACTACTTGATACCTGGGGGTGGTAAGTGATGATAGGTAGAAAGCCGGTCGGCGACAATAATCTGTCACAGCACCTCAGCTGTGAACGGAATTCATAGATCAGGAATAGTGCGATTCAGGTCGCTATCCCGGTGTGACGGGGCGGTTATTTTGCAATCCTGGGCGGACACTATTTGCGCATTGGTAACGGTTTTTGCATGGTCCGGGTGATGTGGCGTCAGCCAAATTTCGGATCAAATTTACTAGACGGCTTGAACCGAACATCATTGGACAGCCGAAACGTGCTGACGTCACACCTTCCTCTCTCCCCCAAACGCGCGCTTGATTAGCGCTGCCGCGCTGCTTGCGAGCGTTCAATTACCGTTTCTCGCTCCCGGTCTGCGGCGACGATATCGGCTGTTAGCAACCGCAGGTGAAAATTCAGCCGAACAGTATGCCGCGTGGCAATGGCACGTGCAGCAGTTCGTGAAAGAGTCCGTACATGGTGACGGTCACAGCGACTGCCAGTGCGCCACTTTTCAGCCGGCGAGTGAGGGTGTCGTGTTCTTCGCGCAACATCGAGTGGACAAAGAAATAGAACACAATACTGGCCAGCAGAAAGCCTGTTAGTGGAATCAGCGTCAGGTAGGCGGCGATGACGGCGATACCAATAATTACCCGGCGGCACTCGCTGGCATTCTCGAAAAATATCTGCAGGTCCGGCCAGACAAAGCTCTTGAGCAGAATCAGCACACCCAGTGCCGCCGCCACACCGGCACAGTAGTGAACGAAGATGCCACCGAATCGGCTTAGATCTCGAGTAGCGGCAAAGACGATCACTGCCAGTATCAGCATCGTGATGCCCATGACGCGATCCGTATTGATAGCGCGGGCTGGAGCGTTGTCGCTATTGTCGGAGTTTTGCTTTTTTTGGCGACGCGCGGCGAGCAGCGGCCATAAAGCACTGATGATGCACAGTGCAATCAGCACCAGACTGATCGGGCGGGTGGTCATGTAGGTCAGCACGCTGCCGGAGGCGCCGCCAATCATCATCGATTGCACCAGCCCGTTTTCAATGTACGGGCCCAGAATGAACCCCAGTACCAGCGGCGCCGGTTGATAGTTGAGCCGGTGCAGAGCAAAGCCGATGATGCCGAATATCAGCATCACCCAGACATCGAGCATATTGTTGCGGATGGCATAGGAGCCCATCACCGTCATCAACAGGATGACCGGCGCCAGCGCGCTGGACGGCAGATTGATAATTCTGGCGTAGACGAACGAGCCCAGTGTGCCCAGAATCAATACCGCAACGGACGCGATAGCCAGTGCGCCTATAAACGCGTACGTAACATCGGCGTAAATCGCGAACAGGTCGTTGCCGGGCTGCATGCCGTGCAGCATCAGCGCGCCAAGGATGACCGCTGCCGGTGGTGAGCCCGGAATGCCCAGTGTCAGCAGCGGGATCATCGAACCGGGTGCCATGGCGCTGTTGGCAGCCTCGGAGGCAGCGACACCGCGCGTGGTACCGTGGCCAAATTCTTCGCTGTTCTTTTCCCAGCGGCGTGCCTCGCTGTAAGAGACCATGCTGGCGATATTGCCGCCGGCACCGGGTGCTATGCCCACTACCAGGCCGATCAGCGCTGAACGCGCCATCAGTACAGGGCGTTTGATTAAGTCGATAATGGTGCTGGTGATAATGCTGATTGAGGGTTTAACCTGCTCACCGGCGAAGGTGTTGCGGCGTCGGCCGATCACGTTGGAAAGAATTTCAGGCAGGCAGAAAAAGCCGATCAGCGCACCGGCCAGGCCGATGCCACCCTGCAACTCGGGAAAGCCGAAGGTCAGCCGTACGTCGCCGGCCAGACTCGCCATGCCCACCGTCGACAACAACAGGCCGATGGTGGCGGTGACAAAGCCTTTGATTAGATTACCGCTCGAGAGTACGGAGATAATGGTCAGCCCGAAGATACCGAGCCAGAAATACTCTGCCGGTCCAAACACCAGCGACATCTCGGCCAGTGGCTCGGCCGCTGCGGCCAGCACGGCAAAGGCGAGCAGGCTGCCGAAACACGACGCGAAGGCGGCGGCGACCAATGCGTGCTGCGCCATGCCCTTCTGCGCCAGCGGATAGCCATCGAAGGTGGTGGCGATGGCGGCCGGGGTGCCCGGGGTATTGATCAGGATAGCGGGTACCGAATCACCGTACATCGCGCCGACGTAGATACCGGCCAGCATGATCAAACCGCTGGCGGGCTCCATCGAAAAGGTGAACGGTACGAGCAGCGCGAGACCCATGGTCGCGGTGAGACCGGGTATCGCGCCGAACACGATACCCAGCGCGGTACCGGCAAACAGAAACAGCAGATTGCCGGGCACAAAGATGTGCCCGGCGCCTGCGATTAGTCCGTCGAGCACAGTGGCTGACGCCTATTTGGCGAATTCCTTAACGATCGGTGCCCAGGCGCCGACGCGATCGTTGATTAGCGCCTTGGCCTCGGCTGCCGGCATCGCGATCGGGATGATGCCGCTTTTCAGCTTTTGTGCGCGCACGTCTGCGCTGCTGGCGATTTCAACGAAGGTATCCTGCAGCTTGCCAATCACTTCAGGTGGTGTGCCCTGCGGTACACCAACGCCGTGATAGACCGATGAATAAAGTTCGTAGCCCTTCGATTTGAACGTCGGCAGATCGGGATTGGTCTCGACCGGCTCCTGAGTAGCGACGGCGAGGTTGCGCACTTTGTCGCCGTGCGGCAGCCATTCACTGGTGCCAAACCAGCTGGCCATGGTGTGGCCGCCGAGCAGCGCAGTTTGCTTTGGCTTGCCGCCTTTGTGCGGTATGTATGTCATCTTGATGCCGGCCAGCTTTTCAAACTGCAGGTGCGCAATGTGGGTGGCGTCCCAGCTGCCGGATCCGCCGACGGTCACCGCACCGGGATTTTCTTTGGCGTAGGCGACCAGATCTTCGAGCGTCTGAAACGGCGAGTCGGCCAGTACGGTGAGGCCAAACGGGATTTGCTGAAACAACACCACCGGCTCGATCTGTTCGGTTTCATAGCCGGCGTTGTCACGCGCCAGCGGCTGCAAAATGATGTGCGGAATGTTGATGCCGGACATGAAATAGCCGTCGGGCTTTTGCTTGACCATATTCGCCCAGCCGAGTGAGCCGCCACCGCCGGGTTTGTATTGAATCTGCATTTTCACGCCGAGCTTTTCCTCCAGCATCGGCTGTTGGGCACGCGCGCGAATATCCGAGCCGCCGCCAGGGGAGAAGGTGATTTGATAAGTGATATCGCGTTCGGGGTAGTCGGCCGCATTGCCTATCAAAGGCAGCAACAGGCCAAGCAGCAAAGTGATGCTTTTCTTCATGAGATTCCTCCGGTGGCTCATGGATGGGCTGCCGGTGACTTTTCAGTCGGCAAATGGCAGTGATGTCACTGTACCATGCCGAATCTGTCCGTCGGCACTGTGTACGCTCACTTTCTGGCCCGGGCTCCAGTAACGTTTACCCAGCATGCCCAGCGCAACGTTTTGTCTGAACCGTGGTGACCAGATCGCCGTGGTGATATAGCCGGCGTCATCGCCATCGGCCTGCAGTGGCCAGGTCGATGCGCACGGCGGGCAGGGTGATCCGTCGAACAGCACGCCGCGAATCTGTTGCGATGGGCCTTCGCCTATAATTTTTTGCAGTGCGCTGCGGCCAATGTAGTCGGTATTTTTATCGACGTTGCAGTAGGCCTGCAGCCCACACTCCAGTGGATTGTTGGCGCGGGTAAATTCGTTGCCATACGAGAGTAATCCACCCTCGACACGCTCGATTAGATTGGGGCTGCCAGGCGCAATGTCGAACGCTTGTCCGGCCTGCCATAGCGTATCCCACAACGACAGCGCCAGGTCCGGCTTATGCAGATAGATCTCAAAGCCACCCTGCCTGCTATAGCCGGAGCGTGCGATTAACAGTGGTTCGCCTTTGAAATCCAGGTAGTGAAATTTGAAAAATCCGATCGCGCGGACAGCCTCTCCAAATACTTGTGCCATCAGGTCTTCTGCTTTTGGTCCCTGGATAGCCAGTGGCGCAACGTCAGGTTCATCGACTGTGACATCAAGCCCCATACCCTGCGCGATGCCACCGGCCCATAGCGCGACATCGGAATCGGCTATCGACAGCCAGTAGTGATCATCGGCCAGTTTCAGCAGTACCGGATCGTTGATCATGCCGGCGTTGTTGTCGATGATTGGAACATACAGACACTGGCCCGTTATTGCCGTCTGCAGATTGCGCGGTGTCATCAGTTGTGCAAGTTTTGCCGCATCCGGACCACGCAGTTGCACCTGCCGCTGGCAGCTGACATCCCAGATCTGCACGTGTTCGCGCAGGTGCCAGTAGTCATCGGCGGTGCTGCGGCCAAAGCCTTTCGGCAACACGGTGTGATTGACGACCGAATAATCCGATACACCGAGCGCTTCAACCCGCGGCGTATAGGGCGTTGCACGAATGCGCCGCGACACCGCAAGTTTTGCGCTCACTCGGGGTTTACTCCAGACCACCAGATATTATAAGAGTGCGGTGCGATCATCACCGGAATGTGATACTT
>CAKZSB010000270.1 GCA_937920585.1 uncultured Granulosicoccaceae bacterium | reverse complement strand
TCCAATGCCCGCACAGCGATAAATCCATCACCACCGTCACGATTGCGTGCCCAACAATGTCGTGAGGGCGCGTGTCATGCCGAATATACGTTACGTCGGGCACGCTGCGCGCCGCGATGCTGCGGCCCGACCTACGGGGGTTCGGTGTAGTGCACGGGTACGTCGCGCAAGGCTTTTGTAGGTTGGGCAAAGCCAGCGATTCGGTTGATGATTATCCAATGCCCGCACAATCATCAATCCACCAACGCTGTCTGGATTGCGTGCCCAACAATGCCGTGAGGGCACGTGTCATACCGAAAATACGTTACGTCGGGCACGCGCAGCGACGCTTCGCTGTGGCCCGACCTACGAGGGCTCGGTGTGGGGTTCGAGCAACCCACTCCACGCTACAACCGCAACAAACCCGGCAACGCCTCAATGCTATCGATAACCAGATCCGCATGATCCACCAGATCGTCGCGGCTTGCCGGCCCGGTCAGTACACCGATACACAAGCCTGCCCCGGCACTTTTTCCGGCGTGCAGATCGTGGGTGCTGTCGCCAATCATGGCGACCTGCTCGGGCGCAAGTCCGGTGCGCTCGCAAAACGCGTGGATCATGCCCGGCCCGGGTTTGGAACCGAAGCCTGAGTCAAATCCGCAGACGAAATCAAACAGGTGATCGACTTTTGCTTCCTGCAACTGACTGTGCGCGCCGGATTCGTAGTCGTTGGTTGCGACGCCGGTTTTCAGACCGGATGCCCGAAGGCGTTGCAATAAGGCATTGAGATCCGTTACCGGCACCAGCGGAAGATCCTGCAGGGCGAGCAGGCCGGCGGCGTTGACATCCGCCAGCGTTTTATCTTCGAGCAAATCTGCCCAGATGCGATTCGTCTCACTGGCCTCGGCATTGACGATCGACGAGCCCGGCAGAAATTCGCGCGCTGTAATGTCATAGCCCGCCGCTTGCGCCAGACGTTGACGCAACGGCAGATCATCGCCGCACAGATCGGCCAACACGCGCTCACACCATATGCCCCACGATTCGCGAAACCCGAACAGTGTGCCGTCCTTGTCGAACAAAAGCCCCTTGATATTCTCGTATTGCGACACCGTTAATCACAAGTTCAAGCCAGCGCCGACCATAGCAGGTTTGACATCTGTTCGGCACGGCTGAACAATCCGGCGATGAGAAAAGTTACCGTGGCAACTTCGCAGATGGCCTGTGAATGGGATATTGCCAAAAATGTTGCGCGCGCCGAAGCGATGGTGCGTGAAGCCGCAGGCCAGGGTGCGCAGATCATTCTGCTGCAGGAGCTGTTCGAGACGCCCTACTTCTGTATTGAGCAGAACCACGATCACATGGAGCTTGCGACCACGCTTGAAAGCAATTCCACCATTGCCCGCATGCAGCAGGTGGCGGCCGAGCTCGAGGTGGTTCTGCCGATCAGCTTTTTCGAGCGCGCGGGCAGCGCTCATTTTAATACGGTGGCGATGATCGACGCTGATGGCAGTGTGCTGGGACGCTATCGAAAATCACACATCCCCAACGACGTGGGCTATCAGGAGAAATCCTATTTCAGCCCTGGCGATACCGGTTTCAAAGTGTGGAACACGCGCTACGCCAGGCTGGGGGTGGGAATCTGTTGGGATCAGTGGTTTCCCGAAGCGGCACGCTGCATGGCGCTAAAGGGCGCCGAGATGCTGCTCTACCCAACCGCAATCGGCTCCGAACCCGCCGGCTACGACAACACTTTCGACTCCGCTGCCCACTGGCAAAACGCCATGTGCGGACACGCGGCGGCAAACATAGTGCCGGTGATCGCCGCGAATCGAATTGGCACTGAAGCCGCCACACTCGACCCGGCCGTGACGCTCGATTTTTATGGTTCGTCTTTCATATCAGATCACACCGGTGTGAAAGTTGCGCAAGCCAATCGACACGATCAAACCGTGTTGTGCCAGACTTTTGATCTGGATGAGATTGCCCATCATCGCAAAGTCTGGGGTGTCTACCGCGATCGCAGACCGGATCTGTACAATACGCTGCTCACACTCGATGGTTCTGCCTGAGCACTGCTTCCACTATTCGGGCAGCAAAATTCAGGCAATGGCAAACTGGCCGCTATGGCCGACAAGTCGGGCACACAACAGCCGGGAAACGCAGTGCTGCAAATCTCAAGCAATACCCACATTCCGGAACACGAGATCGAGCTGACGGCCATTCGCGCCCAGGGCGCGGGCGGGCAGAAGGTCAACAAAAGCTCGACAGCGATCCACTTGCGGTTCGATATTCGGCAATCGTCACTTCCCGATTTCTACAAGGAGCGCCTGTTGAAATTGCGCGACCATCGCATCACTAACGATGGCGTGATCGTGATCAAAGCGCAGCAATTTCGCACCCAGGAGCAAAATCGCGACGATGCCTTGCAGCGGCTTCAGGAAATGGTAAAAAACGCGGCCGTTGTGCAGAAGTCACGCCGCCCCACTCGGCCCAGCAAGGGATCGGTGCGACGCCGCATGGACAGCAAGACCAAAAGGGGCCAGCTTAAGCAATCACGCGGGCGCGTGGATTACTAACTACCAGCTGCGATATCCGCTGGTATCAATGTGAAATCGAACTCCGCTGTACAAACCCAGACCCAGGCCCCACTGTTTGCCACGTCGATGCCACAGGCTCTTGAGACGCTTGTGCAGCACAGCGCGGGGGTATTTGCGCACTGGCCGCAGGTCGAGCGCGGAAAACTCCATGTGCTTGCTGCGTGAAGCGCCGCCCGCGGCAAGGTTGTAGGCCGCGGTGCGAAATCCCGATTGCACCTCGACTGGTCCGGTGATCGGCAATAACTCATGTTTTACAAACCGCAGCGTCCTGACCATCGCGGGCCAGTGCTCACGCGGTGCCATGGCGTAGGCTGAGTGCTGACGTGACTGCCACTCGGTTCCCTGCAGCCAGAGCTGATCAACCGGCACCACCCCGGCAACACCGTTGTCTCGTAGCAGTTGTTCAAAATCCCGCAGTTCGGCGTATAGATCGTTGAGCAGTACATAGGCCTGAAATCGAGCAGGATATCCGTTCAGGCTTCGGCGCGGATCAGAGGCAAAGGAGCTACAGGCAAACAGCAAACCAGCCAATGTGAAAATGAATGCGATCCGCAGGCAAAGTGCGGAATTGTGGGTACTGATTAACGCTCGCATGATCTAAAATTCGGCATTAGCGGTCCGGGTTCTAAAAGCGGCCGGACACGCTACAAAAAATTTATCGCCATTCCCAGTTACATCTACACGCAGGGGAATATCCTGCAAATGTGTAATGAATCCGGTGCTCAACGACGCTCATCCGAAGGCTAATCGCGTTTTCGCCCGGATTCTGCGCACCCTGCCACCTTTCTGAACACCGGTTGCTGTCACTGCGGATCTATTGCAGCTGATAACCGTCTTCCAGATCGAGTTCGGTTGGCGCAGCTGAACCCACGGAGTCGATTAACGGGTCGAAGCCGAAATACAGGGTGTTGTCGATTCGGCCGATGATATTCTCGATCACCACTGTATCGTTGCCTGTAAGAGTGACGGGATAGGCTGTTAAACCGGAACCTGTGGTGAAAGCCTGCCCGAGGGTATAAGTGCCCCCGCTGAAACCCGAAAACTGATATGCACCGGTAAATGCGGTAACACAATCACTGTCACTGAATGGCAAAGCGGTCGCATCGATGGTATCGCCATTTATCGTTAATTGACGATAGAAATAGACCGTGTCCACCAGCGCCTGAGCAGTATCGGCCTCGTCGCAAGCGCTCCGCCAGCTGCCATTCAAATCGATTGTGGCTGGTGGTGTATCGGAATTGCCACCACTTGAGCAACCGACCAACAGCAGCGCTGCCCCAAAGCTCGTTAACATTTTGCCAGACATAGTCAAATCTCAACTGGTTGCATGCAATGGGTGATTGAGCCGTTCCGCTCCGTTCGGAATCTATCACACACCTTTGTCGAGAAGAGATTACGCCATGCAGCGATAGTGCTCAGGCAGCTGAAATCGCCTTTTGCGATAGCCTGAATCCCGCATAGGCGGCACCGGTGGCGGCGAACAATCCGGCCGCGAACAAGAGCGCCGGCCAGCTGCTGGCATTCTGGTCGACCAGCCAGCCGGCCAGTATCGGTGCCGGTGCTACCAACAGGAAATAGCAGCTGAAAAACAGCCCCATGCCCAGCGCGCGATTGGAGGGGTCCATCGCTTCGCTGGTTAGTGCCATGATCACGCCAGCCGGTGCTGCGCCGAGCAGACCAAACAGAATGCAGGCCAGCAACGCATACTCTGTGTTGTACAACAAAAGCATGCAGACGACAGCAATCGAGGTACAGCCATAAAGGATAAGATCGGGTTTGCGCGTGCGATCGGCCAGTACGCCGCAAAGCGCACCCGAGATCATCATCAGCCAACTGGCCACCGAGGTGGTTGATGCGGCCGCGAGCGCGCTGTAACCGCTCTCAACCAGCCAGGTCGGTGTGAAGCTGAGATATACCACGTAGGCAGCGTTAAAAAGCGCCCATGACAGCGACGCTACCAGCACGAGCAGTATCTCCCGCCGCGAAAGCCCGGTCTGCGGTCCGGGCGACGCTGCTGCGTCGCGCGGCCGCTGCGGTTCGCGATAGCCTGCGAACACGGCCACTGCCGCCACCAGGCAAAATCCGGATGCGACGAAAAATGGCAGGCGCCAGCTCCACTGGCCAGCCGCCCAGGTGTGGAAGATCTGCCCGGCGGCAATACCGAGCGGCCATGTCATAACGAGTAGCCCCATTGCCGTGGCGATCTCCCTGCCCGAAAACCAGTCAGCCGTCATCTTGGCGAAGTAGATCGTTGCCAGCACAAAGCCCACGCCACAAACCCCGCGCCCTGCGCCGATCAGCACTGATGTGTCAGCGACAGCGGCGACAAAGCCGCCCAGTGCCAGCAACATCAGCCCCGTCGATGCCAAAGTGCGATCGGCGAGATGGCGCCCTAGCCAGCCGGCCGGCAAGGCGGTAAACAGGCCGGTTAACATGAAAAGACCAATCAGCGTGCCGATCGCGGTGTAATCGAGATCGAACTCGATCATCAGAAATTCGCCGGTGGACCCAACCGTTTGAAACTGAAAGCCGAGACCCAGTCGGGCGCCGACCAACAGTGCCAGTATTTTCCATCGATTGTCCACGGACACTCTCGTTATCCACGCAGGCCGGGAAGAGTAACCACCGCCACTGGCCGGGTCTATGACGCAAAACCACCAGGCGGAGCTGCCGTTCGGCCCATCGCCCGACAGCTACACGAAGTGCGTGCAAATTGTCTAAACTGGGGACATGAAACATTTGAAACCCAAGCAGGCCAGAACGTTTCTGGACAACAATCCGCAGGCGCTGTTTATCGATTGCCGCAGCGATGCCGAGCATTTTTTTGTCGGCAACCCGGTGGGGTCGATGCACGTTGCCTGGCAGGACGGTCCCGACTGGGAATTGAACCCGCACTTTGTCGGCGAGGTGCGTCGATTGGCGGGCCACTCGGTAGACCGACCGGTCGTGTTGATTTGCCGCAGCGGCAATCGCTCAATCGATGCCGGCGAGGCGCTGGAGGCAGCCGGGTTCAACAAGGTCTATAACGTGCTGCACGGGTTTGAGGGCGAGCTTGACGATCGACACCATCGAAGTGCGAAAAATGGCTGGCGCCACGCCGGCCTGCCGTGGCAACAGCTATAGCGCTCTGCAAGCTGTGGTAAACAAAAGCGCTGCCGAATTGCAGGCAATGATCAGCGACATCGCGCGCGATGACGAGGGCTACTTTCTCGACAGCGCAGACTGGTGCCCCGCCATGATGGACTTGCTGGCAGCGGAATCGGAGCTGGTACTAACCGGTGAACATCGGCTCATCATCACGTTCATACGCGAATACAACGAGCTGCACGAAAGCGTGCCGCCTGCGCGGGATTTGCTCAGACACCTGACGCAGATCTGGGCCAAAGACAAAGCGACGCGTCGATACCTCTACCAGCTTTTTCCGTACGGCTATGGCCAACAAGCCTGCAAGATTGCCGGTATGCGTAAGCCTTTGAAGCTCATGCTGGATGTCTAGCCTGCATTATTCAAAAGCCTGCCACGCTATTTAGGGCTGGCACTGTTTAGTCACATTCCCGCTCGCCATTAACGACCAGCGTTTTGTCGCTGCCCGATTGTGCTGACAGTACAAAAATAGTCATGCGCCCCTGACCGACAGACACTCACGCCACCGCTTTCAGAGCGCACTGACAAAACGACAATCGCAACAATTCCTCTGTTGACAAAATCGGTTTGTTCTCCCGTCGAATCAAACCAGGCCAGATGCGAACTTCTGTTCTTTTTTTATGCGCTGCTCGGGAGATATGGCACATATTCTGCGAACCGGGGGCTCTTTTACCAAATTGTCCGGGTTGTTGATATCGCCATTTCAGCAAAATCAAGCGACGTACATGGTGTCCGCGGAGTCGCTATTCCGGCAACCGATATCGCTGCTGAACAGGCTGGTGTCGGCTGCCTGTGATGATGAACGGCGCACTGCTAAAAAGGATGTGCCTGGTAACCGCGCTGGTGCTGCTTTTTGGCGCCACTGTTGGCACCACGGCGCTGGCGGCCGGCAAGACTGTGTCTTTGCAACTCGATGGCGAGCACCAGTTTCGATACGCCGGATACTACGCAGCACTGTGGCAGGGTTACTACGAGCGAGCGGGCATTAATGTCGATATCCTCAGTGGTGCGGTTCAGACGATTCCGGGCTTTGACGTCATTTCCTCAGTTATCGACGGCGATTCGACTTTCGGCATCGCCGGCGCCGAACTGTTACTGGCTCACGATAGAGGCTACCCGGTCGTCGCACTGGCGGTAATACTGCAACGAAGCAGCATTGATTTATACATAACCGAAGACCAGTTAGCCCCTACACCCGACAAACTGGAAAAAGTTGGTATCGCGCCGAAACCAATGCACTGGCTGAGTTACGAGTTGATGTTCAACAACCCGGACAGTGGCGCAACTGGTGGACAAGCGGTGCCGCTAAGCTCCACCTCGCCCGTCGAACTTAACAACGTAAACGGGATGTTTGGCGACAGCCTGGTTTTCCCTTACGTCGCCGATCAGCTCAATATCGATGTCACCACGGTAAAGCCACAGAACCATGGTGTTGACCTGCCAGGCAGCACTATTTTCACATCACGCTCTGTGTTGCAGAACAATCCGGATGTGGTTGAGGCCTTTGTTGTTGCGAGCCTTGAAGGCTGGCGCTACGCATTGCAAAACAGCGATGAAATTGCCACGCGGCTCACCCGCGAGGGCTTGATGCCAGGTGCCAGCCTGAACAACGATGGTGCTAACTTTTACCAGATCAAGAAGGTTCGTGAACTCACCATGTATCCGGTTGTACCGCTGGGTAATAACAGCTCGCACCGCTGGGCCGCCGCGCATGAATTATTGTTCGAGGCCGGCCTGGTCAGAAACTCGTTTTCCGCGCGGCAATACATCTACGATCCGATAGAAAAACTCAGAGCTCGCGCCAAACGCAACGAATGGTGGCTTGAGATCGGTTTGCCGATGCTGATGGTAATGGCGCTGGCCGTGCTCTTCGCCTACGGCTACCACTGGCAACTGCAACGTAAAGCGGCGAGAAAACTCTATCGCGAAGCAAACTACGATGCGCTGACCGGGCTACCCAACCGCCCCTTCGCTCTGCGTTATCTGGCAAGCCATATCGAATCAGCCAACGCCCCGGGCACTCATCTGTTATTCATCGATCTGGACGGTTTTAAACGGGTAAACGATCAGTTTGGCCACGCGGTGGGTGACGAGATCTTACTGAAAGCCGCGAAACGCCTGCAGCTTTCGTGTAATTCGGCCAGCATGGTCGCACGCCTCGGGGGCGACGAATTCATCGCCCTGTTCTGCAATATCAGTTCGGCAGCTGCCGCACGAATCGCCGCCAGCACCGTCACCGAGATGAAGCGACCATTTCATGTGGATGGGCGCGAGATTCATATAGGGGCCAGTATTGGTGGCGTGCACACAGATGGCGCCCCGATGACGGATGTAGAACTGCTGCAACAGGCTGATACCGCCATGTACCACGCAAAGTTAGCTGGCCGGGGTAAATACCGGGAATTCGACAAGGCGCTACACGACTCGGCACAGGCGCAACACGAGCTCGAAACGCATCTGCACCGGGCGATTGCAGAAGATGAGCTTTCGCTTTGTTATCAGCCCATCATTTCGCTTGGCAATCAACGCTGCGTGGGAGCCGAGGCATTGCTTCGCTGGCACAGCACCGCGCTGGGCAATGTATCGCCGGATCGTTTCATACCGGTGGCTGAGGCCAGCGGCCTGATTGAGGATATAGGCGCCTGGGTGCTGGCTCGTGCGTGTAAGCAATGGTCGCAATGGCAACGCGAATATGGCGAGGCACTGGAGCTTGCGGTCAATGTATCTCCCAGACAGTTCTACAGCAGAAAACTGCTCGCGCTGTTGAGCCAGATCGAACAAGTGCATAATGTCGCGCCAACGGCGATCAAGCTTGAGATAACCGAAGGCCTGCTGGCCAATTCAAATCATGAAACAGAGCAACTGCTCGACCGCATTGTAGAACTTGGATATACTTTTTCAATCGATGATTTCGGCACCGGTTACGCGTCACTGAATTATCTGCGGCAGTTTCCAGCCAGCACGCTGAAAATCGACCGATCATTCATCGCCGGGCTTTTCACTGACGAGCGCAATCAGCCTCTGGTAACCGCCATCATCGGCATGGCCCACAGTCTGGGCCTGTATGTGGTAGCCGAAGGTGTTGAGACGCGGGCACAGGCGCAGTTTCTGCGAAACCTGAACTGCGACTACGCACAGGGCTACCTGTTCAGCAAGCCGCTCGACGCCGCCCGGTTTTCATCGTTTCTAAAACAACAATCTCAAACGCCTGCCACTGTCACTGAACTCTTTGCAGAAACGCCGGTAGCGTAAACTTGTGCGAATATCTGAACTGCAAAAAAAGGGGCCAAAATGGCCCCTTTCGCATCAACCGGGGTAGTTCACTACCCTGACGTGGCTATTGTCCTAAAACTGCTGCGGACCACCATCGCCAAAGTCAAAACCCTCAGATATTTCAATATCCACTGAATCGGAACCGCCTGGGCCCGCGGCCGTCAATGTCCCCGCGTACCAAAGCGCAGGCTCTTCTTCAAAAATCCCACTGACAACCGGAATTGTGCCCGGTGCGGCCCTGAGCAGCCAGAAATCACGCTCATTCAGAAGATCAGGTGGCAATAACTCCAGACCTGCCTGTGCGGGATCGAGCGACCAGCTCGTTACTTCGCCGCTAGCGGTGAAGTCCAGCAGGCCATCCAGATTGATGAACAGCGAACCATCCGGGTTACCTGGTAAGAACAGCTGCTGCCGGGAGATGACCGGCGGTGGTGAGCCTGAGCTGATATCGTATCGAACGACAACGGTGGCAGTGCTGCCTTCTGCATCGATACCCTGCACAGTCACCTCAAAGGGACCGGCTTGGGTCGGCGTACCAGCAATCTCGCCACGTGTGTCACCGATATCGGTAAGGCTGAGACCCGCGGGAAGTGCACCACTGATAATGCTATACGTTACTGAATCCTCTGCCGTTGACGGCGCGAACACCACCCGCTCGATAGGAAAGTTTATGAAGCCGTCGATGGAGATACTGCCATCAGCCTCGGCAGCAGGTGAAACCAGCAGCGTTGTCAACGGACCGGCTGGCCCGGCATTCAGGGTAACCGTGATACTGCCATTAGGCGCAGCGGTCTCGCAAACCTCCGACGTTGAGCCAGAACTACCAT
>CAKZSB010000269.1 GCA_937920585.1 uncultured Granulosicoccaceae bacterium | reverse complement strand
GTGTTCTGCTTCTTTTTCTTTGACGTGATGATGAGAATCGTCCTGCCAAAGGGTATTACAGAGCCTCTGTTTATCCCCTTGTACAACATTTTTCTGTAGGGCGAGCAAATGGAAATTATACCTTCATTAATGGATGGCATCCTGCAGGCGCTGATGCCGGTCAATCTTGGCCTGTGCATACTCGGTGTGGTGGTCGGATTGTTTGTCGGCGCGATGCCCGGGCTGGGATCAGTCAATGGCGTTGCGATCCTGTTGCCCTTTACCTTTGTTATTCAGGAGTGGACCGGCACCGTATCGTCGCCAATGATATTTCTCGCCGCGATCTACTACGGTGCAATGTACGGAGGTGCGATATCGTCGATCACGCTGGGTATACCCGGGGCGTCGACAGCGGTGGCAACTACCTTCGACGGGCGCCCGCTGGCGCTGGCCGGACAGGCCGAACGCGCACTGGTGACGGCTGCGATCGCGTCGTTTGTCGGGGCTACGGTGGCGAATATTTTCTTCACCGCTTTTGCACCACCGCTGGCAAGTGTTGCGCTGAAGTTCGGCAACCCGGAAATTTTTGCGCTGATGCTTCTGGCGTTTTCAACTTTCGTCGGGCTTGGCGGCGATGACATACCAAAAACCCTGATCTCCATCGCGCTCGGTCTGGTGTTGGCTACCGTTGGATTCGATATCATCACCGGTGAGCCACGTTTGCAGTTTGGTGATCCGCTCGATCTGTTTCCCGCCACGGCAGACTGGATCGACACCACAGGTTTCTCTCACGGCATTCGGTTTCTGGTGCTGGCGATTGGTGTCTATGGCATTGGCGAGATGATCTGGACGATCAACTCAACTCGTGGCGAGGTCACCATGACCGAGGCCAATGTAAACTTCAAGTCAGTGATGTCTGCTATCCGGAAGTTCCCGGAAGCCTGGAAGGGCACCACGATTGGTTCTTTCCTCGGCTTTTTTGTCGGCATCCTGCCGGCCGCCGGTGCGACGCCTGGTTCGCTTATGTCCTACGGTGTCACCAAGATGGTATCGAAGGATAAGGACTCTTACGGCAAGGGCAACGTTAACGGTATAGCTGCGCCGGAAGCGGCCAACAATTCGGCTTCAACCGGCGCGATGTTACCGATGATGACGCTGGGGATTCCCGGATCTCCGACGACGGCCGTACTGTTGGCGGGAATGGTGATCTGGGGTTTGCAGCCCGGGCCATTGCTGTTCTCCGATCAACCGGATTTTGTCTGGCCGCTGATCGGTAGTTTTTATGTGTCCAATTTGGTTGCAGTGCTGGTCAATCTGGCCTTCATTCCGGTATTTCTGTGGATGCTGCGCATGCCGTTCACGATTCTCTCGCCAATGATTTTCGTGTTGAGTGTGATCGGCACCTATGCTGCCTACACCAATATGTTTGATGTCTGGCTGATGCTGCTATTCGGCATCGGTGCCTATCTGTTACGAATACTGGATTATCCGCTGGCGCCTGCTGTGCTGGCGATTGTGCTTGGACCGATTGCAGAGCCGACCCTGCGTCAGTCGCTGCTATTGTCGGATGGCGAGTTTTCGATTTTTGTGACTCGACCGATTGCCGGTCCGATCACCGTCATCGCATTGATACTTTTGTTTCTGCCGCTGGCCAGAGTGATCTGGAACAAGTTGCGAGGTGGTAGCGCTGCGGCGTGATGGCTACATCGTCTGGCAGGTCGTAAATCACAACCTGCGAGTCTTTGTTAAGGCTTGCTGGCGTTTTTCTCGAGATACCACTCCACATTGGCGACGATTGAGTCGATTTCCGGGTGTGTCATCCGCTTTTGTGCGGCGAGTAGTTTCACCAGTTTGTCTACCCGTTCAATGGCAGCGCTGCCTCGATCGAGCGCCTTGGCAGCGGACGAAGGCTGCGATAGCCCTTCAGCGGCATTAGCGTATTTCTCGAATGGTACCAGGTCAGCGGGATCGGCTCCCAGCTCCTGGCAGACTGTTGCCGTCCATTGATAGATTTCGCGTGAACTGTCGAGGTTGCCGTGCACCGCGTCGCGTATGGGGATCATTGCATCGCGCTGCACGCATCGGTAATTACCGGTCATCAGCATGCTCCACTTGGCCAGCGGCACGTAGAGCGAATCGTGCACTTTCAGTTTAACGGGCAGAGGTGTTTCGCCATCGCCGTGTGGAAAGGTGGCGGCAAGAATATCCTCCTCCATCGTGCGCAGCATCTGAGTGTGCTCGTCGGAACCGAAGCGCGCGACCTTGAAGTTGGTGGGCAGGCTGACCTGCAAAACGTTTTTGCCCGCATCGGGGGGGCGAAATGCCTGCGGATCGGGGCTTGCCAGGGTCATGAGCTCGGGATCGAAGTTGTCCCATACGCTCGGGTCTGCGTAACACTCGAGCACGGCGTTGCTGTCGATGCCTGGCAAGCGTTGAATATACGGCAACGGAGGCATGTTCATGATCGCCATGCAGGGCAGACGTGCAGCGGCGATCTTTTCCATCAGTGTGCGTACCGATGCGTTGCCATACTGTGGCTCCTGCATGCCGAGCACCACCAGATCGTAGTCTTCAACGTTTACCTGCTCGGGTGTTTGTGCGCTGATTTTCCCGCTCAGGCCGGGTGAGTGCACGATCACGGGCTCGTCCAGTCCGCGCACCGGGAAGCGCACGATTGTGCCTTCTTCGTTTATCAGCCTGGCGGTCGGTGCAGTGCACACGAGCGTCGCCGCGTGGCCGGCGAGCGCAAGCTTGGTGCCGAGCAGGGACCCGTACGAGGCCCCGAGAATCAGGGTGTTGAATTTTTTTGCCATATTATTTTGTACCGCGGTGCTACAGACGGGCGTCACGGGTGAAACACCAACCGGACGATCTGAGCTTGCCGTTGTTGGCTTGTCAGTGACGGATTAGGGAGCAGGGTATGATAGATATGCTATCAGGAAATTTCACAAAAGAAATTTCACATTGTAAATTTTACTAAGTGGTGTGCAAGCAAATGGAGTGCTTCCAGCGCGTTACAGCACCAGCTTGAGGCATACCCCGTTGGGGGAGTCGATGATGCTAAGTGTGCCACTTAACATTTCGGCGCGGCGTTTCATGTTTTCCAGGCCGCGCCCTTTAACGCAATTTTCCTGCATGCCGTTGCCGTTATCTGTGACAGATAAAAATACCCGGCTATCTTCGGTCCCGGTGCGGATTGTTATCACACTTGCGCCTGAGTACTTGATGGCGTTGTTAACGGCCTCTTGCAGAATTCTCAGGATTTGCAGGGTCTTGTGTGGCCCCAGATCATCCATCAATGGTACGTCCTGAACCTGCCAGTCCAGCCTGACGTCTGTACCCTTCATGGTATTTTCCAGCCGTTGCCTGAAACTGCCGAGCACCATGGCGAGGTCGTCGCTCACAGGATCCAGTGCGTCGATCATCAGGCGCATGTCACCCAGCGCGTTCTTGATGGCAGTGCTTACCGTGCTGCGATCGATGTCGTCGTACTCGAGCATCGACATGGCGGATACCAGTTGGCCACCCAGTCCGTCGTGCATGTCCATGATCAACCGGTCGCGCTCTTCGGCCAGTATCTGGCGTTTCTCGAGCGCCTGCATTCTTGCGAAACTCTGTTCGAGTTCGCGGGTCTTTTCGGCAACGCGTTGCTCGAGATTGTAGTTTAGCTCTTCAGCATTGCTGCGCGCGCTGACAAAGTCTTTTATCAGTTTCCAGCCCAGTACAATCACAAAAAACGGCGCACCGAGGTGGGCGGTCATTCCCGAGTACTTTTCGGCTGTTGAACTGATCGCCGCCTGCAGATCTCCGATGGAGAAAAAGAAGATCACCGCGACCGAATAGGCCACCAGGCAGTCGGTTGTGGTGCCCATGCGCAAGTAGTTTTTAATCAGCGCGAGAAAGCAGTAGGAGATGAGTGTCAATGCAAATGCACCGATCGCATAATTTGACATCGCCTGCTTGTATTGTTCAGGTGCGAGCGCAGTCGATAAACTTAAAAGGAAGGCAATTAATACCAGCAGTAGTTCGATTTTTGCCGCTCGCCTGTCTCGATAGCGATTGACGACAATGACGAGCATGGCGCAAAAAAACGCGATGCTGGAATAGCGAAACAGCAATTTGAACAAGCCCATGGGGTCTGACAAATCCACAAGGAATTCAGTCAGAATGTTGATGCTCCACAACAGGCATGTGAGTGCGAACCAGCCATACAATGACTCGTTTCTGCGTAATATCCAGATAGCGCCTGTAGCCAGTGCGGCGAAGAACAACAGTCCACCGATCAGCTTGACGATGGTGACCTTGAAAAAATACTGCTGGGTATAAACATCTTTGAAGGATTCCTCGGGGCCCAGATAAAACGGCTCGATCGTGCCGAAGAATTCGTCTCCGGACTCAATGTAGAGCTGCAGAATGTTGTCATCTGCCCGCAAGATTCCGTTCGGAATATTCAAGTAGAGCGGGCGCTGACGCATTTGCCCGAGAATATGGTCGAGCCTCACGCCGCGACCGAGAATCTCCCCATTCAGATAGATAGTTGAATTAGCAGTGATATTGGGAAAGTACACCACCCACAGACGGTTTGGCGGGACGTTCAGTTTGATTAGCGCCGTATACCAGCCAGTTGCGTTGTTTTTGTCGGTCGCGTGTCCCACTTCGCGCCACACATGTGGCAATGTGACATCGTTGCCAAAATTCGATGATGGTACGTTTAGCGGTTCATCACTTTTGCTGAACTGCAGCTTCGAGACATCGATGCGTGACTCGGGTAGTGCGATTTCGTAGTCGTATTTTACGATGACGGTCGTCACGTAGGCGAGCAGACAGAGAACGATGGCGATCGCGATACGCCGATTGCGACTGTTCTGTGGAGTTACATTGATACTGGGTTCACTCATATCGGATTACCGAGCGATCGCCGGGTGTGACTGGCCGCGTCAGCGCGTGAGTTGGTTTGGCTTGTTCATTGTAATTAGAGCAGCCCTATCTGTGAGGCCTCGTATACGGCTTCACCGCGTGATCCTACTGCGAGTTTTCGATAGATGTGCTTGATATGCGAGGTGACGGTGTGCACTGACAAACTTAGCGTTTCAGCGATCTCCTGGTAGGAGAACCCTTTGGCGATCAGTCGCAGAACCTCGTGCTCCCGCTTGGTGAGTACTTTGTTGCCGCTTTGAGGGGTTTTGGAATCAGGCACCGGTGCTGCATCCATCTGTGGCGGGTGGAAGTGCTTGAGCAAGTGCCGTGCGATCGAAGGGCTGATCGGCGAGCCGCCGCTACGCATTTGCAGTATCGCCTTGCTGACGTCCACCGCATCGCAGTCTTTCAGCAGGTAGCCGGTGGCGCCGGCCTGCAGGGCGCTGACAACGTGCTTTTCATCGCCAAACACGGTGATGACCATACTCTCGGTTGTGTTGCCTGCCGCTGCAGTGCGAATGAGTTCGATGCCGTTTCCATCGGGTAGATTCAGGTCGGTGAGGAGCACGTCGGGTTTCAGGCTGGCCAGATATTCCATTCCCTCGGCAACGGTTTCTGCCTCTGCTACCAGGCTTAGATCAGGGTGCTGGCGGATCGCGTCAGCCAGGCGGTTCCGGGTGTGTTCCTGGTCTTCGACAATCAATATTCTGTGTAATCCCGACATTTAGCGCATTGCACCATTCAATCTATAAGAATGAGTCGATTGATCAAAGCGCCTGATTTCCATATTCATTCTCGTAAAACGATCGGTAGCTGAGTTCACTTGTCGAGCCTGAGCACTTTGATCAATCGATCCTGCGAGAGCTCGTCAGTTGGCGCGCTACGGCGTTAAAGCTCTTATTAGCCATTGTCTGCGAGCTTCGCCTTTGTTGCACACCCACAAACTCTCATTCTCACATTATGGACGCTGCGGCACACGCGCCTTGCGCTGACCACTTCTTCACTCGCTGTATCCCAACTTTTAATATTGTCAAAGCACTAGTGATTCTTTACCAGGCGATGATACCGCCGGCTCAATAGGGCGAGCAGTGGCAATGCCTTGCAGATATCATAGCGGCATACTTCATCTCGTTCCAGAATGAATCTTGCATCACGAGCAGTCCGGGCGGATCGCGTTTTAGTGTTCTTGCGACGTATTGCGCAACCAGACTGGCTAATTCCGAATCTGCTCGGCGCAGATGCCGGTGACTTCGCGGCGGTATACATGCAGCTGGTATACGAGCTTGCCAGTGGGCTCAAAGTAGTAACGAACCTTGACCGGTGAGCAGGCCGTGCAGCCGCGTGCTGGTGATTCCACCTGTCGGGCGTCGCCAAAGCGCGTTTGTCGTCCCAGCACGATTTCGGCAGAATCGAATACGGTTGCAGTGGCGCCGCACTGCGCTTGCGGCTGGCTTACATCGAAGGTGTCGACGCCCTTGCCGCCAATGCTGAGATCGTAGGCGCGTTCGAAGACCTGCAGATCGGCAAAATCTTCAGGCGTGGCGAGGCGATGCAATTTTTGTTGTGGCACCAGTATTTCGGGCAAGGTGAGCCCGACTGCGTTACTGGTGCCGGTATCCCCATGCACAATAAGGCTGGCGTGGTTGCCCTTGCCGATATCCTGAAGCTGAACCGTAATTCGGTCATGCTGCCAACTCGCGATTGGCAGTGAATATTTGAATCCGCCGTAATCTGCAACCACTTCGCAGTCGATGCACTGCGCACCGAAATTCTCGCCCGAGAGAGTTGCGAGATTTCCGATTGTTGTGGCGTCTGTGACCAGGGGGTTTGCGAAAGTCAGCCCACAGCAGAACGACAGCAGTGCAACTGCGTATGCGCGTGCTTTCATCAATGCTTCTCTGGCTGTGATCACCCTGGATGATTGTCGATTACTGCCCGACCCTCAATCCCTTAAATTGGGGAATTACTCTACTTTGTGCGTGGTGTGAGATTCACATCCGGATCACTTTCGCGAAAGTCGCTTTACGTTTCGCCCGGCACGACCTGTTCGTCTCGTCGCCAAATCCCGTGGCAATATCCACTTTATATTCTGCGTGCGCGATAGTCCTGGTAGCCGATTCTTCCTATTCCAGGTAGTTTTAGCGCTGGTGGATAGAGATCTATTCCCGCGGAAAATCCGGCCAGATTCAACTCAACACCTTCCTCAACACCGATGATTGCGCCAAACCATCCACCGACTGAAAACTGCAATCCGGTGGCGCTGGGTGTGGTGCGCAGCGTCGGCCCGCTGGCGATGAAATCCTTGCCGATTGCGGTCACGGGCAGTGCCAGCTGAAGCTCGGGCACCTGCCTGCCGAGCCAGGCGATAAATGTATTGCTGTTGGGCCCCGGCCAGATGTTGTAGGTCGAGTCGTTTGGATAGTTCTCCGCCGCGGTGATAAGTTTTTCGATCATGCGATCCACTGGTTCGCCACCCCTCACATCCCGCAACAGAGTCGGCCTGCTGCCAAACCAGTAGTTGTCTGGTACGCCGTGGCTGATGCGGACCGAGTGATCACTCCAGCGCAGTGCGTAGCCCATCACTTCGAGCCGCTGGTAGCGGTGGGCGCCGGATGGTTTGACAGCAATCCAGCTGTGCACGCCCAGTGCACCGCGCCAGTGTGCGGCGCGCGCCGAGTAAACCTGTATAACCGCCTCATTGGTGTTGGCCGGGTCGGGGGCCTGCTGGCTGCTGTCGCGACGCAGATTCCACCAGTGCGAGTCGCTCGACTGATAGTGCGCGGCCACGCTGTAGCCCAGCGGCAACAGATAGATCATGCCGATCAATAGCGATACTCGATAAACTGTGCGCCTGTTCGGTAGTAGATTTGCCATGGATTCAAGTTGGTTCTGCAACACACTGTCACTGCATTCGCGGCGACCGTGCACCTGCTTATTCAGCGCTTACGAAACATGCCGCTACAGACTGATAGCGCTTGAAGCGCTCGTGTTTGCTTGTCGCTGGTTGCCGGAAACGGTAGGACAACCAAACGCAAGGATAATTCTGTTCGTGTGAAGGGTAAGTGCACAGGGGCAGAAAACTGGCTGAAACAGCCGTTCAATGCCCGGAAACTGGAAAAAGTGATGACTGGTTCATTCAATGTTCTGATCATGGGAGCCTCCTATGGCTCGCTGCTTGGCACCAAGCTGTTGCTTGCCGGGCATTCGGTCACCCTGGTTTGCACACCCGGAACCGCTGATCTGATCAACAGCAGTGGCACGCTGGTGAGGTTGCCGGTGCGTGGAATGGATACACCAGTGAGCGTCGATTCTCGGGAGTTGGCGCCTGCGCTGGCGGCGGCGACACCGGAGCAGATTGATCCGTCAGCGTTTGATCTGGTCGTGTTGGCTATGCAGGAACCGCAGTACAGCTCGGCGGGTGTACGCGAATTGCTCGATGCCGTGGCACGGGCAAAAGTGCCGTGTATGGCGATCATGAACATGCCGCCGTTGCCCTATCTTGCGCGCCTGCCGGGAGTTGATCGCGATAAGCTCAGTAGCTGTTTCACCGAACCTGCGGTATGGGAAAACTTCGAGCCGGGCCTGGTCACGCTGGCCAGTCCCGATCCACAGGCATTCAGGCCTCCGGATGAGGCCAAAAACGTGCTGCAGGTGAGCTTGCCCACCAACTTTAAGGTCGCCCGATTTGAGGCGCCGCAACACACGGCGATGTTGCGGCAACTGCAGGACGATATTCTCGCTGTTCGCTACCCGTTGCCGGATGGCTCCAGCACCGAATTACCAGTCAAGTTGCGCCTTTTCGATTCGCTCTATGTGCCGCTGGCCAAGTGGAGCATGCTGATCACCGGCAACTACCGCTGTGTGCAGGAGCATGATATGCGCGCCATTGCTGATGCCGTGCACGGTGATCTGGATGAGTCGCGCGCAATTTACCAATGGGTGGCAAGTGTCTGCATTGGCATGGGAGCCGACCCTGAAGATATGGTGCCGTTCGACAAATACGCCGCAGCCGCCAGTGGCTTGAGCAAGCCGTCGTCAGCGGCGCGAGCCCTGTTTGCCGGGGCGAAGAATATTGAGCGCGTCGATCTGATTGTGCAGAACATCGCGGCCCAGCGAGGCCTGCAACTCGATTCGCTGGATCGCACCGTGCAGCTGGTTAACGATCGGCTGGCAGCCAATCGGCAGGATCGAAAAGCTGGCTGAGGCCATAGCGGCTAGCCAGGCCTGCCGCTCAAACGAACGGTGACTGTAAAGCGCGCTGGGGTATGATCACAGCCCACACAGTCCCGAGTTGAATAAACCATGTGGTTTGGCGAACTGCCAACGTCTGAAGCGTTTGATTGTCTGCTTGCGCACAGTGTTCGAGTGGATGGCAAGCGCCTGTCCAAGGGCACGCTGCTGACCCGTGAACTGCAATTCACGTTGCAGAACGCTGGCGTTATGTCGGTAATTGTCGCGCGCATAGACGCCGAAGACCTGCACGAGGATGACGCCGCCAGCTACATCGCCGATGCGGTGGCGGGCGCTGGCCTGAGTATCAGCGCTGCGAGCACCGGACGGGTGAATCTGCATGCCGCCAGTGACGGACTGTTTCTGTTCAGCCGCGAAGCGGTGCTTGCGTTAAATTCCGTCGATCCCGAAATCACCTTTGCCACACTTGCCGAGAATATCTGGGTGCCCGCTGGCCGAATGGTGGCGACCATCAAGATCATTCCCTATGCGGTGCCGCGAGTCAGTGTCGATAAAGCTGTGCAGGCCTTTGGTGCCAGCAATCTGCAAGTCGTTGCGCCAACCCACAAACGGGCGATCCTGCTGCAGACGACACTGTCGTCACTGAAGCCATCGGTGCACGATAAAACCCGAGCGGTCACCACGCATCGACTCGAGGCGCGCGGCGCGATACTGGTCGATGAACTGCGTTGTGAGCACACAGAAGCCGCGCTCACCAGGCAATTGACAGCAGCTGCGAAAACCTCGGTCGATTGGCTGCTGATCGTCGGCGGTTCTGCTATCAGCGATCGTCGCGATGTGATTCCGGCTGCCATCGAGGCGGCTGGCGGCGAGGTCGTCCGATACGGGCTGCCGGTCGATCCGGGCAATCTGCTGTTGCTGGGCAAGCTGGGTGATAAAGTCGTACTCGGCCTGCCCGGTTGCGCGCGATCGCCCAAGTACAACGGGCTGGATCAATTGCTCGACCGGCTCGCCTGTGATGTGCCGATCGATGATCAGTGGTTGAACAGTCTTAGTGTTGGCGGTCTGCTGGCAGAAATGCTGGATCGTCCTCAGCCGCGCGTCAGTGCCAGTCGCACGCCAACCATTCACGGCCTGGTGCTGGCTGCGGGCATGTCGCGCCGGATGGGCAAACGCAACAAGCTGTTGTTGCCCTGGAAAGGGGCCACGATGGTGGAGGCGGTAGTGCAATCGCTGCACGATAGTGCAGTGGCAAGCACAGTAGTGGTCACGGGTCACGAGCATCAGCAGGTCGAAGATGTGCTGGCGGAAGCCGAAATCACACTGTGCTACAACCCGGCCTACGAACAGGGCATGGGGCACTCGCTGGCACGCGGCATCTCGCAGCTAGAAGATGCCGATGCAGTAGTCGTGTGTCTGGGCGATATGCCGGCAGTTCCCGCTGCAGTCATTGATCAGTTAATTAAGGCTGCCGGCGCCAAAGCCGCAGAGATAATTGCTGTGCCGGTTTACCAGGGTAAGCGTGGAAATCCGGTGTTGGTGGGCAAATCTTTTTTTGATACCTTGCTGCAGAACGAAGGCGATCGTGGCGCACGATTTCTAATGCAGCAATATCCCGAGAGACTGATCGAAGTTGAAGTAGGCAACGCTGCCGTGCTGCAGGATTTTGATACGCCGGAATCTCTTGAACAAATCTGACAAACAGCGCCGTTGGCCATGTGTGCCAGCTATTATGTTGCTGATGCTGTGCCTGCCGTGGCAAACGCTACTGGCCAAGCCCCGCATCGCCGCGGCATCATCGCTGCAGTTTGCACTCAACGAACTGTTAGTGGCATTCGATGCAGGTGAAAAGCGATTTGCAACGCCAGTGTACGGTGCATCGGGAAATTTGTTTCGGCAAATAATGCAGGGTGCGCCGTACCAGTTGTTTTTATCTGCAGACGCCACACTAACTGAAAAACTGGTACGTGCCGGACGTGCCACAAGCGAGCCCGTATCGTTTGGTGAAGGGCGTTTAGCACTCTACAAAAGTGTAAACGGTACCGTGGCAATTGATGAAAAGGCCAGCGGCATTCGCCACGCAATCGAACGCGAACAGGTATTTCGTTTCGCTATCGCCAACCCGAGACATGCGCCCTATGGTGTTGCGGCACTTGAAGCACTCCAGGCTTTGCAGATTGATCAGGCGTTGCAAAGTCGACTGGTTTTCGGCGAGAAAGTCTCGCAGGCAGCGATGATGGTGCGCAGTGGTGCGGCACAGGTGGGTATTATTTCGTTATCCCTGGCTTTATCTCCGGCACTGGCCAAAGCGGGCGAACACGTAGTTTTACCGGCACGATTGCACCAGCCTGTGTTGTTGCAGGCGCTGGCTGTGGGTGAGGTGGATCAGGTGGTGGGGGAGTTTCTTGTGTTTTTAAGGTCGGTGCGGGCCAGTGAAATACTCAGTTCTTATGGAATGCAGCACGCGGCTGACTGACTAAGGTTGAGGTTCAGAACAGTACGGATTACTACTTGTTTCAATGAAGCACAGTGCGTCAAGTCGATTAGTATTTATTTCTTATGCTCGCGAGGATAGTGAAGTCGTGCGAGTGGCAGTTGCATTGCTCAAAGCCGGTGGTGCTTCGGTTTTCCTGGATGTGAACGACTTGAACTATGGTGATTTGTGGGAGGAAAAGCTGACAACAAACATTACTCGTTGCGATCGCGTGCTGGTGTTCTGGAGTGCGGCCGCATCAAAATCTACCTGGGTAACTAGAGAATGGCGCCTGGCGGTCGAAATGGGCAAGTGTACGGTGCCTGTGATGTTGGATGAAACTCGTCTACCTGACGGGTTGGATCGTTTTCATGGTATGACCGAACTCAGAACGATATTGGATCAACAAAGGCAACTTGCACATCGAGTCGAAGTCGATTCTTTTTTCGGTCTTTCACTCCCGGCTTCGATCGAGCGTTTTATTAACTGGCTATTTCCGAGCGATCTTGCGAGGGATAATATGTGGAAAAAATTTGACAATATCGGCCCTTGGCAAAAAGTCGACACTCCTTTAGAACAGAGATTTGTCGCACTTCTGTTTGAAGATTCGAATACTGGTTAGCGGGCCTGGGCAACAAAGCTTATTGGCGGGCAGAACCTCGATCGCCGCTGGGATCAACAGTCCCTCGAGGCTGAATCCTGCAGTATGGTTGTCGATTGACGATGACGCTGCCTGTGTGTATCGCGGTTTTGGTTTTAACCAAGAAGCGTTGTTCTAGTGCGTATCCCGATACCCACCCTGCTGCCGATTGCCGATCGTAAACACCAGCGCAATCGCAGCCAGCGAAATCAACAACAACACGCCAGACATTATCGCAGCACTGCGATTGTCAAACGCCTGCACGCTGTCGTAGATCGAGATCGCCACGGTTCGGGTTTCACCCGGAATGTTGCCACCCACCATTAGTACAACGCCGAACTCGCCCAGGGTGTGGGCGAACACCAGCACGGCAGCGCCTAAAAGGCCCGGCCAGATCAATGGCAGCTCAACCACTCTAAATTGCTGCCAGGCCGACATGCCACAACAGGCCGCGGCATCGCGCACGTCTGCGGGGATCGATTCGTAAGCCCGTTGCAACGGCTGCACGGCGAACGGGATATTGAACAGGATCGAGGCGATCAGCAGCCCCTCGAAGCTGAAAGCCAGGGTCTGGTTTGCGATTGACTGGTAGGCGGAGCCGAGCGCGGATTCTCCGCTGAAGGCCAGCAGCAGGTAAAAACCGAGCACGGTAGGCGGCAGCACCAGTGGCAGCGCCAGTAGTGCCTGCAGCAGGGTGTGGCCGCGAAAGCGGTTCCAGGCGATGAGCCGGCCGGTGAGCAGACCGACTGGCAGTAGCAGCACCAGTGTCCAGGCGGATAGCTTCAGCGACAGCAGCAGCGCTTGCCAATCCATCAGTTGTGGCACCCCTCGCCAGCCGCAGCGCTGGCGTGCCGGCGGTGCATCTGTTTTACTAGTGCAGCTAATAACATTTGAATCCCGGAGCAATTTTGGACATAAGCGGCGAACAGCAAATTGATGCACCTCGAGAGCGCGTGTGGGAGGCACTGAATGATCCTGAAATCTTACGCCAGTGCATAACCGGCTGCGAGAGTCTGGAGAAAATTTCCGACGACGAGATGAAAGCCGAGGTTCTCGCCAAGTTTGGCCCGGTCAAGGCGAAGTTTAAGGCAAAGATCAGCATTGAAGATCAGATACCGCCTGCCAGTTGCCGACTGGTCGGCGAGGGGCAGGGCGGCGTGGCGGGTTTTGCCAAAGGGGCGGCGGTGATCACGCTGCACGAGTCGGACGGCGGCACTCGGCTGGAATACAAGGCCGACATGCAGGTTGGTGGCAAGATCGCGCAGATCGGTTCGCGGCTGGTCAGTGGCACGACGAACAAGATCGTCGGCGAGTTTTTCGAGAAGTTTCCTACCCTGCTGTAAGCGGCGGGAACATTGGCGTGTCAACCGTAAAGGGCACTGCCATTCCGGCTGAAATGCAGTTAACATTTACCCACTATCGGGCTGCGCTGGTACGGACGAGCCGCGGCCTCCATTTCAAAATTTGTCGGAGAGATGCATGTCAGTAAGTGTAGTCATGACAGTAAATGGCGAGGTGGTTGCCAAGCACGTAGAGGACCGCACGCTGCTGGTCGAATTCCTGCGCGAGCACCTGCGGCTCACTGGTACTCACGTTGGTTGCGATACCAGCCAGTGCGGCGCCTGTGTGGTGCATGCCAATGGTAAGTCACTGAAAAGCTGCACGGCGCTGGCGGTGCAGATGGACGGTGCCGAGATCACCACCATCGAAGGGCTGGCCAATGGTGACGTGCTGCATCCGATGCAGGAGGCGTTTCGCCAGAACCACGGGCTGCAGTGCGGCTTCTGCACGCCGGGCATGGTGATGAGTGCGGTCGATCTGGTCAACGAAAACCCGGACCCGAGCGAGACCGAGATTCGCGAGTGGCTCGAAGGTAATATCTGTCGCTGTACCGGGTACCACAATATTGTTAAATCCATCAGCGCGGGTGCCAAGGCGATGCGCGAGGGTGATCCCACATGACTGACAACAACCGCGGCATAGGTGAAGCGGTGGTGCGTCGCGAGGACTCGCGATTTTTGCAGGGGCGCGGACAGTACACCGATGACATGAACCTGGCAGGGCAGCTGTTCGCCTGCATTGTGCGTTCGCAGCACGCGCACGCCACGATCAATTCCATCGACGGCAGCGCGGCCATGGCAATGGACGGCGTGGTCTCGGTGCTTACTCACGAAGATTTCGCCGCCTACGGCGGCGTTCCGTGCGGCTGGGGCGTGAACAACAAGGATGGCTCGCCGATGGCAGAGCCTAAGCATCCGATTCTGGCAGAGGGCGTCGCCCGTCATGTCGGCGACCCGGTGGCCGTAGTGATCGCCGAATCACCAATCATTGCGCGCAATGCTGCAGAGCATGTTCAGGTTAGCTACAGCGAACTGCCGGCGGTAGTATCCATGCAGCAGGCACTTGATGCATCGGCCAAACCGATTCACGGCGATACCGAATCCAATCTGTGTTTCGATTGGGAGCTCGGCGATCGCGAAGCGGTTGATCAGGCCATTGCGGGCGCGCACCATGTGACCAAACTGGAACTGATAAACAATCGCCTGGTGCCCAATGCGATGGAGCCACGCTGCGCCATCGGTGATTACAACAGCGCCACCGGCGATCACACACTCTACACCACCAGCCAGAATCCGCATGTGATCCGGCTGTTAATGGGCGCTTTTGTCCTGCAGATACCCGAGCACAAATTGCGCGTTGTGTCACCCGATGTCGGTGGCGGCTTTGGCTCCAAGATCTATCACTATGCCGAGGAGGCAATCGTCACAGTTGCGGCGATGAAGCTTGGCAAGCCCGTCAAGTGGACATCTGATCGAACCGAGGCGTTTATCTCCGATGCGCATGGTCGGGATCACATCACCACGGTTGAACTGGCGCTGGATCGGGAGGGGAATTTTCTCGCCCTGCGCGAATCCACGCACGCAAATATGGGTGCTTATTTATCCACCTTTGCGCCGGCTGTGCCGACTTACCTGCACTCCACTCTGCTGGCCGGTCAATACCGCACGCCGGTTATCTATGCCGAGGTAAAAGCGGTATTTACCAACACGGTTGTGGTCGACGCGTATCGTGGAGCCGGCCGACCCGAGGCAAGTTATCTGGTTGAGCGAGTGGTGGAAACAGCCGCTCGCGAAATGGGCATTGATCCGGTCGAGCTGCGGCGCAAGAACTTCATTAAGTCGTTTCCGCACGATACCCCTGTCGCGCTCACCTACGACAGTGGCGATTATGCAGCCACACTCGATCAGGCGATGATCGCTTCTGATTATGCCGGTTTCGAGGCGCGCCGGGCCGAGGCTAAACAACGCGGCAAACTGCGCGGCATTGGCATTGCCTGTTATGTGGAAGCCTGCGGCGTGGCACCATCCAATATCGCGGGTGCTCTCGGTGCGCGAGCCGGTTTGTATGAGGCGGCCACTATTCGCGTCAATCCAACGGGTTCGATCAGCGTGTTAACCGGTTCGCACTCACACGGCCAGGGCCATGAAACCACCTTTTCGCAACTGGTGGCTGACAAGCTCGGTATCGACTACGACAGCATCGACGTCGTACACGGCGACACCAACCGCATTCCGTTTGGCATGGGTACCTACGGGTCGCGATCGCTGGCGGTTGGCGGCACGGCAATTGTGAATGCTGTGGACAAGATTATCGCCAAGGGCAAGAAGATTGCCGCGCATCTGCTGGAGGCATCTGAAGCTGATATCGAATTCGAGAATGGCGAATTTCGCGTCGCCGGTACCGACAAGATGAAGCCCTTTGCAGAGATCGCGCTAACGGCCTATGTGCCGCATAACTTTCCACTGGAAGAGCTTGAGCCAGGTCTTGAAGAGACCGCTTTTTACGATCCGAAAAACTTCACTTTTCCGGCTGGCACCTATGTGTGCGAAGTTGAAATCGATCCGGATACCGGCACCACCGAAATTGTCAGTTTTCATGCCTCCGATGATTTCGGCCGCATCATCAACCCGATGATCGTCGAGGGGCAGGTGCATGGCGGGCTGGTGCAGGGCATTGGCCAGGCGCTGCTTGAAGGCTGTGTCTACGATACCGACAGCGGGCAGTTGATCAGCGGCAGCTATATGGATTACACCATGCCACGCGCCGACGACGTACCATCGTTCAGTGTCGATACCTGCGTAACAGAATGCACGCACAATCCACTGGGTGTGAAAGGCTGTGGTGAGGCCGGTGCGATCGGTGCGCCGCCAGCGGTGATGAATGCGATTATCGATGCGTTATCGGATTACAACGTCAGACATCTGGATATGCCGGCGACGCCGAACAAAATCTGGTCAATCATACACAAGGCATCTGCTGCGGCAGCCTGAGGGGAATAACCATGTACGAATTTAGTTATCACAAGGCCAGTTCACTCGAAGATGCCCGCAGCACGCTGGCGACCGCTGAAGACGGCAAGTTGCTGGCCGGTGGCATGACTTTGCTGCCAACCATGAAACAACGGCTGGCAGCACCCACGGTGCTGGTCGATCTGACCGGTATTGATATGGCCGGTATCGAAGGCAAGGGCGACAACATCGTGGTCGGTGCGATGACTACCCACGCCGCTGTTGCATCGTCGAGTCTGGTGCAGCAAACGATTCCGGCGCTGGCGGCACTGGCAGAGGGCATTGGCGATCCGCAGGTGCGCAACCGGGGCACCATCGGGGGATCCGTAGCCAACGCTGACCCCGCGGCAGACTATCCGGCGGCGCTGGTTGGCCTGGGTGCCACCGTGGTGACCAGTAAGCGCTCATTGTCGGCAGAAGAATTTTTTACCGGTATGTTCGAGACCGCACTGGCCGAAGACGAGATCATCACCGCGGTCAGTTTTCCGGTGCCGGAAGCGGCGGCCTACCAGAAATTTCCCAACCCGGCATCACGCTACGCCATCGTTGGTGTATTTGTCGCGAAAACTGCCAATGGCATTCGCGTCGCGGTAACTGGCGCCGGTGGCAGCGTTTTTCGCAATGCGGAAATGGAGCAGGCACTGGCGAGCAACTTTTCGCCCGATGCGGTAAAAAATATTGCCGTTGACAGCAGTGGCCTCAACGAAGACATTCACGCCAGCGCCGAGTATCGCGCGCATCTGGTTGGCGTAATGGCCAGCCGCGCCGTAGCTGCGATGTGATTGTTGATGCACGACCCTGTCCAACGACAGGGTCGTGCAGCTGTCAACTTGCCGCCGAATCGCGGTGTTCAATCTTTAACTGCGACCTCAGGTGACAGCGTAACGTGATGATGCCCGAAAACGTCGATGCTACTCACGAGATGCTCGGCAGCCAGCGATATATAGCCGACCGCTCGCTCGCCACGGCAGTATTTCTTTCGCTCAAATTGCAGCGGCCGCTGTTTCTCGAGGGCGAGGCCGGTGTCGGTAAAACCGAAATCGCCAAGGTGCTGTCGCAAGCGCTGAATCGCACACTGATTCGCTTGCAATGCTATGAGGGACTCGATCTGTCCTCGGCAGTCTACGAGTGGAACTACCCTGCGCAGATGTTGCAGATCAGGGCGAGTGAGGCGGAGTCTTCCAGCGCGGATGGAAACGGCATCTACGATCCTCGCTTTCTCATCGAACGGCCGTTGTTACGTGCGCTGCGTGCGGATGAGCGCGGTGCACCGGTGTTGCTGATCGATGAACTGGATCGCACCGATGAACCGTTCGAGGCATTTTTACTGGAAATTCTATCCGACTGGCAGGTGACCATTCCGGAGATCGGGCCGGTCGTGGCGCCCTCTCCGCCACTGGTAGTGATTACCTCCAATCGCACGCGCGAAATTCACGATGCGATCAAACGGCGCTGCCTGTACTACTGGGTCGATTACCCGAATGCCGAGCGCGAACTCGATATTCTCAATCGCAAGGCGCCTGGATTGTCGGCAGAACTAAGTAACGAAATTGTGGCGTTCGTACAAGCGTTGCGCCAGCGCGATTTGTTTAAGAATCCTGGTGTGGCAGAAACGCTCGACTGGGCCGAGGCACTAACCCAGCTGGATGTGATTTCACTCAACCCGGATGTGGTTGACGACACGCTCGGTGTGTTACTGAAATACCAGGATGATATTGGCAGACTTCACGGCAGTGAGGCCGCCACCATCATTAACGACATCAAGCGCGAACTCTCCACACCGCGCGAAGTCAGCGATTGACTGAACCCGCTGACACAGATGCAACAGCCGCAGCTGGCGGGCGGCTGCTTGAAAACATTATGTATTTTGCGCGCGTATTGCGCGCAGCCGGTTTGCCGGTTGGCCCCGGGCGTGTGCTCGATTCACTGGCAGCGGTGCAGGCAGTGGGTTTATCGCGCCGCGACGATCTTTACTGGACACTGCACGCACTCTATGTGACTCACCCGCGCCAGCGCGAGATATTCGATCAGGCGTTTCATATTTTCTGGCGCAATCCGAAGCTGCTTGAACAAATGATGTGGATGTTAACGCCGGAGTTGAAGATTCCACCGTCAGAGATGGATAAAAACACCGTGCCGCAACGGCTGGCCGAAGCACTGTTTCCGAACAAGAGCAGCAAGCCCGCGCCACAGGCAGAGGAACCGGAGGAAGAATATCGTGCCACCCTGACATGGTCGGATCGCGAGCGCCTGATGGATATGGATTTCGACAGCATGAGCAGCGAGGAAATGCGCGCGGCCCAACAGGTGATCGCACGGATGAAGCTTGCGACCAAACCATTAAAAGTGCGCCGCTATCAACCCTCGGCTAATGGCAATTTGATTGACAAACGCGCCTCTATGCGTGCCTGCCTGCGCCAGCCCGATGTCATGCCATTGCTCAGCAGCCGGCAGCGCACACGTCCCCCGGTGTTAGTCACCCTGTGCGATATTTCAGGTTCCATGAGTCAGTACTCGCGAATGATCCTGCATTTTTTACATGCGGTGACGTCAGCGCGGGACAAAGTCCACAGCTTTGTTTTTGGCACGCGACTAACCAACATCACCCGACACCTTCGCTATCGCGATGTTGATCTGGCACTGGCCAAAGTGTCGGAAGATGTTAACGACTGGAACGGTGGCACGCGCATTGGCCCCTGTATCGAGCAATTCAATCGGCAGTGGTCGCGCCGGGTGTTGTCACAGGGTGCAGTGGTGATATTAATTAGCGACGGGCTGGATCGCGATGGCGCCGACGGACTCGCCGATCAAATGAAAAGACTGGGCCATTCGTGTCGACGGCTGATCTGGCTAAACCCGTTGCTGCGCTATCAGGCTTATGAGCCTCGAACTATTGGGGCCAAAGCGATATTGCCGTGGGTGGATGACTTTCGCTCGATCCACAATCTCAATTCAATGGCCGATCTGGCCGGCGCATTGTCGCAACCCGATTCGCAATCCGATGCGGGGATCAGGGATTGGCACAGTCGTCTGCGCGAGATAGACGATGTCGCCTGAGCTGCGGCTTGAATCGAACGATAGTGCCGGTGATCAACCCGGTCTGCAGGTGCGCGTGCAGCAACAGGCACCAATCCCGCTGAACGCTGTTTTTAGCTGTGGCAATGGTGAGATGCTTGCGCTGGTAGGGCCCTCCGGGGCCGGCAAGTCCACCCTGCTTAGAATCATTGCCGGACTCAGGCAGGCGCAGACGGGCCTGGTGCAATGCGCCGGACGTACCTGGTTCGATAGCGATGCAAAACTGTCGTTGCATGCCCGGCAAAGACGAACCGGTTTTGTGTTTCAGCAATATGCCCTGTTTCCGCATTTGTCAGCACAGCAGAACGTTGAGCAG
>CAKZSB010000268.1 GCA_937920585.1 uncultured Granulosicoccaceae bacterium | reverse complement strand
GGTACGGGGGTTCTCGTGGACAATTTGCTGGTCACCCGCCACCGTCAGCATGGCGATTACCATCAGTGTGGTGCCCGACTCCCGCCTGTGGGTGGTGTGTCTGTGCGGTCTGCTCGCGGCCAACGTCGGTTCCGTGCTGATTGGCTGGAGGCTGGATCGCAATAGCGGCGAGCAGGCGCGAATTGAACTGGCACAACTCAATGCGACGAGCACCACCCCGGCAGCACTGGGCTTTCCGCGCCACGCAGCGAGTCGGGTGCTGCTGATTTGCCTGACGCTGTTCGGTTTCTCAGTGCTGATCAGCCAGTTCAACAACGTGAAAATCGTCGCCGCGCTGATGCTTGCCAGTCCGCTGGTGACGATGGCATGGATCATCATGCAGACCACAAACCAGCGAACAGCGTCGTTGCCACAACGCCTGAACGAGATAATTACCCGCTCAGTGCCGGCGGGTGCGCCCGAGGCGGTGACGCTGGCAGCTGCCGGCTATCTTGGCATCGTGGTGGCAGCGCTGGTCAATCCCGAAGCGCTGGCTGCCAGGTTGCCGATGCTCAATAGTGCCGGACCGGTGGTCTATGTCATGTTGATGGCGATCATCCCGATCGCATCCAATCTCGCCCTGCCCTCAATCATGACGGTGACCTTTCTCGGCAGCCTGCTTTCGGCGCTGCCGGCGGGCAATCTAAACCCCGATTTGGTCGCCTGCGCCCTGCTGTGGGGCTGGGGGCTGAATCTTACTGCCTCTCCTTTTGGTGGCGTGCCGCTGATTCTCGGCCGCATCACCGGCATTCCGGGCAAGACCCTGTCGTGGCGCTGGAACGGACTGTTTTCGCTACTGCAGTTCCTGTGGTGCAGTATCGCGCTAATGGTATTGTCGCAACTGCTGTCAGGCCCGGCCTCTGCGTGACACCTGGTGGTAAGCAGCCAACGTGATATATTGGCGCGATTCTTTTCAACCACTTTTAAAAAGTCGAGGAACTGCCCGTGGCAAACGAGGTACTCACTGAAATTCGCGATCGCGTCATGATCATCACGCTCAATCGACCCGATGCAATGAACGCCATCAACCTGGCGTTGGCTGAACAGCTCGCCGCCGCAACCGACGAACTCGACAACAATAACGATTTGTCGGTGGGCGTGCTGACCGGCAACGGTCGCGGGTTTTGCGCCGGCATGGATCTGAAGGCGTTTGTCGATACCGGTATGCCCACTGTAGAAGGGCGCGGTTTTGGCGGCATCACCGAGCGGCTGCCGAAAAAACCTGTGATCAGCGCGGTGGAAGGTTTTGCACTGGCCGGCGGGCTGGAGCTCGCACTGTCTACTGACCTTATCGTGGCATCAGCCGGCGCCAAGTTCGGTATACCGGAAGTCAGCGTCGGTTTGTTTGCCGGTGCCGGTGCGCTGCTGCGACTGCCCAGAGTGGTGCCCTACCCGGTCGCGATGAAAATGGCGCTGACGGCCAAACCTATCACCGCCGAGCAAGCGCTCGAATACGGCATGGTCGCCGAGGTTACCGAAAAAGGCGAGGCCCTGAACGCCGCGGTGGAGCTGGCCAACGCAGTGGCAAAAAATGCTCCACTGGGACTCATTGCCTCGAAAGAACTGCTGCGTGAAATGCAGGGCCGCACCGAGGCCGAATTCTGGCAATACCAGCAGGCTCAGGTGGATATCGTCTTCAAGAGTGAAGATGGTGTTGAGGGTGCCACGGCATTTGCCGAAAAGCGCGCGCCGAACTGGAAGGGTGTGTAAAGACCGCTTCGGCAAACGGCGCAATCGCTGGAGTCAGCTCCAGCGCGCTTGCCAGGTTGGCAGCGTATCACCGCCAGCCGGTGTCGCCAGATAGACACCACGCGCAACTGCTCTGGCCAGGCACAGTGACGCCGCGTGGCCGAGCAGCGCCTGGTCAGCCACCGCATCTATCATGGGTTGCTTGCCAGTCGCAATAGCAAATACCAGGTCGCCATCGAACGGGGTGTGAGCGGGCAAAATCGAGCGCGCAAGCCCATCGTGAGCGGCCACCGCCATACGCTGAGCCTGCGCCTGAGTAAGCACCTGATCGGTTGCCACTATGGCAATGGTGGTGTTGGCGCGGGCATCACCCTCGCCTTCACCAATGGCAGGTAGCGCCACCGGATCGGGATCCACTCGCACACCACCGCCGCCAAATTCTCTGCAAAGCTCAAATGGCGCCGCCCAGAAATGTCCGCTGCCCGGCGTGACAACACCACCGCGCGCGTTGACCACCACTAGCGCCGCCACTGTGGCGCCATTATTCAGAACCATTGACGCAGAGCCCAGTCCGCCCTTCAAATCTGCAGTGGTAGCACCGGTTCCGGCACCGGCTGTGCCCAGTTCAAATTCAACTGCGGCCGACGCCAGTGCATCCTCGCCCAGCGCACGATACGGATTTTGTTGCCATTGCTTGTCACCACCGTTTAGCAGATCAAATACAATTGCCGCCGGTACCAGCGGCACCCGAACCGGACCCACGGCAAAGCCACGCCCTTGCCGGTGCAGCGCATCGGCCACACCAGAGGCGGCATCCAGACCAAATGCCGAACCACCTGAGAGCACCAGTGCATCAACAGATTCCACCAGTTTGTCCGGTGCGAGCAAATCGGTTTCACGCGTGCCGGGCGCGCCGCCGCGAACATCTACCGCGGCGACAAATGGCGCGTCCGCCACCACCACGCTGACGCCGGATTTCAGTGCCGCGTCACTGGCGTTGCCAACCCGCAAACCAGCCACGTCAGTCAACAGATTGTTAGGGCCCGGTTGCATCTGCGTTAACCGTGATGGGTGGCGACGGTTTTCAAAGACGAGAATCCGTACAGCGCCTCGAAGCCTTTTTCGCGACCATGGCCCGATTTTCCAACGCCACCAAAAGGCAGTTCAACGCCTCCGCCAGCGCCGTAGTTGTTAACAAAAATCTGTCCGGCCCGCAGCGCGCGCGCCATGCGCATTTGCCGGCCACCATCGCGAGTCCAGACCGAGGCGACCAGCCCGTAGTCGGTGCCATTGGCAATCGCCACCGCTTCGTCATCATCATCAAACGCAATAACAACCTGTACCGGGCCAAAGATCTCATCGCGGGCGAGTGTATGATCTGCCGGTACATCGGCAAATAATGCCGGGGCGACATAGTAGCCCGCCGCTGGTGCGTCGCTGACGACACTGCCACGAACCGGGCTGGCCAGATCGCTGCCCTGCGATAAAAAGGATTCAACGATGTCGCGCTGACGTGCGGAAATCATCGGCCCCAACTCAAGATCGTCGACAGCAGGGCCGGCACGCAATTGCGAATAGCGCTCGCTCAAACGCTCAAGCAACTGATCGTAAACCCCTCGCTGAACCAACAAACGCGACGACGCAGAACAGGTTTGACCGGCATTCTGGATACCTGCGTTGACCAGGAAAGGCAACGCGCTATCGAGATCGGCATCGTTGAATACAAGCTGCGGTGACTTGCCACCAAGCTCCAGCGTGACGGGCACAATGTTGTTCGCGGCGGCCTGCTGAATTTTCGCGCCGACCGATACCGAGCCGGTGAACGAGATGTGATGGACGTCGGGATGGCTCGCAAGCGCGGCCCCCGCCTCCTCTCCCAAACCCGGAACCACGTTTAAAGCACCCGCAGGCAGACCAGCCTGACGAGCAATATCGGCAAACACCAATGC
>CAKZSB010000267.1 GCA_937920585.1 uncultured Granulosicoccaceae bacterium | reverse complement strand
GCCATCGCGGCGTTGCGCTCACTCACAATTGAACAACTGGGGCCGCCGAGGTATTCCTCAATCGCGCGCCTTGCGCTGACCACTTATCCACTCGCTGTATCCCAACTTTTAATATTGTCAAAGCACTTGTGCCAGCGCGTTATTTGCAATCAAAACCCGGCGGCACTCGTTTTGGCTGACATGCAACCATTAAACGACAGACGTTTGAGCTGCGACGCAAGCGGACGCTACGTCACTGCAACGCAAAGTGAGCAAGGCTACTGATGTTTGGCAAGAAACGCACTTCGGATATCGAGTTCCTGAACGCCGGCTATCGCTACGCGTTATCACTTTCCTCCAATCAGCAGGACTCGCAGGACCTGGTACACGACGCCTGGATTCGGCTGGAGCGCCGCTATGGGCGCTCGCCAGACAAACCATTGCTGTTCCGCACCATCCGCAATCTGTACATCGATCAGTATCGGCGGGCTCGAAAGATTCGCTTCGATGAGTTTGTCGAGTCGACGATGGACGCCGGTCTGGAGAGTTTCGAGGCCAGCCTGATGGATGCCGAGGTGGTCGAGCTGATGCTCGATCGCCTGCGCGATGTGGAGCGCGAGGCGCTGTATTTGTCCGTGGTTGAAGGGTATACCGCCGAGGAGATCGCCAGCATGACGGGCAGCGTTCGCGGTACAGTCCTGAGTATGTTACACCGATCAAAAACCCGTTTGCGCCGCTGGATGGACAGCGAGGCAGAGGATCTCGGAACAGCTGATGTGGTCAGGCTTAAGCCGAAGGGGAGTGAATAGTAATGACAAAGATCGACGACAAGCTGGTTGAGCACTTCCAGGCACAAACACTACCGAGCGATCGCATTGAACTGATATTGGATGCGTCGCGATCGGCCCGGCGCTGGCGGTTTGCGCCGGCCTATGCCGTGGCTGCGATGTTGCTGCTGGCGGTGGTTGTACTGGCACATCAGCGCTCGCTGGTGACGCAGCGAACCTCACTTGCGCTGCGTGAGGCTGCGATGAATCACGTGACCAAGCTGCAGCTCGATGTCGAGGCGAACGGTATAGATGCCTTGCAATCCGGGCTCGCGGAACTGCCGTTCGATATCGAGTTGCCGGACAACCCGGTGTTCGCCAAACTGGCATTGCTGGGCGGGCGGTATTGCACTATCAGCGGCAACCTGGCCGCCCATTTGAAATTCAGCGATCCAGAGTCCCAGCAGCAATACAGCCTGTTTGTCACGCCCTACGCGGGCAACCTTGCAGAGATGGAGAGCAATACGGTCGAGATGTCGGGGATAGCAGTTAATCTCTGGCGAGAAAACGATATCGTCTATGCGATGGCCAAAGCTGCACCGTAACTCGCTGGAATCCGGGGCGCAGGGGCGCCCGCGGTAGCTGCCGCCCGGGCGCGCGCGACTGGCACTTTGCAGCTAATCTATCGGGTGCCGCAAGTCGCACCTGGCCGGCGCACAAAAAAATCAATCTTGGCTTGTGAAATTACCTGCGCGCTTGGTAGCATGCGGCCCCCGCGTCGCCATAGGTCTGAAGGATCTGGCGAGAATTGCTCCGCCTGATGGCCATCGATGAATACACTCCCGCTTTTTTCCTACGGCAGCCTGATGGATGCCGACATTTTGCGTCTGGTGATTGGCGATGAAATAGAGTCGACATCGATGCGGCCGGCGCAGCTGGCGGGCTATCGTTGCGTGCAGCTGCCGAATGAGAGCTTTCCCGTTCTGCAGGCCGAGGCTGGCAAGATCGTGCAGGGCCAGCTGATTGAAAATCTGTCGACACTCGCAACCGACCGGATTCGCTTTTTCGAAGGCGATGAATACGAGCTCGAGCACTGCCAGGTGCAAACCGATGCGGGTGAACGGCAGGCGCTTTACTGCGCCGATGTGACGAGCCCGGGTGAGCTCAACGTCCCCTGGCTGCTGGCGGACTGGCAGCGTGAGCACAAGGTGCTGTTCAGCAAACGCGTTGAAAATTACATGAAACTGTTTGGCACCATGTCGGCGACCGAGGCCGATGCGTACTGGCTTGCCAGCGCCGCTACCGGTGAGATTGAAACCGATAACGTCACCTGAACATTCGATCGTGACGAGCCGTCAGCGGTTGCAATGTAGTCGCACGGGCAACATAATTTTCCGATCTCTCGGCTGACTGTGCTGCAGCCAAATATCCCGTCCGGGAACCTTCTCTTGATTCCACAGTGAGTGCCCATGGCCAGCCTGTTTGCAAAAATTGTCGCGATGATCGGTGCTGCGGCTATCTTGATGAGGCGTTGGGGTGGCGCCACCGACGAGCCGGTGCTTGGCGCCGCGCCGGTCATCCCCGAGGCAAAAGCGCAGAATATCCCGACCCTTAAAATGCCCACCGCCAAAGGCTGGGCGCCCGGCCATGTGCCGACCGCAGCAGCGGGGCTTGCGGTCAACGCGTTTATCTCCGATCTCAAACACCCGCGCTGGATCTGTGTGCTGCCCAACAACGATGTGCTGGTGGCAGAGGCATCCCAGGAAGCAGGCGAAATCAAAACCGCCTTTGATTATGCGATCTACAGCACCATGAAGCGCGCCGCCGCTGTCGGGGTGTCGGCCAATCGTATTTCACTGGTACGCGATGCCGACGGTGATGGTGTCGGTGAAATCCGCGAGACTTTTCTCGAACACCAGAATCGCCCGTTCGGCATGGCGCTGGTTGGCGACACCTTCTACGTGGGCAATACCGATGGCGTCGTCGCGTTTGACTACACCGCCGGTGCGACGCGAATCACCGGCGAGGGACGTACGCTGGTCGATTTCAAACCCGGCGGGCACTGGACGCGCAGCCTGCTGCCGAGCGCCGATGGCACCAAATTGTATGCCGGTGTCGGCTCGCTGAGTAACATCGCCGATGACGGCATGGAAGTCGAGGAAGGGCGCGCGGCGATCTACGAGCTCGACCTGGCCGCCGGCACCTCGCGCATTTATGCATCTGGTTTGCGCAATCCGGTCGGCATGGCACTGGAGCCGCAGACCAATGTGTTGTGGACCGTTGTCAACGAGCGCGACGGACTCGGCGATGAAGTACCGCCCGACTATCTCACCTCGGTACAGGAAGGTGGATTTTACGGCTGGCCCTATTGTTACTGGGAACAGGTAGTCGATGATCGCGTGCCGCAGGATCCCGCGATGGTGGCCAAGGCCATCGCGCCGGATTACGCGCTCGGTGGTCATACCGCGTCGCTGGGCCTGTGCTGGATGCCCGGTGGCACCTTGCCCGGTTTCGACGAAGACGGCATGGTGATCGGCCAGCACGGCTCGTGGAATCGCAGCACCCTGAGTGGTTACGCCGTTGTCTTTGTGCCCTTTGCCAACGGCCGACCGAGCGGTCCGCCGCGCGACATCCTGACAGGCTTTCTCGCACCCGACGAGAAAGTCTCCTACGGTCGCCCGGTCGGTGTGACGCTCGGACCGGACAAATCACTGCTGGTCGCCGACGATGTCGGCAATATTGTCTGGCGCGTGGTGGCTGCCGCCTGACGCGGTTCGATTCAATCATTCGAGGTGCCGGCGTGGCGCAGAAAAAATATTACGTCGTCTGGAAAGGACGCGAAACCGGCATCTTCGAAGACTGGCCGACATGCCAGCGTCTGGTCAGCGGATTTCCCGGTGCGAAGTACAAATCATTCAAGACCGAGGCCGAGGCGAACGCCGCTTTTGGTAATCCGGCTGCGGTAAAAGCGGGTGGATCACCAGCGGCAAAAAAGCGATCCAGCGCTGCCGGCAAACCCGCCAGCAATCGACAAACCGTCAAGACCTGGTCGGCCACAGAAGTCGATGCACTGGAAGTCGATACAAAAATATTTACCGATGGGGGTTGCGAGCCCAACCCCGGCAACGCCGGTTCCGGCATGGCGATTTACCGCAACGGCCAGATCAGCGAGTTGTGGTACGGCCTCTACAACCCGAACGGTACCAACAACACAGCAGAACTCAATGCACTGCATCAGGCTTTTCTAAAAGCGCTGCCGGAACTGGATAGCGGACGCAGCGTCGCCGTGTTGAGTGATTCAAAATATTCCATTCAGTGCATTACCCAGTGGGCAGTGAACTGGGAAAAACGCGGCTGGAAAAAAGCCGATGGTGAAATCAAAAACCTCGCGCTGATTCAGGAAATCTATGCGCTGTACCAGGCGATAAAGGACAAGGTGCAGGTGCTGCACGTGAATGGCCATGTCGGGGTCGAAGGTAACGAACTCGCCGATCGCATGTCGATCAAGGCGATGACCGAGCATACGAGCGATTTCAGTCGTTATACCGATCCGATCGATCTGGCAGAAATTCTGGCGTTGCGGGCGGGTTAATCAATTACTTTTAAAAAGACCCAAACCATGAATAAAACTGGTGGATGCGCCTTGCGGCTTATGCCGGCCCTACAAAAATATTCGCGCTTAAACAGTGTGCCGAATCTGTAGGGGCCATAAGCCGCCAGGCGCATGTACCATGAATAACGTTGGTGGATGCGCCTTGCGGCTTATGCCGGCCCTGCAAAAAATTCACGCTTAAGCAGTGTGCCGAACATGTAGGGGCCATAAGCCGCCAGGCGCATGTACCATGAATAACTTTATTGCATCGTAGGGTGTCGGTGAGCGCAGGCGAACCGCACCAACGGCGCACAATTTTGAAACGGCCAATATTCCTGAGTGGTGCCTATCGCAGCACTCCACGGCACCCTGTGATTGTAGATATCAACTCAAGTGTGCAAATACGTTTTAACTACGCAATGTCACCGTCGTAACAAACTGAACCCTCCTGCCTGTGCCAAAGCCGAAACAGATGGCGACGCTTTTCTTCTTCCTCGAAATCGACGAACTCGCTGCGATAGTGGCCTACTTCCGAATTATTCAAATATTGAATCTGGCCCTTCTCAAGCGACGCTTCAAACCACAGATCCGGTGAC
>CAKZSB010000266.1 GCA_937920585.1 uncultured Granulosicoccaceae bacterium | reverse complement strand
GGGTCGTGCAGGGTTAACCGTGTATTGGCCAGCCATTTGGTGATCTGGTCAAGGACGATCACGATAATCGATGTGGCGTACAGTTTAGTTTTCATATAGCTACTCTCAGGCGTACGATCGAACTTCGCCATCTCCATCGACGTTCAAAACACATCGGCCGCACAGTTCCGGGTGATTGTCGGACTGGCCAACATCTGGCTGGTGATGCCAGCAACGAACACACTTCGCCGCCTCGCTGGCGCTTGCGCTGATCCACAATTCACCAGTCTCCAGTTGTGCGTTGCTCGCCGTGTCTGTTTTACTGGCAAGCGGCGCCACACTTGCCTCTGAAGTGATTAGCACGAATCTCAGTTCGGTATCGAGTCGCTGCAAAAGCTGATGCAGCTCGTCATCGCAAAACAGCGCGACATCTGCATCCAGTGAAGAGCCAATCTTTGAATCGACGCGCAGGGTTTCAAGCGCTTTGGAAATCGCGATACGGCAGTCCACGACGCGCTGCCATTCGTCGGCAGTGTAGAGCGTATCCTGAGGTAGTGCGGTCAGGCCATCGTAGTAGGTAGCGGTGAATATGGTGTCTTCGCGGTCGCCCGGAATATTCTGCCAGATTTCCTCGGCGGTAAAACTCAGTACCGGCGCGATCCATCGTGTCATCGCTTCAATGATGTGATACATCGCCGTCTGCGCTGAGCGGCGTGCGTGGCTATCAGGTTGGCAGGTGTACTGTCGATCCTTGACGATGTCCAGATAAAAGCCACCCAGTTCGGTGGAGCAGAAATTGTGGATTCGCTGATACACCGAGTGAAAATTGTATTCTTCAAAGCCTTGCCGAATTTCATTTTGCAGTTGCAGGGCGCGATCTATCGCCCACTGGTCGAGGGCCAGCAACTCGTTGGTTGGCACCAGATCGGTAGTCGGATCAAAGCCGTTTAAATTGGCCAGTAGGAATCTGGCGGTATTGCGAATGCGCCGGTACGAGTCGGACATGCGATTTAATATTTCGTCGGATACGCTCATTTCACCGCGGTAGTCTGTCGCGCATACCCACAGTCGAATGATGTCCGCACCCAGCGTTTTCATTACTTTTTGCGGGGCAATCACATTGCCGAGTGATTTCGACATCTTGCGGCCCTGCTGGTCGACGGTAAAACCGTGAGTCAACACTTGCTTGTACGGCGCTATACCGTTTATGGATACGCTGGTCAGCAATGACGAGTGAAACCAGCCGCGGTGCTGATCGGATCCCTCCAGATACATATCGGCCGGGTATGTTTGTCCGCTGCGTTGCTGAAGCACGTGCGAGTAGGTCGTACCAGAGTCAAACCAGACATCCAGCACGTCGGTGCTCTTGTCGTACAGGCTGGCCTCATCGCCCAAAAAGTCTTCCGTTGTCATGTCGTACCAGGCCTGGATGCCATCTTTTTCGATGGCTTGGGCAGCCTGTTCCATGAGTGCCAGCGAGTTCGGGTGTTTTTCGCCGGTCTCTTTGTGGATAAACAGGCAGATCGGCACGCCCCAGAATCGCTGTCGCGAGATACACCAGTCGGGGCGATTGGCGATCATGCCCTCGATACGTGCCTCGCCCCAGTCGGGAACCCAATTGACGGTTTTTATTGCTGCCAGTGCATCGCGTCGCAGGTGCTGTTCATCCATCGACACAAACCATTGAGGCGTGGCGCGAAAGATGATCGGGGTACGAGTGCGCCAGCAGTACGGGTAGCTGTGCTGAAAGGATTTGTGCAATACCAGTTTGCCGTTCTGGCGCAGCTCGTCGAGGATGTGTTCCTCGGCTTTATAGACATGCTCTCCGGCAAATTTTTCGATATGAGCTTCAAATGTACCTGCGTTGCTCACGCCGTTTATCAATCCAAGATCGTACTTCTGGCCGGTGTAGAAATCATCGACACCATGATCCGGTGCGGTGTGTACAGCGCCGGTGCCCGCTTCAGTGGTGACGTAGTCGCCCAGCACAAGCAGTGAGGTGCGATCGTACACGGGGTGTTGCAAGGTAGTGCGTTCCAGTGCGCTGCCAGGAAAAGTGCTGATCACCGAGTAGTCGCTGCAGCTGTACCGCTGCATCGCTGAGTCGACCAGATCACTGGCCAGAATTACTGCCTCGGCACCTTCGCCCAGATCGCATTCGACAACGGCGTATTCCAGTTCCGGGTGCAGTGCCACCCCAAGATTGCCGGGTATGGTCCACGGGGTAGTGGTCCAGATCACCACACTGATTGGCAGCTCGGTTTTGCTGCTGCCGCAATCTGCGTGCAGTTGAACGGGGTCCGTGGCGCTGAATCGCACATCGATAGCGGTAGAGGTTTTATCGTGATACTCGACTTCGGCCTCGGCCAGTGCGGAGCGCGCACCGACACTCCAGTACACAGGCTTGGTGCCTTTGTACACGTGTCCCTTTTCAATCATTTGGCCGAGTGCTCGAACGATGCCCGCCTCGTTCTTGAAGTCCATTGTCAGGTAGGGATTATCCCACTCAGCGAAAATACCCAGTCGTTTGAAGTCCTCGCGCTGGGCCTCGAGTTGCTGTTGAGCATAGGCGCGACATCGAGCTCGAAAAGTGGCTTCGTCGACCTTCTCACCGGGGCGCCCCAGTTCGGACTCAATCTTGTTTTCGATCGGCAGACCGTGGCAATCCCAACCCGGAATGTAGGGTGAGTCGGCGCCGTCCATCTGGCGACTCTTGATGATCATGTCCTTGATCACCTTATTGACTGCGTGGCCAATATGGATATCGCCGTTTGCGTACGGCGGTCCATCGTGCAGAATGAATTTCTTGTTCCGGCTGGCGGATGCCTCGCGAATTTTGCGATAGATATCCATCTGCTCCCAACGCTTGAGCATTTCGGGCTCGCGTTTGGCCAGATTGCCCCGCATTGGAAAATCGGTGCTGGGTAAATTGAGTGTGTGTTTATAGGTGCTCAATTGTATTTCCTGTGATCCGTCGGTGCGCGGCGAGCGCCTGGTCGTCGGCTGTCGATAATGTGATCAGTCAGTCGGGTTTGCGAACCAGTGTCGCGCCTGTGCTTCATCGTCGGCAATGGCTCGCTTGAGGGCGTCGATTGAGTCAAACTTCATTTCATCGCGAACCTTGTGGTGAAAACTCACGCGCAGTCGCTCGCCGTAGAGATCTGCGTTGAAATCCAGCAAGTGAATTTCCAGGCTCAGGCGACGGCCATCGACGGTAGGTTTCTCGCCGAGGTTGGCGATGCCGTTGATCGGGGGGCTATCGCTGCCGACCGTTGCTCTCACGGCAAAGACTCCTCGAAGCGGCGGATTTTTTCCGTCCATGCAAAGGTTTGCCGTTGGAAACCCTATCGTTCTGCCTAGTTTAGCGCCATGCACGACATGGCTCTGCAGCGCGTAGGGGCGACCCAGTAATGCGGCTGCTGATTCGAGGTCGCCCGCTTTGAGCAGGGTGCGGATACGGGTGGAGGAGACGCGCTCGCCATGGTGTTCGATGGTGTCGGCCTGCTCAACAGTGAAGTTGTGCTGCAGACCTGCCTCGCGCAACAAATTGATATCGCCCTCACGGCGCAGGCCGAAACGGAAGTCGTCACCGATCAGGAGATGCCGGATGGCCAAGCCATCGACCAGCACCTTCTTAATGAAATCTGCCGGGCTTGTGGTGGCAAGTTGGCGGTTGAAATTCAGCAGCAGCAACTGGTCTGCGCGTTGCTGGCTCAGCGCCTGCCATTTTTCACGAAGCCAGGTCAGCCGATGTGGGACATTTTCAGGGGTGGCGAAATATTCCATTGGCAGCGGTTCAAAGCTGATCACGCAGGCGCGCGTTTGCAGGGCTTCGGCGCGTGAGGCGACCGCGTCAATCAATGCCGCATGGCCAATGTGGATGCCATCGAAATTGCCGATAGTGGCAGCGCAGCCGCGGTGACGTGACTGAATATTGTAAAGGCCGCGAACAAGTTCCAAGGCTGGATTCAACAAAGTTGGCAGGAAATTACTGATGTGGTTTTCGCAGGTCGACCGGGCGCACACCAGACAAATACAGAGCGGCGATATAACCGATGGCCGCAGCAATGATTATAGCGCCTAAGCGCGCTATCCGCTCACCTGCGTCGAGTGTCAGCCAATGGTCGGTCGGCGGCGACAAAATTACCAGTACGACGCTCATCGCCAGAGTTGCCAGCGTGATTCTGGCAGCTACGGAAAATGTTGCAGTGGTGGCAGCATAGGCACTCTCATGGCCAAGTCTTCTATACAGCATTATCGCCTGCAATGAGGCAGACAGTGCTGTGGCGAGCGCCAGGCCTGCGTGTGCCGGCCCCACACCCGAAAGCAAAAACGCGCCGACCAATACAATGTTGAAAGCCATATTCGAGACCATCGCGATAATCCCGATGCGCACCGGGGTGCGCGTGTCCTGGCGCGAGAAAAAACCGGGCACCAGGATTTTGATCAGTATGAAACCAGGCAGCGCCAGCGCATAGGCGCGCAGGCTCCAGGCTGACATCTGCACGTCTCTATCGCTAAATTCGCCATAACCAAACAGAGTGGCGAGTATCGGCGCAGCCAGAATCAGCAATCCCGCTGCGCAGGGAAGGGCAGCAGCCAGGCCAAGCCTGACCGCCCAATCCATCGTGTGTTGGAACTCACCGCCCTGACCGTGGCTATGAATGGCTGACAGGCGCGGCAGGATGACGGTGGCGATAGCAATCCCGAACAGGCCAAGTGGAAATTCCACCAGACGATCGGCGTAGTAGAGCCAGCTGATGCTGCCAACTTGCAGAAACGAGGCGATGATCGTGTCGAGCAGGAGATTGATCTGAGCCACTGATGAACCGAACGCGGCGGGTAACATTAAAATGAGAATTCTTTTGACACCGCTGTCGCGCCATCCCAGGCGTGGTAATACCAGCAGGCCCAGACGGTGCAATGAGGGCAGCTGGAACACTAGCTGGACGAATCCGGCCGCAAAAACTCCCCAGGCCAGCGCTACCACCGGCGTAGAGTGGACCTGAGTACCCCAAAGTGCGGCACTGATCAGGCAGATATTGAGGAAAACCGGTGTGAATGCGGGCACGGCGAAACGTTGAAACGAATTCAAAATGCCACCGGCGTAAGCGACCAGCGAAATGAAAAAGAGGTAGGGGAAGGTAATGCGTAACATCTGTGCGGCCAGTTCGCGGCTTTCACCGTCGGGATCGAATCCAGGCGCAAATAATGAAATCAGCTGAGGGGCAAACAGCGAGCCGGCGATACTCAATGCCAGGACAGCCAGGCCGAGTGTGCCACTGACATGGCTTGCCAGTGCGCGCAAATCTTCGTGGCTGCGGTGTTCCTTGTACTCGGTAAAAACCGGAACGAACGACTGAGCGAAAGCACCTTCAGCGAACAGCCTGCGCAGGAAGTTGGGGATTTTGAAAGCGACAAAGAAAGCGTCGGTTGCCGGTGATGCACCGAACACAATGGCAAAAACCTGGTCGCGGACGAAACCCAGCACGCGCGAGATCATTGTCATGCCGCTGACGATGCCGCTGGAGCGCAGCAGACCTTTGCGCTTAGTGCTCATTACAGGACGTTGTGTGGATGGATTTTGCCAGTGAGATGAGCGATCCGACTGGCTGAAATTGGGTTGACAAAAAACACTCCAAGGTCGATACTGCTTTGTTGTATTGCTAATTTGAAATCAGGAGAAAGCGCGTGGCCAATTCGCCGCAAGCCCGAAAACGAGCCCGCCAGGCGGAGAAGCATCGCATGCGCAACGCCGGCATGAAGTCGATGATGCGCAGCCAGGTGAAAAAGGTGGTTTACGCCATCGAAGCGGGTGACAAAACCGCCGCTCAGGACGCCTACAAGTCGGCGGTACCCGTTCTCGACAATATGGCCCGCAAAGGGTTGATCCACAAGAACAAGGCCGCGCGACACAAAAGCCGGTTGAATGAAAAAATTCGCGTAATGTAGCGAAAAAGGATCTTGCCGCGTCCGGCGGCAAAATTCCAGCGTCACAGGGACACCATGTTGTCCCTGGTTATAATCTCTGGCTCATCCACATAGCCAAGCGTAGATTCGATCTCGCTGCTCTGCAGGCCAAGCAGGCGTAACACCTCACTCGAGGTGTAGTTGACCAGCCCCCGAGCGACCTCTACCCCGTGAGCGTCGATGCAAGAGACCAACTCGCCTCGGTGGAATTGTCCCTCAACTTTTTTAACACCCACCGGTAACAGGCTCGCGGCGCCCGCGCGCAGACGTCTTTGTGCGCCATCATCCAGTGTCAGCTGGCCGCGAACCTTCAGTTGATTGGCCAGCCATTGTTTGCGCGCATCCAGCGTGGCAGTGCCTGCGCTCAGGTGGGTGCCGATCGCTTCACCCTCGCGCAGCCGGCAAATAACGTTTTCTTCGTGGCCGCGCGCGATAACAGTGCTGGTCCCGGAACGCGCGGCGCGCTCGGCAGCGAGTAGCTTGGTTGCCATTCCACCGCTGCCGACAGCACTCTTGCTGGGCCCCGCCATTGTCAGGAGTGCCGGGTCGCCGGCTTCGGCCTCTCTGACCATCGTGGCAGACGGGTGCAGGCGAGGGTCGCGATCGTAAAGTCCGTGTTGATCGGTGAGAATGATGAGTTTGTCGGCGCTGATCAGGTTCGCGACCAGTGCGGCGAGATTGTCGTTGTCGCCCAGTTTTATTTCATCTGTGGTCACGGTGTCATTTTCATTGACGACCGGCAGCACTCCGAGGCGAAGCAAGGTGGATAGCGTGCTGCGTGCATTAAGGTAGCGTTGTCGATTACTCAGATCAGCGTGGGTGAGCAGGATCTGCGCAGTCCCGATACCGTGCTGCTGCAGCGCTGATTCGTAGGTTTGCACAAGCCCCATCTGGCCAACTGCTGCTGCCGCCTGAAGCTCGTGAATAGAGGCCGGTCGTTGTTTCCAGCCGAGTCGGTGCATGCCTTCAGCGATCGAGCCCGAGGACACAAGCACCAGTTCGTCTCCGGCCCGCTGCAGTGTTGCCAGCTGTTCGCACCAGTGGCGAATGGCAGGTCGATTAAGGCCTTCTGTTCCAGAGGTGATTAACGCGCTGCCGATCTTAATGACCCAGCGTGCCGTAGCTCGTTTGTTACTGCGCCCGGTGTCGTTAGCCATCGATGTCGCTGGCAAGCTCATCTTCTTCGGTGTGTTGTTCGGCCAGTGTCTCTATACGGACCATGATGTCGTTGCATAGTTGCTCCATGCCCTGGCCGTTTATACTCGATACGCTATACGAAGGGCCCTGCCATTCAAGTGATTCAAGTGTTTTCTGCACACGTTCCCGCCATTCGGCTTCGTCCAGCAGATCCATTTTATTGAATACCAGCCAACGTTCCTTGTCGGCGAGTGAGTCGTCGAATTTTTCCAGCTCCAGCACCAGTTGTTTGGCCGCTTCAGCCGGGTCGTGTTCGTCGAATGGCACCAGATCGATGATGTGAAGCAAAAGCCCGGTACGTGCCAGATGGCGCAAGAACCGTATTCCCAGCCCTTGTCCTTCTGCGGCGCCCTGTATCAGGCCGGGAATGTCGGCCATAACAAAACTTCGGTGTGCTTCAACTCTGATTACACCCAGGTTCGGATGCAGCGTGGTAAACGGATAGTCCGCCACTTTGGGTTGTGCTGCGGATACCTTTCGAATCAGCGATGACTTGCCCGCGTTCGGGTAGCCGAGCAGGCCAACATCTGCCAACAGCTTCAGTTCCAGGGAGAGTTCCCGGCGTTCGCCAGGTGTGCCGTTAGTGGTCTTGCGCGGTGCCCGATTGGTTGAGCTCTTGAAGCGAGTATTGCCCAGCCCGTGCACACCGCCAGCGGCGACTAGCGTCATCTGGCCGTCCTCGGTGATATCGGCGATAAGCTCTTCGGTTTCCCGATCGTAGGCCATTGTGCCAACCGGTACGCGAACAATCTTGTCGCTGCCCTTACGCCCGGTGCAATTCGCGCTGGAGCCGTTCTTGCCGCGCTCGGCCTGATAGGTGCGAATGTGACGAAAATCGACCAGTGTGTTGATGTTTTCATCGCCACACAGATAAACGCTGCCACCATTGCCTCCGTCACCCCCGTCCGGGCCGCCACGCGGAATATATTTTTCGCGCCGAAAACTCAGGCAGCCGTTGCCGCCGTCACCGGCGATAACCTTGATTCTAGCCTCGTCTACAAATTTCATCGAGCTAACCGGCGTTTGTGGAGGGCGGTAAGGCTGGGAGGTTGTCCGGGGCTGGTGTGGGGGCGCAGTGTTCGACCATGGTTGTGGCGAACCGCCACTCGTGCTTTCGCAAAATTGATCGGGATAGCTGGCTGATGATCAAACATCGCCGTGAGGCAGATCATTCGCTCCTGGACACGCTCAACATACAAAAAACCCCGCATCAGCGGGGTTTGATCAGCGGAGTCGAGCGCCTTCAGGCGTTGTCGAGTACGCTGACAAATTTTCGATTCTTCGGTCCGCCAGTGTGAAATTTAACCACACCGTTGGCCTTTGCGAAAAGAGTGTGGTCTTTGCCCACGCCTACATTTGTTCCCGCGTGCACACGAGTGCCGCGCTGGCGAATCAGTATGTTGCCGGCAAGCACCGCTTCGCCGCCATATTTTTTAACGCCCAGGCGTTTGGACTCTGAGTCGCGGCCGTTTCTGGTACTACCGCCAGCTTTTTTGTGTGCCATTAGTCTTTCCCGTTGGGCCAAAACCGTCGTGCCGGGCTGGCCAATCTACAGTTGTAAGCGCCGTATCGGCTGCCAGTTCTATACAGCAACTGTTGCGCCGTGCGGCTCTGAATGTTTGTGCCGGCAGTTTTCCGGAACTAATTGTTGCTGCGGCGATCGAAATGGATTGCGCAGCCAAGCCCTCAATAATAGACTGCGCAGGCATATGAGTCAATTTATTGAAACACGAAACGCCCGCGAATTGGCGCGATTACTGGCGACCGCTTCTGCGGCCAGACGCGTTGCATGTTACTGTTTACTGCATTCCCAAGCTAACCTGAACGATTGATGTCTGCCTCTGATCCGGAAAAGCTAACTCTGCGGGAAATGGGGTTGGTGGACAAACGCATCCAGGCCGCGGTTCAATCCGAGGTGGTGCTGATCAATCAGGTTGGCAACTACATTCTCGCAGCCGGTGGCAAGCGAATGCGGCCCAAGCTCGTGATTTTGTCTGCCCTGGCGCATGGTTACGATGGCTCGCACCATATCGATATTGCCGCCATCATCGAATTCATCCACACCGCAACGCTGTTGCACGACGACGTCGTCGACTCCTCGGACATGCGCCGTGGGCGCGATACGGCCAATCAGGTGTGGGGTAATGAAGCGGCTGTGCTGGTGGGGGATTTCCTGTACTCGCGCGCATTCGAGATGATGGTCGAAGTCGGTCAAATGCGAGTCATGGAAGTGCTGGCAGGCGCCACCAATACGATTGCGGCCGGGGAAGTGATGCAGTTACTCAACATCCGCGAGCCGGATGTCACCGAGCAGGCGTATATGGAAGTCATCCGCGCCAAAACTGCCATGCTGTTCGAAGCTGCCGCACGGCTTGGCGCTATTGTCGCGGGCGCAGAAGCGCATGCGGAGCAGTCGATGGCCACTTACGGGGCGCACCTTGGCACTGCATTCCAACTGGTCGACGATCTGCTTGATTACACTGCCGATGATAGCGAACTTGGCAAGAACACCGGTGACGATCTGGCCGAGGGCAAGCCGACACTGCCGCTTATACTGGCAATGCGCGATGGTGATGAAAGAACCAGTCAGCTGATTAGAACCTGTATTGCTGATGAGGCTGCACAAATCAGTATGCCCGACGTGCTTCAGGCAGTGCGCCAGAGCGGCGCGATAGAAAAAACGCTCCAGGCGGCGCGCAATCAGGTTGATATGGCGATTGCCTCATTGGCGGAGATGCCATCAGGGATCTACAAGGACGCACTGGTGACGATTGCTGAATCCTCGGTTGAGAGGCGCAGCTAGCTTATAAATCAGGGCTCAAGCGCTTGCGGCGATGACGCGTGCGTCTGGCTGCAGCGCCAAACCCCAATAGCAGCCAGGGCACCAAACCTCCACCGCCGCCACCCGCATCTCCGCTCTGAGCGGGGTCTGTATTGGCGATCATATTCGGGTCGTTTTCAGGTGTTGAGTCTTCCGCCAGAACAACGCTTGTACTGTTGTTCGCCGGCTGCAGATCCAGCGCACCAATAGCCTCCACTTCCGCGTAGAGAATGGCCTCCTGGGTGCCAACGAGCTGGTATTCGAAAGTGATTGAATCTGTGCTGCTCGCCGCCAGTGCGTCCGTTGGACAGTGGGCGCGAATCGTCGAGTCGAGCTCGCAACTGGCCGGCAGGGAAGTGATGTTTGCATTCGTCAACTCGATTCTGAGCTGGGATCCGGCAACTGGGCGACTGACGTCAAGGTTGTGCGCCTCGACCATCGCCTGTGTCTCCGACAGCTTCGATGCAGTGACCTGCATGTCTATAGCTTCGCTCAGGCAGGTGGCGTGTGTGACCTGTGTGGCAATAGCCTCGCGCGAACAGAGACTGAATGATTCGTTCGTTTGAGAGCTGATTTGTGAGTGCATAACCATGTCGTTTGACACGGCACAGCTGGTGACGTCGTCGTGCAAGGCGCCCAGGTTGTGGCCGATTTCGTGCGCGGCCAGCAACACAGGGTATTGAAAGGGCACTGACAGGCTCACGTCGTAGCCGTCGCTTCGACAGGCTGCGCCGATGAAGGCCAGGCCGATGTTGGCGTCCACCGACGGGTTGCCGGTAAAAAAATGCACCAGGTTGAGCTCTGTCCCCAGTAAATCTGTGTTGCGACGATAATTGCGAAACTCCAGCAACATCTCCTCAGTTGAGCGTTCGTCGAGTCGGAGCGGATCAGTGGCAGGGTCTGTCATGACCAGTGTGGTGTCCAGGCTCAGCGCTATGCCCATTTGCTCGCGATAAAGACCATCGACAGAATTGATTGCGGCGATCGCCAGGTTTACGCCTCGTCCGGCACGTGCTTCGTCGTAGCGCGAGTCGATAACAATGCCCAGGTGTACCACCTTGGTGGCTGTCACCGGTTGATCAAAAAAATAACTGTCGTCCGGGGGGATTATCAGCGCTTGTCGGGTGGTGCGTACTGACGGATTGATCGCTGGCGGAAAGTACATTACATCGCCGCCCTGGTTTGCCAGCAGTTGCTCGATACTATCTCCCTTCAGGTGTTGCAAACGGGCGGAAGTGCCGGCAGCCGGGACGATGTCGTAGTGTTCACCATCTGCGAAGACGGTGCCGCGCGTGTCTTCGCCAAGGGATATTCGCACCCAGGAGTTCGGGCTGTTCTGGATTACACCGGCGTAGTGGGTTGTTTCTGTTGACAGCGGTACGGGATTGCCCTGCTGGTCGATGATCGTGGTGGAGTTGAGCAGCATGCTTGGGTTAAGCAGCAGCGTTTCGGTGCGTGAACCGACGAGGATGTCGAGTTGCAGGGCAAATTGGCTGTCAGTCGAGGGCTGCAGATCGAGCACTGTAACGGGCTCGGCTTCTCGAAATTCAGCAAACGCAAATGTCCCTGTGAACGCGCAGACGCATGTCACGAGGATTGATACCACTTGTAGGATTACTTTACGCATGGGGAAACACGCCCGATTTACCGCGAGATGTGCATTGAGAAGCTGCGTGCCAGTCTCAAGACACTTATTTCTTGCCAGATAGTATCACAAAGTTGACACTGACAATGTGTCAGGCGCAGTTTTTACAAATTGCTTAACTTTCCCAGCGCCTCGTTGCCAACGCGAATTTCACGGAATTCTCCCGGTTCGATATTCGCGATGGACCAGGGGCCAATTTGGCTGCGCACCAGTCGCAGGGTCGGGAACCCGACTGCTGCTGTCATTCTCCGCACCTGCCGGTTTCTGCCTTCGCTGATGGTTAGTTCCAGCCAGCTTGTCGGTTGATTCAGGCGTTTGCGGATCGGAGGGTCTCTTGGCCAGAGGTTGGCAGGCTCAGCGATCGCAATCGCTGTGTGCGCGTTTGCCGGGCCGTCTTTGAGTAGCACGCCCGATGTCAATTGTGCCAGCTGCTCCTGACCAATGATGCCCTCTACCTGCACCCGGTAGGTTTTGCGCATTTTCTTTTTGGGGTGCGAGATCAAGTGCTGCAACCAGCCCTGATCCGTCAGCAGCAGCAGGCCTTCGCTGTCTTTATCCAGTCGGCCGGCCGGATACACGCCTTTTATCGGCACCAGCAGAGCCAATGAATCGCCAGGTCCAGAAAACTGGCTGACGATGCCGTATGGCTTGTTCAGCAGTACCAGGCGCGCGTCGCGATGCTGTGTCGCTGGATTACGTGTTTTTCGAGCCAAGAGATTGCAGCAGCCTCAGCCAGCCCTTCATCTGCGTTTCGCTGATCAGTGCGCCGAGTTTTCGCTCGATCGCTTCGATATTCGGTGTGATAGTCATTGTGGCAATGTCTGTCGGTACAGCCGGATCTTCAATCAGGCCAGTGAGTTGACGACTTTGTTGTGCTATGTGTCCATATTGCCGCAGCTGCTCGCTGGCTTGTGCCGCACCTCGAAATTTCATCGTCGGCACCTTGTCTATATTGGCCAGCAGGGTATCAAGGTTGCCCCATTTGGTTAGCAGGCGTGCGGCTGTACCCGGCCCGATACCGGGAATCCCGGGGATGTTGTCAACTTTATCACCGGTCAGTGCCAGCCAGTCGGGTATCTGGGCAGGGCGCACACCGTAGCGATTCTCGATGGCGCGGTAGTCCATCCAGGTGTCGCGTGCGAAATCCCACAGCGCATCGTGGCGACCAACAAACTGACAGAGATCTTTATCGGCGCTCACAATGACTGCGCTTCGCCCGGCTTGCGCAGCATTCTGTGACCACATGCCGATGATGTCATCGGCTTCTATGCTTGGGCTCGAACACCAGCTGATGCCTATTGCATCAAGCCAGTCACAACAGATCCTGAACTGGTGCTGTAGCCCGGCGGGCAGCGGGGAGCGATTGGCTTTGTACTGTGGGAAAAGCGCTTTTCTGGCACTCTTTGCACTGCGCTGATCGAACGCACAGGCAATGAGCCCTGGCTGGCGGCGATGAAGCAGCTGGAGGATAAACTCAACAAACCCCAACGCAGCATCGACGGGTAAGCCATCAACGAGTGTTGATGGCTTGCTTACGTGCCAGGCCCTGAAAATATAGATACTGCTGTCTATCAGGTAGATCGCGCCGGGATCTTCCCTGGCCGCGATCGAGCGGCGCACCGGGTGGAGCGTAGTGGTAAGGCGGTATTACTTCTTGCCGTAGCGACGCTTGAATTTGTCGACCTGGCCGGCCGAATCAAGAATCTTTTGCTTGCCTGTATAGAACGGGTGGCAGGCAGAGCAAACTTCGACATTGAGATCTTTGCCGATGGTTGAGCGGGTGGCGAAAGTGTTGCCACAGCTGCAGTTCACGGTGATGTCGTCGTACTTTGGGTGTATTTCGGCTTTCATGGCATTATCAGCTTTCAATTATATCGGGCAGCCGCCCATTATAGCTCAATATGTGGTACCGGACAAACCTTTCCAACAGCGCCTGCTGGCGTCATCCGTTTTCCTGAACCACGGTCAATTGAGCAACCTGTCCGGCCGGATCGATTGACACAGCAAACAGGATCGGTGAGCAGCAGACCTGGCAATCTTCGACGTACTGCTGCTCAGATACTGAACAATCAATAAGCACGCCGAGTGACTCGCCGCAGTAGGGGCAATCAATTTCGTGCTCTTCCATCGTATTAATGCGTCTCTTGTTGAAAGCTGATCGTCTGTTCGCCGCTGGCTGCATCCTGAGGCATGAAAAGCTCCAGCAGTGTGTTGAGGTGCCGAAGGCCATCAGTGGTGGGCTCAACACGAAGATGAGTGCGGGTGATCAAGCCTGCTTCTTCGGCGACACTTAATGTGTGCTCCAGCGCATGAAGTGGCTCGCCGGTGCGTCGTGAGAAGAGTTCGGATTCGAAACCGGCGTTGAGCCGCAACGCGTTCATCATGAATTCCAGTCGGCTATCCTCTGCTTTTAGAACTTCGCTGGACTGAATGCGCCCGCTTTCAGTGCTTGTCTGCATGTAGCGATCGGGGTGGCGGTGTTTGCTCAGGCGGCGTATGGCGTTGTGTGCCGGAAATGTCAGCTTGCTGTGTGCACCTGCACCAATCCCCAGATAGTCACCGAACAGCCAGTAATTGAGGTTGTGGTTGCACTGCCTGCCGGGCTGTGCAAATGCCGATACCTCGTATTGTGCATAGCCATGATCTGCTAGTTGTCGATGTCCGTTGTCCTGGATTTCCCACAGCGCTTCCTCCTGTGGCAGGACAGGTGGTTGCGCGTGAAAAAGTGTATTGGGCTCGATTGTTAACTGATAGTAGGAGATATGGGTTGGACTTAGTTCGATCGCCTGGCGTACATCTTCAGCGGCTTTGTCAGCAGACTGATCCGGCAAGCCGTGCATCAGGTCAATATTGAAGTTATCAAAGCCGGCCTGCGCCACAGATTCGCACGCGGCGATTGCCTGTCCCCCGTCGTGCACCCGCCCCAGCGCTTGCAGGCATGTATCGTCGAAACTTTGCACGCCAATGGAAAGCCGGTTGATACCCGCCTCACGATAGCCCGCAAAACGGCCTGCCTCCAGCGTGCCCGGGTTGGCTTCAAGGGTGATTTCGGCATCTGGCTGCAAGCGTGTGATGGCGCGTATCTTACCCATCAGGTAGTCCATGCCCTGATTGCTGATCAGGCTCGGTGTGCCACCACCGAAAAAAATTGCCTCGACCGGGCGGCCCCAAATATCCGGCGCGTGTTGCTCCAGGTCCGTGACCAGCGCCTCGAGATATTCACGTTCCGGAATTTCTGTTTTAACGGCATGTGAGTTGAAGTCGCAATAGGGGCATTTTTTAACGCACCACGGGAAATGCACGTACAACGTGAGCGGTGGATACTCAGTAAACTGGCGCAGTGTTACCGTCATTGGCTAACGCGGCCGCGACTTCAGCTGGTCCAGCAATCGAGTCACGGCCTGCCCCCGGTGGCCCAGTGCGCGTTTTTCGTCAGCGCTTAGCTGAGCTGCGGTTTTGTTGAGTCCAGGCACTTGAAACACCGGGTCGTAGCCAAATCCGCCAGCACCTGCAATGTCAGTGGCGATGGCACCGCTCCAGCTACCCGTGGCGATCACGGGCTCCGGATCATCGGGATGCGCAATCCAGACCAGCGCGCACACGAATCGAGCAGTTCTTTCTGGCTGTGGCACACTTTCCATCAGTTGAAGCAGGTGCGAGATGTTGTCGCTATCTGTTGGTTTGCCGCCAGCGGATGTTGCTGCAAATCGCGCCGAGTAAATACCCGGTTTGCCATTCAGCGCATCGACTGTCAGCCCCGAGTCGTCGGCCAGTGCGGGCAGGCCACTAGCGCTGCTGGCATTGCGAGCCTTTATTAGCGCGTTCTCGATGAAGGTCAATCCCGTTTCATCAGCCTCGACTGTATTGAAGTCTGACTGTGGGATCAATTCGATCTGTAGATCAACCAGAGCGTTGCCAAGTTCCCGCAATTTGCCGGCGTTACCACTGGCCAGCACACAGCGTTGAAGTTCAGCCATCGGCGAGCGCTGCTTTTTGTTTTTCGATCAATTGTTCGATGCCGTGGCGCGCGTACTTGAGCATGGTTTGCAGTTCGTCTTCGCGAAATGCATGGCCTTCGGCTGTGCCCTGCAATTCAATGAAACCGCCAGCCTCGTTCATGACAACGTTCATGTCGGTCTCTGCAGCTGAGTCTTCGGCGTAGTCGAGGTCGAGCACAGGATGGCCGTTGTAAATTCCCACGGAGATTGCAGCTACGCTGCCGTGTAAAGGGTTTTTTTTCAATGACTTTTTTGCGATCAGTGTATTCACAGCATCACTTAAGGCGACGAACGCACCAGTAATGGAAGCGGTGCGTGTTCCACCGTCTGCCTGAATGACATCACAGTCGAGGGTGATTGTCTTCTCGCCCAGCGCGCGCAGGTCGAGTGCTGCCCGCAATGAGCGACCAATCAGGCGTTGAATCTCCTGGCTTCTGCCCGACTGTTTGCCCGCCGTGACTTCTCGTCGCGAGCGGCTGTCGGTCGCGCGTGGCAGCATGCTGTATTCGGCTGTTAACCAGCCACTACCCTGGCCCTTTAAAAACGGCGGCACACGGTCTTCGACGCTCGCGGTACAGATAACTTTGGTGTCACCGAATTCCACCAACACCGAGCCTTCCGCGTGTTTAGTAAAGCCACGGGTAAATTTGACAACTCTAAGCTCGTCGTTGGCACGCTTGCTGGGGCGCATTGCTTTGTTTTCCTGAATCGGGAGGGGGTTGCCGTTTATCAACGGACTTGAGTAAGTGCGCCATGATACAGTGCTGCGCGCCCGACCGAGAATGAATGATCGATTGCGAAAGTAATCTTTTGGCGAACCATTACTATAATGTCGCAAAAGACGGATGATTCTTCGCCCCCCATTGATTCAAAAAATCCCGTGCTGTTCATGCAGTACAAACTAGTTCTCGATGCAGCCCATAGTCCTCGATGAAGAACGTCTCAAGTTCCAGTGAACCCAAGGAATACCGATGTTAAAAAGTATGACCGCATTCAGTCGCAAAGAGAGTACTGGCGAATGGGGTACGCTGACCTGGGAGATGCGCTCAGTCAATCATCGTTATCTGGATATATCACTGCGGCTGAGTGAAGAGTTCAGAGCCATCGAGCCTGCGGTGAGAGAGCGGCTGAATGCAAAGCTGAGCCGCGGCAAGATCGAAGTATCTTTGAAATTTAAAGCAGCCCAAAGTGTTAGTGCCGAGTTGGTGGTCAATGAGGATCTCGCACGGCAGGTCGTCGCGGCAGCCAGACAGGTGCAGTTGCTGGCTGGCGACTCTGCGCCGGTGTCTGCGACGGAGATTTTTCGCTGGCCGGGTGTGATAGGTCAGGCGGAGACTGACATGGGATCATTGCATCAGGCGGCGTTGTCGTTGCTCGATACCACGATTGTCGACTACATCGAGACCCGGGGTCGGGAAGGTGAGAAAACGGCTGATATGCTCGAAGAGCGGTGTGCCGGCATTGTCGGGATTCTGGAGCGTGTGCGTGTGTTGCGGCCAAAGGCTGCGGAACGACAGCGGAGCAAAATGATGGCTCGTCTGGCAGACCTCGACGTTGAGCACGACAGTGGCAGGCTCGAGCAGGAGCTTGTTTATATTGCACAGCGAATGGATGTCGATGAGGAGCTCGATCGGCTCGGTGCGCACGTGAGTGAGCTGCGCAATGTGCTGCAGCGCAATGAACCCGTTGGGCGACGGCTGGATTTCCTCGTTCAGGAGTTTAACCGTGAAGCCAATACGCTTGGGTCGAAATCTTCCGACGCTGAAGTTACAGCCCAGGCCGTTGATTTGAAAGTGCTGATTGAGCAAATGCGTGAGCAAGTACAAAACATCGAGTAAGCGGGACAAACCCGTTACTCGAACTGCACCAGAACCTGTTCCGGTGCGGGCCAATCCGATCCATTCAGTGTTAACGAGCCTGCCGGTCATCATGTTGCTGGCCGGACTCGGCTACTACTATTCAACCGAGAGCAAGCAACAGAATGGCGCGCTGATACTATCGCAGTCGGTTGAAATGCAGGGCCACTATCGGGGCACCAGTGCGCAGAGCAAACGCCCCGGGGCGCAACGCATGTTGTGGCTTCAGAGTGATGCCGGGCTAAGGGGATACCGGTTAACCGCTGATCAGGTGCAGGCGTTGGGGAGCCTTGAAATTGAGGACGAAATCAGTCTTGCTGCCGCGCCGCGTGTGGCGGATTCGAAGGTGCTGTGGATTTATCAGTTGTCTGCCGCGCAACAGCAGCTGTTGGCGCCATCAGCCGCCGACGTCTCCGGCAAACAACCAGTACTGGTAGGCGACGAAAACGGCGACAAATAGCAGGCCCTCGATTCGGTTGATTCTGCCCTCCCGGCCACGCCAGCCCACAGCAAATATAAACAACAGAATGGTAAGCGCGAGCTGCAGCGCGAGATCGCGATTTCGAACCAGCGGTTCTACTTCTCCGGGCGCCAGCAGGGCAATAATGCCGGTGACGGCCAGAGCGTTGAACATGTTCGAGCCTACGACATTGCCAATCGCGAGCCCGAATTCACGGCGTATCACACAGGCGATGGTGGCCGCCAGTTCCGGCAGGCTGGTGCCGACAGCGACTATCGACAGGCCGATTAGTAGTTCGCTGACTTGAGCGGCCCGCGCGATTTCTACCGCCCCCCATACCATCGCACGTGAACTGACCAGCAGCAATAAAAGGGCGATGATAGTTTTTAGTACGGGCTTTACTTCGCCTGGCCCCGCCTCCGCCTCAAGGCTATGTGCGTATTCGACGGTCATGGGGTCATCGGCAGTGTGTGTTTTGCCCTGCCAGATCAACCAGCCGAGCACGAGTATCAGTACCGTGATTGACGCGATGCCATCACCGCGAGAAAGATGCAGATCGAGCAATAGTGCGGCGGAAAAAAATACAACTGCCAGTAAAAGCGGGATTTCGCGACGCAAAACGCCCGAGGAGACCGGCATCGGCATGAACAGACTGGCGGCGCCCAGTATCAGTGCAATATTGGCGATGTTTGAGCCCAGCGCATTGCCCAGCGCAATCGGGGCGCTGCCACTGGTGGCTGACATGATGGCGATGAGTATTTCGGGTGCCGAGGTGCCGAAGCTTACAATCGTGAGTCCGATCAGCAGCGGCGATACGCCCAGACCCTGAGCGAATGCGCTGGCGCCCTCAACAAATTTATCGGCGCTGACCGCGAGTACGAACAGGCTTAGGATAACAACGAGTATAGGCAGAACTGGTAGCGCCACGGGAGCTCCGGGTATTGTCAGGCTGCAACAGCGTCGACAGCGCGGCCGTGGAAATCGAGACTCACGATAAGACCGGGGCGATTGTCGGCCAGGCGCAGTTCGGCGCCATGCATGCGAACAACAGCCTGTACAAGACTCAGGCCAAGCCCGTTGCCCGGTGATTTGCGTTCATTTTCCAGGCGTACAAACCGCTGCAGCACCCGGTCTCGCTCTTCACGGGGTATTCCCGGTCCGTTGTCGGTGACGGTGATGTCGAAGTGCTTATCGTTGCCGCTGACGTGAATACCGACTCGCCCGCCTTCGGTGGTGTACTTGACTGCGTTGTCGAGCAGATTGGTAATGGCCTGCGCCAGCAAATGCCGATTGCCGTAGAAAACCGGATTGGTCTCGATGTTTTCGACGAACACCAGCCCGGCATC
>CAKZSB010000265.1 GCA_937920585.1 uncultured Granulosicoccaceae bacterium | reverse complement strand
CGTCGCGACATTGCTGTTCAATGATCCATCGCTGGCACGAAACACAATTGTGTCGATACCGATGAAATTACTGGCGGGGGTATAGACAAAATCCGCACCCGTACCTGCCAGGCTGCCGTTCTGTGGCTGATCGATTAACTCAAAGTCCAGCACATCGCCATTCGCATCGCTCGCCGCTAAGCTGATGGGCAGGGAGCCGGTATTCAGCACAGCCAGGGTCTGGCTGTTGGCTACCGGCGCCACATTCGCGCTTGGCAGCGAGACGATCTCAAGACTCACCTGCGCCGGATTGCTCTGCAGCGATCCATCACTGACGCTAAACGTAAAGCTATCGGCACCCTGGTAGTCGTTGTCAGGTGTGTAGACAAGCGCTGGCGCCTCGCCGCTCAAGGTGCCGTGGGTCGGACCAGACTCTATGGCATACGAAAGTGGATCGGCATTGAGATCGCTACCCGTCAGCAATATCGACACTGCGGCATTACTGCTAAGTTGCAAACTTTGCGGACTGGCATCCGGTGCGATGTTATCAATCTGCACATTCGCATTGACGGAGTAACTGAAATGTCTTTGCAGGTTAACCGCCAGCGGGTTTGCCGCATCGTCGGGGAAGTTATCGAGCGTGCTGCCACCGGTTGCTGCACTATTGCCACGCAACACCAGCCTGAGATTGACGGGATCCCCAAGGTCTGCCAGTGCAATGGCGAACTCGCTTGTATTGCCTGAGTTGCCCGCATCCACCGACGCCACGAACTCCCAGCTCCAACTTGTGCCATCAGCGTCCGGCCCGTACCTGAAGAGCGATTGTCCCTCGAGCAGAAAGTCGGCACCGATCGACAGTTCGGAACCAAATCCACGAAACCCGGTTAAGCTGCTGGTGTCTGTATCCAGATACACACCATGACCCCAGGTCAGACTAGTGGCCTCGTAGGTTTGATAGGCGATGTAGAGATAGTCGTTGTCATGGGCGACCCAGGCTTCCTGCCAGTCGATCGCATCATTGGTGTTGTTGGCATCATCGGCATCGACACCGAAGGACGTCACTGCATTCCACTCTGCCAGGGAACCATCCAGAGTGACACTGTCATTGCCCAGCTGATTCGATCGCGTACCGTTGACTGGTGGCAGTTGCGCGACAACATTGACCGTAACCGTTGCAGGCTCGCTGTCATTCGTGCCATCACTTACCAAAAACGTAAACTGATCGACGCCGGTGTATCCGGTCGCCGGAGTATAGCCAAACGCAGGAGCAACACCATTCAATGTTCCATTGGCCGGTGGCGTTAGCAGGTTATAGCTTAGCGACCGCCCCTCATTGTCACTCCCCCCCAGCATCAACTCAACCGGGGTATCGATAAGTGTTTGCACAGCAAGACTGTTGGCCACCGGAGGGAGGTTCGGGATCGGTGTGGCAGTAACTTCAACAGCAACCGTGGCGACATTACTCTGTGCGACACCATCACTGGCAGCGAAGCTGAACGTATCCATACCCGTGTAATCTGAATTTGGCGTATACAACACGTTCGGTGCAGTACCGTTCAGTACCCCGTTCGACGGCTGCGTGATGATACTGTACTCAAGTGACTCATTATCAGCGTCTGTCGCTACCAGTGTGATATCAATCGACTGCCCGGCACCGGTTGTGACCGACTGGTTCACCGCTACCGGCTCGACATTTGGCGCGGTGTTGTAATCGATAGAAACGCTGTGGGTTGCTTCATTGTTGAACGCGAGCACCAGCGTATCTTCATTTTCAATAATTGAATCGGCACCACTGACGACGTAGTTACCAACCAGCTGCGGGTTGAGCGTTACGGTGACTTCCCCGGAACCTGAGAATTCGAATGTCAGTGTCGCCCCGTCACCGTTCAGGCCAAGTAATTTCGCACGCATTGGCAGGCTGCTGATGCGTGTAACCGCATCGGGATTCGCGCCACTGACAATACTGAATTGCCCGCCGTTCTCGGGCAAAAAGACTTTATCATCGCTGTAGGCGTACCAGTTCGCTACATTTTTGATTGAATGTCCGTCCGCCATTTGCAACGAGAACTGGCCAAGGCCTGTGCCTGCAATATTTGCCTCAACGGTTGCTGATGCGCCTACTGTCAATTCAGCTGTTGCAAAATTACGAATTCGTTTTTGCATGTCGTCGAGCGTGGCGAATTCTGCACCGCGCTGATGCATGTAGGCGACGGTGTTATCAAACATCTCACGGGTGTAGGTTCCATTGGCGATTTCCGTTGTAGGCGCGTAGTCGTGCCACAGCCAGTGGATCAGCGGTTGCCGCGCATGCGGTGACAAAATAGCATCGATCTCATCCCGCCAAACCTGCTCGGCAACATCCGGTGGATAGTTCAGGAAATCGGCAAGCGTGAAGTCTGGCGATGTATTCAAACTGAAATAGATCAGGTTGTGGTCCGGCCTTAGCTTGCCGACTGCAGCGGGCTGGGTTAGCCCGAACGGATTGGCTTTTCCAGAGAAATATTCAAACCACTGATTGAGATTTTCGACTACGCGAAGGCTTTCGGTATTTCCCGGTATAGCGCCACCGGTAACCGGATAATTCAACTGTGTGCTTATTTCATTTTTCGCCTGATTGAATTCGAATTCCAGCTGGGTATCAGTCAATTGCGCAGTAAAATACGGGTGCGTCCAGGAGTGTGTTCCGATCTCTATACCCAGATCAATGTACTGCTGCATCAATGGCGCGGAGACACTCCAGTCGGTATACAAACCGTTGGCAGGATCATTGCCGATGTCAATATAGTGCGATCCCGTGAAATTGAAATCACGCTTCCAGTCTCGCAGTATGTCCAGCAGTGGTACGTGAGTGGTATCCAGCAAGGCCGGGTACATGGTTTGATCCATATCGTTTCGCGCTAGTGCGATACTGTCGGAACGTGACAACTGCAACGCGACCGGCGCTCTATCTCCGTACACAACCCACTGCAGTGCCGGCCACAGGAGATTGTCGCCAAGCAATTCTTCATTGGCAAAGTGGACGGCACGGCCCGTGTTATTCGTTGCCACTACGGCATTGTATGACTGACCATCGCTCGTTGCAGTTGCCAGTACAACAGGGATTGTCCCGTCAACGGGCTGGTAGTCTGCATACCAGGCGCGCGCGTAGTCCGCAATTTGTTCATTGACGGCGTAACCACTGGTGACGGGGTGATCGGCGTTGCTGATGCTCACGACCGTCGCCTCACCCTCAATATATGAGGAAGGCGCCAATCCTAAAAGCTGACGTGCCGCTGTATCCCAGTCATCAAAAGACTGGCCTTGCTCATCAACAGCCAGCAAATCTCCAGAGGAGATAATTCCGGTGCCTGCTTGCTGCGCACTGACCAGCGCTGCGATCATCGAATCACGGATTGACGCCGGCGCGTTGCTGACGTTAGGCAGGACAATCGCATCGTAGCTGGCAAGTCTGCTCGCGTCGGTCAGGTCCGACTCACTCAAAAGATCGTAGGGCAGACCCGCTTGCCGCGCCAGTTGCTGCATCGCGGCAAAGGTTTGATTGAAGATGAATTCGTCGTAGAACCTTGCCGCACTGGTGGCGGAATGGACTATCGCTATACGACGTGCCTCGACCGGTATTGGCGCGAAGGCGGTTCCGGTTACCGGCGCATTGCTGTTTCGTGATCCACTATTACATCCCACAAGCAACAGACACACAAGTACTGAATACAATAGTCTCATTGGTTAGGCAGATCTCGCAGGCACTGGTTTAATCGGACGCACGGAACAACCGCGGAAAGCCGCAGGCGAAGCGCAAATCCTGCAAGTGACGTGCCGCGACATCGCAACTCCGGGTCGCGCAAATTGAAACATTTTGAGAACAGACAACCATTGCGCGGTATGTAAAATGCATCGCGAGGGAACTTCCTGCTGTCGGTTACCTATCAGTCGCAAAATGTTGCACAGAGCGAATACAAAGCCGAAAGGGCTGCGGATTTTTATAGGTGTTGTCTGGCCGATCGCCCTGTTATGCGCAGTGGCGACACTGCTCGTCAGCCCCGTGGCCAGCAGCGAGAACGAAACGTTTCCGAGCGGGCTTTCACACGGCTTCGGCGCGGCATTTTCCGGCAATCACGAGCACGACGATGGCGGGCCGGAAACCAACGCCCAAAATCAGCAATTGGCACCGGGCCAGCTGATCATAGAAGTCGATCCGGCACTCGTCACGCATACAGCAAGCTGGGATGAGGAACCCGAAGAGGAAGATCGAGAGGAGATTCTGATTCGCATTGCCCGTTCGCTGCAAACGGTGACTGAATTGCGCAACGGCACCATTCTCGATGGCAGCGGCAGTGGCTTTGCCTTCGGCAATCACCTGATTACCGCGCTGCATGTTCTTCAGGGGCCAAAATATGACAGCGTCATCAATCACTACGCCATGGTGAATGGCCGGCCGGTGCAGGCGAAAACCATTTATCCCGATGTCGATATCGCGGTAATCGAACTGCCCCACACGACAGGCAATGATTCCACAGCACTAACTTTCGCAGGCTTGCAGGATGTCTATCCGGATCAAGCGATAAACTGGCTGTACCCTGGCGAAGGTGAATCTATTAAAAAACAGGCCAGCGTCATTGGATTTGCGACGCTGGCAGCCGATGCTGACAACAGTGCCGGACAAACTGGCTGCGACGACAATCTAGTGGTACTGACTGATTTACCATTTGAGCAAGGTACGTCAGGCGGGCCGGTGGTCGATGCACAATCGGGTAAAATTCTCGGCATCATCCAGGGCACCCTCAACGAGACGACGCTGGCATCCGGCATCAGCAATCCTGGATTTTTCAAACCTATCGCCTGTGTGGCCGCGCTGATCGATCTGGCTGCCGGCAATACGGGCAGTTAACGATTCCGTGGAACCATTCGTCACGGACAGCGACTGTTCCCGGCATCGCCCCGCTCTTTCACTCCCACTTGATACGGGTTCAATCAAAGGTCCGACTGAAAATCAATGAGTATTGAACAAATTATAGTCCTCGCCATCGTGCAGGGCCTGACAGAATTTCTACCGGTGTCGTCGTCAGGGCACCTGCTGCTGATTCCTGCGCTGACAGACTGGCCAGATCAGGGCATTGTCACCGATGTGATGGTGCACGTCGGCTCACTGTTTGCCGTGATCGCCTATTTCTGGCGTGATGTAATCAATTTGCTGATTGGCACCAAAGATATCGCCTTGCGCAAAAAGACTGACAATGCCCGCATGGCGGGATACATTGCACTGGCCACGATTCCGGCACTGGCGCTGGGCGCGGGTCTGAAATTATCCGGTTTGTACGAGCACATTCGCGGCGTTGAAATTGTCGCCTGGAATGCGGTAATTTTCGGCGTTTTGCTCTACGTTGCCGATGTGGTCGGTAAACGTACGAAGGTAATGGAAGACATGACGCTGTCACCCGCTTTAGTCATCGGCTGTGCACAAGCGCTGGCTCTCATTCCCGGCACCAGTCGCTCTGGCATCACCATGACAGCAGCACGGTTTCTGGGTTTTGAACGCGCTGAAGCCGCCCGATTCTCATTCCTGCTGGGCATTCCGGCCATCGCCGCCGCTGGCGCCTTTACCGCCATCGAGGTGATTCAACTTGGCGATGGAATTCCCCCTGATGCCTTATGGGCAGCGCTGCTGACCTTTTTTGCTGCGCTGTTTGCGATCACGGTGCTGATGGCACTGGTCAAGCGCATGGGATTCCTGATCTTTATGATATACCGGCTGGCACTGGCGGCAGTTCTGTTTGCCGTTATCTACGGATGGATCCCCGGCATCACGCTGGCTTAATGACCGGCATCGTGTTCGGCTCGATTCAGCGGTCGGACACCCAGCGTCAGCAAAGGCAGTAACACGATTGTCAGCAGTGCAAAGCCGGAAAGCATCTGGCGCATCAGCTCCAAAGTCAGCGGCGCATGGGCGACCATCGCCGCTGCTGAAAAGAGCGTGATCGAAAATGCCAGCCTTCCCAGCAGGCTGTGCAGTGAAAAATACGTTGCTCGTATGCTGTTCGGCAGTTGCTGGTGAATAACTGAATTAAGTATCGGCGTGGCAAGCGCTGCCGACAGGCTGCGCAATACAACCAAAACGAGTACTGCCCAGTGCACCAGCGCCGCCATCGACAGAATAATGGTAGAGATAATCGCGATGGCTATCCACAGTACGCCGCCCACGCCGAACCGATCACGCAGCCTAATTGACAACGTACTACCCAAAGCCCCCAGCCCCATTGTCAGGGCTAGTACGACGCCGCTGATCAGCGGGGTATCTCGCCATTCCCCCGTGTTAGCCTGGCCGGCCGCGGATGCATCAAATACAAAACCGACGTAGGGTTGTAACATCTCATAGGGAATGTGCACCAAAACCGTCATCGCAACGGAAAAAGCCAGCAACCACATCAGCACCGGGTTACTTCGCGTTTGCACAATCAGGCGAATCGACTGGAGGATGCCTGTACGTTCAGTGGTCTCGTCCCCCGGTTCAACAAAGCACCAGGCGAGCACCAGTGCCAACGCGGCGGCAATTGCCGAAAACAGATAGGGCAACCTGAGATCGAGCAATGCGAGCGCACCGCCGGTTATGGACGCAAAAGCCAGCGCCAGCAACGACCAGGTTTGCGCGCGGGCCTCATGGGTCGCGATGTCTGCGCCTGCTCCGGTGCGCACGAGTGATTCGTACAACAGGGAGCTATCGGTACCGGAACGCAATGCCATACCAGCGGCAAGCAGTGCCTGAGCACACGCAAATCCACCGAACGTTTGACTGATGCAAAACAAGACGCCGGCCAGCAACCAGCAAAGCGACGACGCAATCAATGTGGCGCGCCTGCCAATACGATCAGAAAAGTAGCCGGATGGTACCTCTGCCAATACCACCACTGCGTAGTAAATGGCTTCGAGAATCAGCAGGTCTGCAACGCTGAATCGCGAGGCAAAAAAAAGGAAAAAGATCGGCATCCAGAAAATGAGATTCTGTAACACCTGAAACCACGGGTACATCAGTACATTTCGTTCACAACCCGCTGGCATGCCGCGCAAAATCACCGACATAATATTCCCTGGTTTGCGCCAGTCATCTCACGACTTGTCGCCAGGCTGGCAATATAACAATCTCGTGTGATGACCTTCACAGAAAAACCCCTCACAATTCAGCACGATTACCGGCTGACAGAAATACTTCAAATTAAATTTTTCCCGCAATTCTACCGTCGCGTTGTAAAATAGTATGCTCTATAAACAATTGGAAATTCAGGAAGAATTTCGATGAAAAGTACGGAAAGGAGGCGAGCGCGCCGAGTCGCCGATGCTGTGGACTTGCAAATATTTCCCGCTTCAGGCAAACCCGGCAATCAGCCACAGTTTGATCGCGCCACGCGTTTTGTGCGGCTTAGCACCACCGGTCTGCGGGTCGTAGCCAACAACGCACTGCAAAGCCGGCAAACCGTTCGGCTGGTTATGCATCTGTCCACTGAGGCAACGGTGCAGCTGACCGGCCGGGTAGTGGACACCGGCGAGGACTGCTGCAACGACGGCGAACAGCGCTACTACACCAACATCGGCTTCACCGACGTAACAGACGATACCCGCGCGCTGCTGCACAACCATGTAGAACGCGTCTACCGGCAAACTCATAACGGCTAATCCGGTGTGCCGGCCTGGCGCCACGGTGCTACCCTTACGGGCACAGTCACAGCCAGAACAACAGTTCCCGCTATGCAACTTGTCGACACAACCGAAGCGCCACGCAGTCCGGGCGCGCTGAAAATAGCGCTGCTGTTGCTGGTCCTGGCCTCGGGCAGCTGGGTTATCGGTCGACACGCATCGACCATTTCAGAACTGTTCATCAGCGCCTACCTGCAGCACTACGATGCCGCTACCGCTACCCCGGGTGACAAACTGGAGTACTTTGTCACTTCAACTGACAAGCTGGCGTTGAGCCAATTCATTGCCAATACCGCTGGCCTCGACGATTTGCAGGACAGCCGCTTTCAAAACCTCTATACGGTGAACGTCAATGCCGCAACACGCAGGACGCTGGTAAACCGAATGCGTGATGCACCCTCTGTTTCAGCGGTGTTCAATATCCCGTTTTTCTGCCACTAACACAGCTCTGGAACAGCCAGTCAGTGTCGATAGCCCGTCACACGCACGCCAGCCTGCTCCAGCCGGACACGCAGATGTTCAGCCATCTGCACCGCACCGGGTGAATCACCGTGGACGCAAACCGTCTCGGGTTGAACCGCAACACTGACACCATTGACTGAAACGACGGCCTGATCTTCGAGCATTTGCAAAACTCGATTGGCGGCGAGTTCCGGATCGTGAATCACCGAACCGGGCTGACCCCGGGCGGCCAGTGTTCCATCGTCGTTGTAAGCGCGATCTGCGTAGATTTCCCTGATTACCGGAGCACCTGTCTTTTCAGCCTCGAATTGCAGATGGGTAGCCGCCATCGCAACAATACCTGCTTTGGCGTCCAGGTCGGCGATAGCGGCGATGCACGCCTGCGCCACAGGCGCCTCTTCACTGGCCATATTACCTAGCGCACCATGCATTTTGACATGCGTAACCGACCCGTTAAGTGATCCGGCGATCGCTTGCAATGCGCCAATCTGGTACAGAATTGACGCACGCAATTCGAGTAGATCGAGGTTCACGACGCGACGACGGCCAAAGCCCTGCAGATCGTGAAAACCGGGATGCGCGCCAATATTGACCCCTTTATCCAGACACATCTGAACGGTTTTAGTCATTACGACCGGATCACCGGCGTGAAACCCGCAGGCGATATTGGCACTGGTTACGATATCGAGCATCGCCTCATCAGCACCCATCTTCCAGGGCCCGAACGACTCACCCAGATCGGCATTCAAATCCAGCGTATCGGTCATTTTTTTGCGCTCGGTTGTATGGGTACGGGCTCTTCGCCTGTGGTAAAACCATCGATCAGGTTGTATTCGAGCAGATCGGTTATTTCGCTCGGATCGCGAACCAGCGGCTGCAGCAGTGACGACAACTGGCGAACCCTGCGATCCTGAGCTCGCAATACGTCGACTGCCTCGCTTACACCGAGTAAGCCAAATTTGAACTGCCTGCCGCTACGCATTTGCGCAACTGCCCCAAGATCAGCTGAAATCACCGTCGCGATTCGTGGATAGCCGCCGGTGGGCTGCCGGTCAGCTAACAGTACCGTAGCAGCGCCATCGCCGGCAATTTGTATGTCGCCTGCCAGTACCGCATCGGAAATGCCAGTCAGCCCGCTGGCCGGCAGAAAAGTCTCGTCGTCGGCGCTCAACCTCGCGCCCATTCGATCACGCCTCATCGTCATGGTAAATGTGGTGTCCAGAAATCGACTGCGAATGTTTTGATCGAAAAGATGCGCCTGAGCCCCCCAGACGATCCGGATCAATTCACTATTGAAATAATCTTCCGGTGGCAGCCCGCGCATCTGAATATCGATTCCCGAGCCGGCCGCAGCAAGCTTGTCTCCAGCGATTAACACACGCCCTTCATGCCCGCCAAAGCCTGCACGACTGTGGGTGGCACGCGAGCCCAAAATAGCAGGCACCTCGAATCCACCGGCTATATGCAAATATCCATAGACACCCTGCGAGGCCGAACCAATTTCGACAATATCACCAGGCGCTGCAACAAAGCTGCTGTTCCAGCGCAGAGTCTGGCCATTAATCTGCAGCGACATCGGCGCACCGGTGCAGGCAAACGCCGTTTTCTCACCCGAGATTTCCAGCCGGGCTCCGGCGCCGGCCATTTCCAGCACAGCGGCATCGGTTGAATTGTTCAAAAGTGTTGCGCCCTGATGCAAAGCAAAGCGATCCATCGCTCCACCTTCTGCCACACCATAACGCTGATACCCTGCCCGACCATGATCCTGAATTGAAACACTGCCCGCGATCGAAAGTACCTCGACTACCGTACTCATTTTGCCTCTGCCGGTTGCAGTATTGCCTCGCCGGCGGCGACGCGTTGAGCAAGGTATTCGTATTCCTCTCTGTCGATCGCTCTGAAGCCGATCTCATCGCCGCTGCCAATCACAAATGGCGGATCGATCTTCAGGTTGAAGTTACTAAAAGGTGTTTGGCCAATGGTGCGCCAGCCTGTGGGGATGGGTGTCGATGTCATAACTGTTTGACGAACCGCAACAGAGATTGCTCCGGCGGGTACCTCTGGCTTCACGTAATTCAATCGCGGTAAATCCCAGCGCTCGGGCATCAGACCCAAATAGGTAAAGCCCGGCGCAAAGCCCAGCGTCAACACACGCAAGCTCAATGCACAGTGCACGCGAATGACTTCATCTACATCGCTTTTCAGCAGTCGCGCCACATCTTCTATATCGGGGCCATAGTCATCACCATAGGCGACCGGCACCAACCACTTGCGACGCCCGCCACCGGGTTCGGCCTGTAACCAGTTGCGTTCTTGCAAATGGCTTTGAAGTTCACGATGGAGCGTTTCACAATCCTTATTCAGCGGATCATAACGCACCAGCACCGAACGCAAGGTGGGTGTTGTTTCCAGAACACCACCGATAGATACCTCGCGCAAGCGGGCGTCGAAGGCCTGCGCGGCAGCGTTGACGGCAAGGTCGAGCACGGCGCCAAATTCAACCAATATGGCAGCGTCACCCGCCTGCCGCAACAAGGGGTACTGATCCGGATTTTCCTCGTGCCCGTTCACGCGAGCAACACCGGGATCGCTGATAACAACAGAGGTCTTTTCGCTTTACTCATTGGCTAAATGCAGATCATCGGCATTGTCCGTAATGAACCCGATTGCCACCATCTGTGGCTGCTTCGCGATCAATGCATCGTATTGCTCGGGATTGATTGCAATCAATAAACCACCACTGGTTTGTGGATCAAACAACAGATCCCGTTCCGCGTCGGCAATGCCGTCATCCACTCTACAATGCATAAGATTCGCGAAGAGTTGCGGATGCAGCGTCGAACGATGGCCATCGGCGAGCAGGGATATCGCACCTTCAATTGCCGGCACTTTGTTCATTTGCACACGAGCGCCCTTACCGGTATCGGTTAACATTTCGAGCAAATGCCCGATTAATCCAAACCCGGTGACATCCGTAACGGCAGAGGGTTTTAACTGCAAAAGGGTATCGGCAACCGACCGATTGGACTGCATCATGGTTGCAAAAGCCGATTCCACTGCAGTGGCGGGGGCGGCCAACTGCATGTCTGCTGCCAAAATCACTCCGGTACCCAGTGGCTTACTCAGCAACAGTAAATCACCTGTGTCAGGTGTGTTTTTGCGCCACACCCGTTGTTCGTCGGCATACCCTGTAACCACTACGCCAACATGAGTTTCCATACCTTCTGTACTGTGCCCACCGGCAAGCGCTACCTGCTCACGTTGCAATGCCGTCGCGACGCCACCCATCAAACGTAAATAGTCGCGTTTTATAAGCCGGGGATGGTTGTAGGCAATATTGATCCAGACCTGCACGGACACTGCTGTGGCGCCCATCGCATAGATATCGCTCAATGCGTGGTACACGCAGATTTCGCCAAAATTTTCCAGGTCACCGGTGAATGTGCGAAAACCATCGATGCTCTGCACAGCGATTTTGCCAGCAGGCATTTTCATCAGCGCAGCGTCTTCGGCAGCCCCAAGTGCAGGTACTACGTGCTCACTGTGATAAATCGGAATTTGCGCCAGACTGTCTGCCACCAGCTCGGGCCCCAGTTTACTGCCACAACCAGCGCAGTGCATCGGCATCTCTTCGGTTGCCTGCATATCAGGGCGCGGCCCGGGATCGTTCAGTCGATCCATAAACTTTCGATCGATATAATCTTTAAGGCGCCAAATCGATTGACCCTCGGCACTAAATCCAAAACGGCAACCCACCGCACGTTTATCACCAAGCGATACGAGTGACAGAAAATCGGTTTGCAGATTCACTTTGACCAGCGTCTTTTGCGCGAATGCACGATGCAAATTCTTCATTAGGAATGGCGCTTGCCTGACGGCATAAACGCCCGCCTTGGGACGAGGATCGTCGATCATTTCAGCAACATCGCCAGCCGCAAATACATCAGCGTGGCTATTACTTTGCAAACTCTGGCTGACCGAAATAAAACCATTTTCACTCAATGCGAGCGAACTATCTGCCAGCCATTTCGGTGCGGCGGCCCCGGTACACCAGATACTCTGCGCAAGCTCGATTCGCTGACCATCGTTCGCCTCGACACCATTCTCGTGCACCCTGCTGACACGAAAATTGGCGTGCATCGTCACACCGTGGCGCTGCATCGCCGCCTCGACTTCGCGTTGCAGGCGTGCCGGGTATCCACGCAGCATATCTACACCCGGAAAAATCAGGTGAAACTTTAGATTCTCTTTGTGCCGCAACCGGTAAGCCAGTGCTAAAACCAGCTCAACGCCACCTGCCCCGGCGCCGATAACACCCCAGTGCGCATTTTCATTGTGCTCGCTGGCGTGCAGTAGTTTCGCCAGTAAAGTGGTAAATCCACTGACGGGTTTTACCCCTACAGCATACTCGCGCGCACCCGGGACGGATAAGTCAGGGGTGGAGCCAGTGTCAATCGACACTTTGTCGTAGGCAAAGTCGCGCCGTCCCTGAAGCCGAATATTTTTTGAGTCGGGATCGATTCCGGTTGCCCGCGCTCTGATCCACCTGACACCTGCCCATTGACAGAGGCGGTTCAAATCTATGTGGGTATCGTTGACGCTATAGTGCCCGGCGACAAAACCTGGCAACATTCCGGAATAGGGTGTCAGCGTTTGTTCGGAGATCAGCGTGACCCGAACACCCGGTATGGGCTTCATCGCCAACATGCGAATAATCAGTGCGTGGGCATGCCCGCCGCCCACAAGAACCAGTTCTCGCTCGTGCATCTAGCTGTTTTTTCCAAGCCACTCAAGCAACTCGGTTTCATTTCCGGTTACAGCGATACGGTTTTTTCTGGCCTCTATTTTATGGTTGTATAAGGGGTCGTAGTAGTCAATCAACATGATTTCGATCATGGCATCGAGAGAAGGGCTTTCGCCTTCAGCTGATACCTCTTCCAGTGCAGTGGGCAACAAGGTCATCATTCGCTTGTAACGCTCACCGCCTAAACGCCTTTGAATACGTGCAAGATTACCTGCCGCGTAGTCGTGCAGGCGTTGCATCGCATGCTGCGGATCGGTTGCTTCAAAATGTTGTAACGCGAAATGGATATAGTCTTTTCGTATTCTTTCTACCCGCTCTTCGTAGGGCGTTTCAAGTGCGAGTAACGGTGCTTTGCCCAATGCCTGCTGTAAACAGGCGGGCAATGATATTCGTCCTATTAAATGTGACTCTGCTTCAAATAGCACGGGTTGTTCAGATTGTTGTGACAAGCGATACCAACAGGCGGCAACAGCGTTCTCCCAACTCGCCTGGCTTGGCTGTGCGGTAAAGGTGCCACCAAAGGCGCTGCCCCGGTGCCTTGCGATACCTTCCAGATCGACACTGCGTTGCCACTTGCACAATAGATCCGTTTTTCCCGATCCCGTGGTAGAGGACACGACCAACATTCTGCCATCGGAGCAAAGTTGTTCGAGCTGCTCGATGAGCCAACGTCGCATGGCTTTGTAACCGCCAGTGACGTAGGGCATATCGATACCGTTTTCTGATAGCCAGTCGCTAGTTATTCGCGAGCGTAATCCGCCCCTGAAACAGTATAAAAGGCCGTTTGGATTTTCTTTGGCAAATGCGCTCCACGCCGCAATTCTTTGTTGCCTGATAGATTGCGTTGCCGCAGCCAAACCGAGTTTCACTGCGGCATCCTGGCCGTGCTCGGCGTATTCGGTTCCGATTTCTGCGCGTTGTGAATCATCAAGCAACGGAACATTTACCGCTCCGGGAATACTGCCACGCGCGAACTCAACGGGTGCTCGCACATCCATTAATGGAATCTCGGTGCGGAATAAACTGGCAAAATCTTCGGTGTGTGGCTGCAAAATCAGGGCTACCGTAGCGGGGATCGCTCCGGCGACTTATACGCAAGTGCACAGGGCGGATGGGGGGTTGCACGACCGTCAATGTGAAAACACCCGGTGGATGCTATAATTGAGGGTCGACACGTTGTCTAAAGGACTATTATATGAAAAAACGCAACGGAAACTTACCTTCAGCCTATCAGACCATCACGCAGTTCTGCGAAGAAACTTCTTTCCATTGTCAGGACAACAGTAACCCCGTCGGCGTTGCCAGTCAGCAGCACATCGGCTCTGCAGTTCTAAAACTGCTAACCACCAATCCTCTTCGGCGCAAACGCGCAACCCTTCCGGGCCAAATTTAACGATACTGCTGACTCGCCGGAACTCCGGTGCTGTCGACCCTGGAGCACCGCTCCAGGATCATACATTTACACAGGCCTCAGTAAGACCCTTAACCTGCTGCTATATCAAGATCATCTGCCACGGCAGATGCTTTGCGATTATTCTGGAAAAGCCCCTCGGCCACCTCCGTCCAGATCATCAACTGCCCAATGACACACGCGGCAATTAAGCCGGCCCAGACAACCGTTCTAGGTAGTCTCATTTAAATCCCTCAGTTTCAATAATGTAACATTCCGCATTACATCTAGCGGGGCGGAAATACTGATGAAAGACAGGGTTATTATTGGAAATTGTTGTCTTCTATCCTCTGCCGGTTAATTTTTTTCCGGTCATCTCCATGATAGTGCCTGCAGTGATTCAACTACTTTACATTTGAGACACGAACAATTGGCTTTCAGGTCAGTCTGTACTCGCTGGCCAGCGATAATCCCCCGGAACTGGATACCGCCTCGGTGGCTATAAGGTACTCAATCGATCCGAGTACACTTTGAGCCGCCGCACCGTACATTGAAGAATCGAGTTCGGTGTAGATCAACGGAACCATGTCGGCCACCTGGTGGACGCCGTCGCCGATGCAACTGCGCACCTGATCAATGCGTTGCATACGATGTTCGTACAGACTGCGCACATAGTGCTGCGGAGATTCTATCGGCCCTCCATGTGCAGGATAAAGCACCCGATCGCCACGCCCAAGCAATCGCTCAAGACTTTGCATGTAGTCTTTCATATTGCCATCGGGTGGCGACACGATCGTGGTAGACCAACCCATCACCAAGTCACCACACAGTAGCATATCCTCAGATAGTGCGAAGCTCATGTGATTGATACTGTGACCGGGGGTGTACAAACACTCGACACGCCAGTCGCCACCCTTGATGATTTGTCCGTCGACAATGGTTTGATCGGGCTTGAAGTCGAAGTCACCACCAAAGGCGTCTGCGGTCAGCCTGCCCAGTCCATGCGGACCCATCGCCCAGGTCTCGGCATCACAGTACTGCTGCAATAGCCTGCATCCGGGCGAGTGATCGATGTGAGTGTGCGTCACCAGGATATGACTGATCCGCTCGCCTTGGGTCGCCGCGAGCAACGCCTGGATATGCCCATCATCGGCAGGGCCGGGATCAACAATCGCGACTTCGCCCTGACCGATAATGTAACTGCCGGTACCAAACAACGTAAACGAGCCACTGTTGGGACAAATTACCCGGCGAAGCCCGGGCGCAAGTTGATCCGGCTTGCCGTAGGTGAAATCGAGTTCCCGCGAAAATGGAATATCCAACGCTTGTCCAGTGTGCCAGTGATCCTGCCTATGCTGCTTTGCAAACGGGAAATTATCAACTGCGATCGCACGCGACGCGACCGCCTACATAAAGATGGTCGCCGGATATTCCAGCAGCGTTTTAATTCGCTGAACGAACTGCGCTGCCTCGTAGCCATCGACGGCACGGTGATCGAATGATGACGATAGATTCATGATCTTTCGCACGCTCACCATTGCATTGGAAAACTCTGGCCGTTCAACGATTTTGTTCACACCGATAATCGCTACTTCGGGATGGTTGATCACCGGCGTGGACACGATTCCACCCAATGCACCAAGGCTGGAAAGGGTGATCGTTGAACCGACCAGATCATCGCGACTGGCCTTGCCATCACGAGCAGCATTCGCCAACTCGCGGATGCGGGCAGACAACACATCGATCGAACACGTGCCGGCGTTGCGAATGACCGGTACCATCAGGCCCGCCGGGGTTTGCGTCGCCAGGCCGATGTGGATATCGGCAAATTGCCTGATCATCCCTGCTTCGTCGTCGAATCGCGCGTTCATCTGAGGAAAATCAGCCAATGCGACGGCCATTGCCTTGATAATGAAAGGCAGTAGTGTGGGCGCTGAACCCGCGTCGCCGGCCTGCGACTTGAGATGCTCACGCAGACGTGAGAGTTCGGTGACATCAACCTCCTCGACATAAGTAAAGTGAGGGATCGTCTGTTTGGCCTTTTGCATCCGCGCAGCAATTTGCCGGCGCAGGCCCACCAGTGGCACATCGACTACTTCACCGCTGTCGGCGCGCACGCCCGTGGCAAGCATGGCATCCAGGTCTGCGTGTTGAATCTGCCCGTCAGCACCAGTGCCGACCACCGCCCCGAGTTCGATGCCCAGCGCCCGAGCCCGTTGCCGCACCGCAGGTGCTGCAAGTACCCGCGCGCCATTGGCGGCATCAGCCGTCTGCGGCTCCACCACACGGGTTTTCGGCAGTTGCTGTGCGGATCCATCAATAGCAGGAGGTGTGGAGACGCTGGCCTGAGGTTGCTGCTCGGCAGGTGCTTTTACAGCAGGGCGGACCGCCTCTGGAGGCGTGGCTTTCTCAGGTGGTGCGGGCTGCGCCGGTGATTCCTGAACCGCGGCGGCGCCAACATCCAGGACGACAAAATCCGCACCGACTGCCAGCGTGCTACCCAGTTCTGCACCCAGCGACACTACGCGTCCATCGGCAGGCGACGGTATTTCAACGGTCGCTTTGTCGGTCATCACTGCGCCGAGCATCTGGTCCTCACGCACTGCGTCACCGGGCGCCACCGCCCATTCCACCACCTCGGCCTCGGCAACACCTTCACCTACATCCGGCAGTTTTACGATTCGATGTGCCATCAGTATTCCATCGCCCGCTTACACGCGGCCGCAACTCGTTTGGGGCCAGGAAAATAGTGCCATTCCTGAGCGTGCGGATAGGGGGTATCCCAACCCGTTACCCGCGACACAGGCGCTTCGAGCGAACTGAAGCAGGTCTCCTGAATTTGCGCCGAAAGCTCGGCACCAAACCCTGAGGTAAGCGTTGCCTCATGCACAATCACGCAACGACCGGTTTTCTTTACCGAAGCCTCGATTGCGTCGATGTCCAGCGGCAGCAGGGATCGCAGGTCGATTACCTCTGCATCGATACCGGCCTCTTCGATCGCAGCCAGCGCGACGAACACCATCGTGCCGTAGGTTATGATGGTCAGATCGTTTCCTTCACGCCGCACAGCGGCCTCACCCAGCTCAACGCGGTAGTGCCCCTCGGGCACTTCCCCCAATGGATGATCCGACCAGGGCCGAACGGGTTTGTCGTGATGACCATCGAACGGTCCGTTGTAGACGCGTTTTGGCTCGAGAAAAATCACCGGGTCATCATCCTCGATCGAGGCGATAAGAAGGCCCTTGGCATCGTAGGGATTAGACGGCATAACCGTTTTGAGCCCGGCCACGTGAGTAAACAGTGCCTCGGGGCTCTGGCTGTGAGTCTGACCACCGAATATGCCTCCGCCACAGGGCATTCGAACAGTCAACGGCGAGATGAACTGGCCATTAGAGCGATGCCGCAATCGCGCGGCCTCCTGCGTCAGCTGGTCGTAGGCGGGATAGACGTAGTCGGCAAACTGCACCTCGGCGACGGGACGCAAACCATAGGCCCCCATACCCACCGCCACACCGACGATACCGCTCTCGTTTATCGGCGTATCAAAAACGCGCGCACTGCCGTACTTTTCCTGCAATCCGTCAGTGCATCGAAACACGCCACCAAAGTAGCCGACGTCTTCACCGAACACGACGACGTTGTCATCGCGCAGCAGCATCACGTCCATCGCGTCGCGCACTGCTTCGATCATATTCATGTGGCTCATGACTTAATACCCCTGCCGTATCTGTTCCAGCTGGCGCTGCAGATGTGGTGGCATATCTTTGTAAACACCTTCAAACATCTGCCGTGCCGGTGGCTTCGGACCCTCGCCCAGCGTGCCGTAGGTCTCGGCTTCTTTGGCGGTGGCGAGCATTTCTGCACTTGCATCTTCTTCCATTTGCCGATGCTGCTCCTCGCTCCAGCAACCGCGGTTGATCAAATGGTTTTTAAGCCGTATGACCGGATCACCCAGCGGCCAGGCGTCGGATTCTTCACGCGGGCGATACTTTGAGGGATCATCGGACGTTGAGTGCGCGGCAACCCGATAAGTTACCCACTCGATAAGCGTTGGCCCGAGATTCTGCCTGGCGCGCTCAATCGCCCAGCGCGACGCCGCATGCACCGCCAGAAAATCATTGCCATCCACTCGCAGCGATGGAATGCCATAACCGTGGGCACGCGACGCGAAAGTCGCGGCGTTGCCGGAGGCGATACCCTGAAAACTTGAAATCGCCCACTGGTTATTAACCACATTCAGCACCACCGGCGCGCGATAAACTGACGCATAAACCAAGGCGGAATGAAAATCGTTGGAGGCGGTTGCGCCATCGCCAATCCAGGCCGATGCGATCGCTGTATCGCCCTTGATCGCCGAGGCCATTGCATAACCGACTGCCTGCACGTACTGGGTGCCGAGGTTGCCCGATATGGTAAAAAAGCCGGCGTCGCGAACAGAATACATAACCGGTAACTGACGCCCGCGCAGCACATCACCCGAATTCGAATAGACCTGACACATCATTTCGAGTACCGAATAACCGGCGGTCAGCAACAGGCCCTGTTGCCGGTAAGTTGGAAAATTCATGTCTCCCGCAGACAACGCCATTTGCTGCGCGCAGGCAATAGCCTCTTCACCGGTGCACTGCACATAAAACGAGGTCTTGCCCTGGCGCTGCGCCATCTGCATGCGCGCGTCATAGGCACGTGTTCTCACCATTGCCCTGAGCCCTTCGATCGCCTGCTCGTCTGTCAGCGTGCCCGCCCATGGCCCGACAGCTTCACCATCACGATTCAGGATGCGCATGATCGTATGCGCCAAATGGCGGATATCCTCGCTGGCGACGTCGACAGGTGGCCTCTCGACCGTGCCGGCTGGCGGGATTTCCACATGGGAGAAATCCGGCTCGTCTCCGGGCCTGACTGTCGGTACCGGTACATGAAAACGCAAAGGGCTCATCTCGGGAGATTCCTCGTCACCAGGTCCCACACCTGACTGGGTGGCTGTTACCATACGTGTTTGACCGTTTTTTAAGTGATATTGTGCACCAGCACTGTGCCTGCTGCCTGGAGATCCATCTTGCACGGCGGGTACCAGAACCGGCCGAGAGCTGCGATGAACGTCTCATCGAACTGAAGTGACAACAAACAAGAGTAATGGTTTGAACATCCTGATTATAGGCAATGGTGGCAGAGAACACGCGCTGGCCTGGAAAACCGGCAACAGTGCGGGCGTCAAACAGGTTTTTGTTGCGCCCGGCAACGCCGGTACGGCAGCGGAACCCGGAGTCAGCAATATCGATATCGGCACCGGTGAGATCGACAAACTCGCCGACTTCGCCGCCGACAATGATATCGCACTGACCATTGTCGGACCGGAGGCTCCGCTGGTGGCGGGCGTCGTTGACACCTTTCAGGCCCGTGGCCTGCCCATTTTCGGCCCGACCGCAAAGGCCGCCGAGCTCGAGGGCAGCAAGGCTTACTGCAAGGCTTTTCTCAAACGCCACGCCATCCCCACTGCCGACTACGAGGTGTTCACTGAAATCGAACCGGCAATTGCCTACATCAGGCGAAAATCTGCGCCGTTGGTTGTAAAAGCGGACGGGCTGGCCGCTGGCAAAGGCGTTGTCATCGCCCACTCCACTGACGCTGCCGAACAGGCGGTGGTGGATATGCTCGACAAACGCCAGTTTGGCGATGCGGGCAGCCGGGTTGTGATAGAGGATTTTCTGGTTGGCGAGGAGATCAGCTTCATTTGTGTGGCCGATGGCGAACACCTGTTGCCGATGGCGACCTCACAGGATCACAAGGCGAGAGATGAGGGGGACACCGGCCCCAATACCGGCGGCATGGGTGCTTACTCGCCTGCCCCGCTGGTCGATGATGCACTACATCAAAAAATCATGGACACCATCATGCTGCCAACGCTGGCTGGCATGCGAGCCGACGGCAGGCCCTTCACAGGTTTTCTCTATGCCGGATTGATGATCGCCGCCGATGGCACACCACGAGTGCTCGAGTACAACGTGCGCATGGGGGACCCCGAAACCCAGCCGATCATGATGCGGCTGGCGTCGGATCTGGTGCCGATATGCAGGGCTGCTGTCGCGGGTAAACTGGATGAGCAATCGCCTGCCTGGCGACGCGAATTTGCGCTGGGTGTAGTGATGGCTGCGGGTGGTTATCCCGGCCAGTATCAGACTGGTCTCGCCATCGAGGGCGAGGCCCTTAGCCAGCACAACTCCGACCAGTGCCGGGTTTTTCACGCCGGTACAGCAAGTGATGCCAGTGGCGCAACGGTTACTGCTGGTGGAAGAGTGTTATGCGTAACAGCGCTCGCAGACACAGTTTCCGGCGCGCAGCGCGCCGCCTATGAAAGAGTGTCGCGAATCAGTTGGGATGGTGCCTTTTTTCGGCGGGATATCGGCCATCGCGCCGCCGCCAGAGAGAACAGCTAGCGTTTCATCGCGTCGAAAAATTCACTGTTGGTTTTGGTTTGCTGCAGGCGCCCCATCAGGAATTCCATCGCCTCAATTTCGTCCATCGGGTGCAGGAACTTGCGCAATACCCATATTTTCTGCAGCTCTTCGGGTTCGATCATGAGTTCTTCGCGCCGGGTGCCTGAGCGGTTGACGCTGATGGCTGGAAAGACACGCTTCTCGGCGATACGACGATCCAGATGCAGCTCCATATTACCGGTGCCTTTAAATTCTTCGTAGATCACCTCGTCCATTTTTGACCCGGTATCTACAAGCGTAGTCGCAACAATTGTGAGACTACCGCCCTCTTCAATGTTTCTCGCCGCGCCAAAGAAGCGCTTGGGACGATGCAGCGCGTGTGCATCGACACCGCCTGTCAGCACCTTGCCGCTGGAGGGAATCACCGTGTTGTAGGCACGGGCCAGGCGGGTGATGGAATCGAGCAGAATCACTACATCCTGCTTGTGCTCAACCAGGCGCTTGGCTTTTTCAATAACCATTTCAGCCACTTGCACATGCCGGCTGGCGGGTTCATCGAAAGTGCTCGAAACGACCTCGCCCTGCACCATGCGCTCCATTTCGGTTACTTCCTCAGGGCGCTCGTCAATCAGTAATACAATCAGGACACACTCCGGATCGTTGGCGGCGATGCTCTGGGCGATGTTCTGCAAAATCATGGTCTTGCCGGCCTTGGGCGGCGACACGATCAGCGCCCGCTGCCCTTTGCCGATCGGGGCGACAAAATCGATCGTACGGGCAGTGATGTCCTCGGTACTGCCATTGCCCAGCTCAAGGGTTAATCGATTGGTGGCATGCAGCGGGGTAAGGTTTTCGAACAAAACCTTGTTGCGCGCCTGCTCCGGTGGCCCAAAGTTGATTTCATCGACTTTGAGCAATGCAAAATAGCGCTCACCGTCCTTGGGTGGGCGAATCTTGCCGGAAATAGTATCGCCGGTGCGGAGGTTGAAACGCCGGATCTGGCTGGGAGACACGTAGATATCGTCCGGACCGGCCAGGTAGGAACTGTCCGCAGAGCGAAGGAATCCGAATCCGTCCTGCAGAATCTCAAGCACTCCACCGCCAAAGATATCCTCACCCTTTTTAGAGTGAGCTTTAAGCAGTGAAAAGATGATGTCCTGCTTGCGCGAGCGCGCAACGTTGTCGATACCGTCTGATTGCGCAAGCTCTATCAGCTCGCTGGCAGATTTTTTCTTTAGATCGGTGAGATTCATAGTGGGCTGGTAGAGATGTTCCGACGCGCGGCGCGAGGATACGCCTTATGTCTGCTCAGTGAGAACAAACGGATGGCTGTGTTGCCAGTCAATTAACAGGACTTGATTTGGGCCGTTCACGAGTGGGGATGAAGCGGCTGATATACCTAGAAGGACTGCTGACCATAGCATGAGGCTGGCAGGACGTCCAGATTCATTTGAGCGCACGCAATTGGCGAGCCAATCGCCAATGGCAGGCTCTGCGCCCGTGGCAGACTTAAGCTCGCCTGCGTCAATCGAAATATGCGCAAGCCGCCTGCAATCAGCATTGCAAGCGGCTCAAAATGCTTGCTTAGGCGTTGCCGTCGATAAACGCCGATAGTTGTGACTTCGACAATGCACCCACTTTAGTGGCCTCGACTGATCCGTTTTTGAACAGCATCAGTGTCGGGATTCCGCGAATACCGTACTTGGGAGGCGTGTTCTGGTTGTCGTCGATGTTGAGCTTGGCAATTTTGACTTTATCGCCCAGTTCGTCAGCCATCTCTTCGAGAATGGGTGCGATCATTTTGCAGGGGCCGCACCACTCTGCCCAATAATCGACCAGCACCGGCACCTCGGACTGAAGAACTTCAGATTCAAAGTTGTCATCGCTGAGATGGATGATTTTATCGCTCACAAATTTCTCCTGACAGACGGCCTGCCATTGTGTATGAAATGTGGTGTTCGGGCCAATTATTTCAAGCAGCCCGCACAGTATCGCGTAAGTAGAAACGCGCTCTCATTAAATAGGCTATTATTCGGGGATGAAGTCTAACTATCTGACAGACGTCAGTTTCACTCAATTCGACCTCAGCCCGGATCTGCAGTCCGCGTTGCAGAGCGCCAATCTTGAATATTGCACTGAGATTCAGCTGCTGTCACTGCCGCCGATGCTCGAGGGGCGTGATATAGCTGCTCAGTCCCAGACCGGCACCGGCAAAACCGCGGCATTTCTGTTGGGCCTGTATCAGCATTTGCTGAATAACCCGGCAGCGCCGGAACGCAAGCCGAACGACGTTCGCGCGCTCATTCTGGCACCCACGCGAGAACTTGCCATACAGATTCACAAAGATGCCGAGTTGCTAGCCGGCAACTGTGACTTTCGCATTGCCCTCGCTTATGGCGGCACCGACTACGATAAACAGCGCAAACAGATTCAGGAAGGCGCTGATATCCTGATTGGCACGCCAGGTCGCATCATAGATTACTTCAAACAAAAGGTCTTTTCGCTCAAGCGCGCCCAGGTCGCCGTTCTCGATGAGGCCGATCGCATGTTCGACCTCGGCTTCATCAGCGACATCCGCTACCTGCTTCGCCGTATGCCAGAACCTACAGAACGGCTGAATCTGCTTTTTTCAGCAACCTTGTCGCATCGCGTCATGGAACTCGCCTACGAGCACATGAATAACCCGATCGACCTGAAATCACAATCAGATCAGGTCGCGGCGGAGAAGGTCAACCAGCAGCTGTTTCACCCCTCATCGGAAGAAAAAATACCCCTGTTGCTCGGTTTACTCGCCAGCCGGAAACCCGAGCGCTGTATTGTTTTCGTCAATACCAAGCGCGCAGGTGAACGAGTATTGGCCTACCTGCAGGCCAATGGCGTATCCGCCGATGTGCTCTCGGGGGATGTTCGGCAAAAAAAACGCCAGCGTCTGATCGAAAACCTCACCAGCGGTGCGCTCAACACGCTTATCGCAACAGATGTCGCCGCACGTGGCCTGCATATCGAGGGCGTCACTCACGTCTTTAACTACGATCTGCCGCAACAGGCCGAGGACTACGTGCACCGAATCGGCAGAACAGCTCGCGCCGGTGCATCGGGCGAGGCGATCTCTTTCGCCTGCGAGCAATACGTCTTCTCGCTGCCTGAAATCGAAGAGATGCTTGGCCACGAAATTGCCTCATCGCCGATTACCGAAGAACTGCTCGTCGAACCCAAAAAGCCAACCAGCCGACCTCGATCAGACCGTCCGAATCGGCCACGTGGCAACAAACCATCCGGCAACACCAATCGGCGGCGCCGCAGCTCGGGTGGTGGCAACCGGGGTGGCAATAGCAATTCGAGCAGCAAAGCGACCACCTGATTCCGCCTCACGGTTTTTTTCAGGCGCTTTTTTCCTTACTATCCGCAGCCATTCTTTTTTCGGAGCTACAGCAATGGATTTCGCCCTCGCACGATCCAACATGATTGAACAGCAAATCCGTCCGTGGGACGTGCTGGATCAACGCGTGCTGGACGCCCTGGCGACTTTGCCACGCGAAAACTTCGTGCCCGAAGCACATCGCATGCTGGCCTACTCGGACACACGCATTCCTCTGGATGATCGAGGCTACTCGCTCAATCCGAACATCGAGGCGCGCCTGCTTCAGGCTGCAGTGCTCGAAAGTGAAGACAGAACACTCATCATCGGTAGTGGCAGCGGCTACCTGGCAGCCTGTGCCGCCCGCCTGAGCAAGCACGTCGAGGCCATTGACGACAGTCAGTCAGCCAACGATCGCGCGCGCGACAATGCCGAGCAATGTGGCGTCGACAACATCAAATTCATAACCGGCGATTTGATCGCCGATCTGCCTGACACCACAACCTACGATGCGATTATCGTCAATGGCTCGATGGAAACTGTGCCAGCCAGACTAAAAACCCGCCTGACGCTGATGGGCCGCCTGGTTGTAACCGTAGGTGCAAATGATGCCCCGATTATGGAGGCGCAGGTTATTCGACGTATCAGCGACGATGACTGGCTGGTTCAGAGTATCTTTGATACGCATATTCCGGCTGTTGGCGAAGCGGCCAATGGCCCGGCAAACGCTCAGGCTTTCGACTTCTAGGCGCCGGCCAACAACGAACGACATCTCAAACGCTGCGGCGTCACTTCAGATATTTCGAACAATCGCGGCACGGCTCTTTGCAGATGCCTTGCAGCTCACCCGTTGCCGTGCACCAGCACACGCCAGAAATTTGATTCCAGCGAAAAGATATTGGCGTTAGGTAACCCCCACTCTTCAGATTTCCTACTACATTCTCTTGACTATAACTAAAGCAATCGGCAATTCCCGTCAGGGAAAGTTGCCCCAAGAGAATGAGCATGATTCCTCCAGCCTGTCTGCGCCGCCCCTTCCTGATCATCAGCCTGTTAGCGGGTTCTAACCAGCTAGCCGCCGCAGATCTGATCGACATATACGAGATTGCAGTCGAGCGCGACTCGGTCATTCAGGCGACGATCGCACAGTATGAAGCGGCACGCCAGGCGCTACCAGTGGCGCGCTCCGCACTGTTACCCAATGTCGGGTTGAGTGCTGATAAAGCCTATACACGCGACTATGACACCGAAGAGCGCTACGAGTCGGATTCGGTTACCGCCACACTGACCCAGAACATTTACGCCCCGGCCGCGACCGCCTCGGTTCGAACTGCCCGGCTGAACATCGCACAGGCGGCAGAGACGCTGCTCGAAGCGCGCCAGAACCTGATGTTCAGAACGGCCCAGGCATACTTCAACATTCTCACAGCCGATGAGGCCTATCGGGCTGCCAGCTCCTCGAGAGAAGCGATCGCCCGGCAAACAGAGCAGGCTGAGCGACGATTCGAAGTCGGCCTGACCGCTATCACCGATGTGAAAGAAGCCCAGGCACAGCTCGATTTGGCGAGAGCTAACGAAGTGGTCGCAGAAAACCAGCTGGCTCTGGCCAAGGAGTCACTGCGCGTCATTATTGCTCAGGAAGTGCCCCCGCTGGCCAAGCTCAGAGAAGATGCAAAGCTCAACAGCCCTACTCCGCCGGGCCTGCCGGAATGGCTGAAGATAGCCGAAGAAAACAGCCCGCGTCTGGAGATTGCAAGACTGGACTATGAGCTGGCGCGAATGGATGTGAAGATTGAGCGCGCCGGCCGAAAGCCGCAGGTTAGTCTTATCGGTGGCTATACCAACAGCACCACTGAATCAGACAACTTCCCGGATCGCGAGCAGGCGCAGCTCAAACTGCAACTGAACTACTCTTTGTATACCGGTGGACAAACCAGCGCTCTGATTCACCAGGCAAAGGCGCGTGCCCAGCAGGCTTCGTTAAACTACGAGACGGTAAGAAGAGCAGTTGAACAGGACACACGCGATGCATTTTTAACCGTTATCGCCGACATCAGCCAGGCAAAAGCACTGCAGCAGGCGCTTAAATCAACCGAAGTTGCCCGCGAGGCTACCCAGGCAGGCTTCGACGCCGGCACCCGTACCGCTGTAGAGGTGTTAGTTTCATTGCGAGATACTTTCAGCGCCTATGCCGACTACGCCGCAGCCCGCCATCAATTCGTTTTGCGCAGCCTGCAACTGCGCCAGGCGGCCGGTATCCTGATCGAAGACCACCTTGAGGCAGTTAATCAGTCGCTCGAGTAGGCCCCGAAAGATGTGAGCGCAATACGAAACGGCCATCCATGTGATGGCCGTTTTTTTATTCTGCCGCCAATACAAACCGGGTGCCGCAGTAAGGGCAATCTGCGGTGTCGGTTTCTTCGAGCGGTATGTACACACGCGGGTGCGAATTCCAAAGCCCCATTGATTCAGTAGGGCAGTAGGCGGGGAGCTCATCCCGCTTAATCACAACCGGCTGCTCTGGTTGCGCTTTATCTGATGCTGTCATCCTGTTCTCGCTATTTATCGACCTGAGCGATCAAACCGCTGTCAGCCAGTGGGAATACTTCTCTGTTTTACCCGCTACTGCATCAAAAAACATTTGCTGTAGCCGGGTTGTAATCGGGCCACGTGTACCGCTGCCAATCGTGCGGTTATCCAGTTCCCGGATCGGTGTGATCTCGGCCGCAGTGCCACTGAAAAAGGCTTCATCGGCAATGTACACCTCATCGCGAGTTATACGACGTTCGATTACCGGCACGCCGATCTCGGCCGCCAGTTCCATCACGGTCTGTCGGGTGATGCCATCGAGCGCGGAAGTCAGATCCGGGGTATGAATCTGGCCATTGCGTACAATGAAGAAATTCTCCCCCGAGCCTTCGGCGACAAAACCTTCGACATCGAGCAGCAAAGCTTCATCGTAGCCGTCTTCCATCGCCTCCTGAAGCGCCAGCATGGAATTCATGTACTGCCCGTTTGCCTTGGCCTTGCACATTGCGATATTGACGTGATGGCGGGTAAACGAAGACGTTTTGATCCGTATTCCCCGTTCCAGGCTCTCACTGCCCAGATAGGCACCCCACTCCCATGCCGCAATCATGCAGTGCACGGAGAGGTTGTCGGCACGCAAACCCATGCCCTCGGAACCATAGAAACACATGGGTCGCAGATAGGCCGACTCGAGCTTGTTCTCTTTGACGACATCGCGCTGCACCTGGCAGAGCGTGTCGAAATCCCAGGGAATGTTCATGCGCAGGATCTTCGCGGAGTTGAACAACCGGGTGGTGTGCTCGGCGAGCTTGAAGATGGCCGGGCCATTTGGTGTCTCGTAGGCGCGCACGCCTTCAAAAACGCCCATGCCGTAATGCAACGTGTGCGTTAACACATGGACTTTCGCATCCCGCCAGGGCACTAATTCTCCATCCAGCCAGATAACGCCATCACGATCGGACATCGACATGATCGGTAGTCTCCTGATTCTATGCAGCGACCCGTCTTCAGGTCATTGATTGTTTGCCAATTGCGCGTCAATGCCTGGCAGGTAACATCTGTGTGCGACGCACAGCAGACTGAATTGCCTTTCACGAGTTGCGTTGCCAACCGACAGGGGCGACCAGGTGAATGATCAGCGGCTGTGGCCGGATTGTCACCAGGCTGGCCCGCAGCACCGCATGCTGATCCACGAAGCGCGAGGTGTCTGGTGTCGGTATGGGAAAAGAGAGCGCTGTTATCAACGCATCTCCCAACCTGCGGATATTGAACCATAATCCAGATACCGGCAACACCAACCGGGCCGTGTTTGGGATCAAAAAAGGCGGTTTCACGTTGCCGACACCGGCTAACGGCCCTCCTGCAACACACTACTGCCCAATCGCGACACCGTCGCCCACAGCGCAACGTGACTGCAAACCGGCCAAAGCTGCGCGAGCGCCTGTATTTACCGTTTTGCGCCGCTGCAGTACACTCGCCTGCACCCTACTTCGGGTCCGCTGCCAAAGATACTCCAGCACTTTTATGACCAGCTCACCAGGCAACGTTGACAACAGCGCACCGCAGTCAGCCACTCAACAATTTGAGTTGCGTAACGTCAGCATCAGCATCGATAAAACCCCCATCATCCACGATGTGAGCTTTTCTCTGCAAACCGGCATGATCGGTTGCCTGCTCGGTCCCAGCGGTTCTGGTAAATCCACTCTGCTTCGTGCAATCGCAGGATTCGAATCCCTGACTGAGGGAGAAATGTTCATCCGAGGCGAAAGTGTCGCCAGCAAGGTGCGACAAGTGCCAGCCGAAAAAAGGCGTATCGGCATGATGTTTCAGGATCTGGCACTGTTCCCTCACCTGAACGTCAATGAGAATGTCAGCTTTGGAATCCGTTCGCTGCCACGGGCAGAAATAAAGAAACGCACCGGCGAATTGCTCGAGATCGTCAATCTGCAGCGCTATGGCAAACAGTTTCCGCACGAGCTATCCGGCGGCCAGCAACAGCGTATCGCATTGATCCGCGCTATGGCGCCGCGGCCCGATCTGATATTGCTGGACGAGCCGTTCAGCAGCCAGGATACCGAGTTGCGGGTCCAGCTGGCACAGGAAGTTCGCGAAATTCTTAAACAGGATAACGTGACCGCGATTCTGGTCACTCACGATCAACACGAAGCCTTCGCGATTGCCGATGGTATCGGGGTGCTGAATAGCGGCCAGTTATCGCAATGGGACAGCGCCTATAATCTCTACCACACGCCACGCGATCGGTTCGTGGCCGATTTTATCGGTGAAGGCGTTTTCATCTGCGGCAATATTATCGACGGGCAGACTGTTCAGACCGAGCTTGGCAATGTGAGCGGCGAGCTGGCATTCAATCTCCCGCGCGGCATGGAAATCGATTTACTGGTCAGGCCCGACGATATCATTCACGACGATTACAGCACCTTCCGTGGCACGGTACTAAAGAAAAATTTCCGCGGTGCGGATCACCTGTACACCCTGCGCATGCCCGGCGGCACTAACGTTATGTGTCTGGCGCCCAGCCATCACGATCACCATCTGGGTGAATCAATCGGGGTGCGCTTGAAAATTGATCATCTGGTGGCCTTTCAAAAGCAGTGAGCTCGTGTACTGCCACTGCCAAATTACAGGAATTTTCAGGCGGTAGTGCTAGTCTCCCAGCTTCCTGGCAGCGCGCTTTCGAAACACCTGCATCTCTTTCAGTGCCTGCTTGTCACCCTTTTCCTCTGCGACCGTGATGCCGGCATCCCAGCTGTCAATCGCCTGCTGATACAGCCCTTCGGCCTCATAGCATTTACCAAGAATTTTCCAGGCGGCACTGTACTTTGGATCCAGTTCGACCGCTTTTTTCAAATGCTCAATCGCTGTTTCATACGCCTGCTCACCCATACAGGCATTGCCAAGCGAATAACGCAGCATGGCACTGTCGTGGCCTTTGGCGAGCATGGCCTCAAAGTTAGCGCGACTCATATCAATTTTCCTGCAAAGCAACCAGCATAGCCTGATTGCGCAACCCGTGCGACACATCGCCGATCGTGCCCAAATCGACATACTGCAGCACTCGAAGTGCGCCAAAGAGTTTCAGCAATTCACCGGCATCCAGTAAAAAATCCGGATTCGAAGGTCCTTTGTCCGGCTCTGTCCTGTCCTTGACGAAAGTCTGATAAAACAATAATCCACCCGCTGCCAGCAGTTGCGGTAGCCGCTGGCAGAAATCTCTGTCGAGATAATTTGATACGACGATTACATCGAATTTTTCCGCTTCACTCGCGCGGTACACGGCAGTATCTGCCTCGATGAGTTCAATCGCGACCCCGTAGACTTTCGCCTGTGACGCGAGCGCATCGAGGGCGACAGGAGATATATCAAGTGCGCTGGTATTCAAACCCTGCTGCGCAAGCAGCAACGCATTGCCGCCGCGGCCACAGGCCACGTCCAGCGCCCGGCCTGAGGTTGGCAACAAATAGGAAAATGTCTTCAGCACCTGGCAGGCGCGCGCGGGTTCTGTGCTAGTACCGGCATATACACGATCCCATTTACGCCGCGCATCATTGGCATCGGTATCCACGCTAGTTACGCCAGAAATGCGGTGTCAGGATGACCAGCAACGTTAGTATTTCCAGTCGTCCCAACAACATGGCTACACACAATATGGCCAACTGCATGGAATCCAGCGAACTGTAATTGGCGCCCACCTGGCCAAGCCCGGGACCCAGATTGTTCATACACGCTACCACTGCCGAGAAGGCTGTCTCCTGATCAAGCCCGGTTGCCATTAGCATCAACAACATCACGGCGAGTAACACGACATAGGTTGCGAAAAAACCCCACACCCCGTCTATGACTCTGTCGGGAATGGTTTTCCGCCCTACTTTTACCGGCAAGGTCGCATGCGGGTGAACCATACGCACTAATTCGCGAAGCCCTTGCTTGAATAGCAGCAGCACTCGAATGACTTTCATTCCACCGCCTGTCGACCCTGCACAACCGCCGACAAAGCTTGCAAACAACAGCAACACGGGCAGAAACCCTGGCCAGTTAAAATACTCGGCCGTCGTAAAACCTGTTGTTGTGGCGATCGACACAACCTGAAAAACACCATTTAAAAGCGCTGTTTGAAAGTTTGCGGTATCAGTCACATAGAGATAGCCAACCGACACCAGGCACAGCGTGGCGATCATCAGCATAAACACGCGGAATTCGCTATCGGCAAGATAATGTTTAACCGACCGGTTGCGCCAGGCCACATAGTGAAGCGCAAAGTTAACCGCCGATATCAACATGAAAACCACTGCAATCATTTCGATCGTACTGCTTTGAAAATACCCGATGCTTGCGTCGTGGGTTGAAAATCCGCCAATCGCAACGGTTGAAAAGCTGTGTCCGATCGCGTCAAAAAATGACATGCCCGCCAACCAGTAGGCAAGACAACAGGCTATAGTCAATCCGAGATAGATGTACCACAACATCTTTGCGGTATCGGCGATGCGGGGCGTCATCTTCTCTTTTTGCGGACCCGGGGTTTCCGCCCGATACAACTGCATGCCGCCGACGATCCCAAGCAACGGCAATATAGCCACGGCCAGCACGATAATACCCATACCCCCCAGCCATTGAACGAGTTGCCGGTAGAGCAGAATTCCTTCCGGCAGGTGATCCAGACCAACTATTACCGTGGCCCCGGTTGTGGTGAATCCGGACATGGATTCAAAAATACTTTGCGCAGCGCTTAGCCCGAGTGGTTCATAGAGGTACAGTGGCAGAGCACCAAATACGCCGAGCACCGTCCAGAACATCACCACGATGACAAATCCGTCCCGCGAGTTGAGCGGTACGTTGTGATCACGCAATGGCAGATAGGCACACAATCCGGTTACGAGTGTGAGCAGAAAGGCAAAGAAAAACGGCGCGGCCGCACCATCGGAGTAATAGAGGGATACAAACGCCGGCAGCAGCATGGTTGCACTGAACAGCGACAACAGTATGCCGACAACCCGCACTCCGACAAGCAGTTGCATCAGTAGGTTACACCGACCTGAAACAGATTTTCTACGTCGTTGATGTCGCGTTTGTCGACGACCAGAACAATGAGATGATCACCCGCCTCAATGACAAATTCGGCATCGGCAATTTTCACGGTTTCGCCACGCACTATGGCCCCGATGATCGCACCGTCCGGCAGTGGCAGTTCAGCAATTTTTCGCCCCACCACGCGAGAGGTCTTTTCGTCTCCGTGTGCGACGGCCTCAAGCGCCTCTGCCGAACCGCGGCGCAGGGAGTGCACTGCAACCACGTCGCCGCGGCGAATGTGTGTAAGCAGTGCACCGATGGTTATCGAGTGCGGGGAAATAGCCAGATCGATAAAACCCTTTTCAACCAACTCTACATACGCCGGGCGGTTGATCAGTGATAACACTTTATTCGAACCCATCTTGCGCGCCACCATCGCCGATAGAATGTTGGCCTCGTCGTCGTTGGTCAGCGCGCAAAACAAGTCCATCTTGCCGATATTCTCTTCCGCCAATAAATGCTGATCGGCAACATCGCCGTTCAACACCATGGCTTTATCCAGCAACTCCGCTAACTCCTGGGCACGCTCTGGGTCCTTTTCCACCACCTTGACCTTGTACCGGTGCTCCAGGCGCTGTGCCAGCGCAAAACCGATATTGCCACCACCCGCGATCATCACATAACGCGATGGTTGATCAAGTTTATGAAATTGCTGCATAACCGACACCGTGTTTTCTCTGGCAGCAATATAAAAAACAATATCGTCTGCCTGAATAATGGTGTCAGAGCCGGGAATGATTGCCACATTGTCGCGATACAGCGCGGCGATTCTCACGGCAGTGTTTGGCAACAGATCGAAAATTCTGTCGGGCACCCGGCCTGTCATGGGTGCGGATTCTTCCGCAACGACACCCACAAGTCTCACCAGTCCGTCTGCAAAATCGATTACCTGGAACGCGCCCGGGTGCTCGATGATGCGTTCAATGTGGTCGGTGACAAGTCGCTCGGGACTGATGAGTACATCGATTGGAATATGCTTGTGCTTGAAGAGCTTGTCGCCCTTGGCCATATATTGCTGAGACCTGACTCGAGCAATTTTCGTTGGCGTGCGAAACAATGAGTAGGCAACCTGGCAGGCAACCATGTTGGTCTCATCACTGTTGGTCGCCGCGACGACCATCTCGGCATCCTCTGCACCCGCCATCTCCAGCACGTTGGGATGCGCGGCGTGACCGACAACGGTATTTAAATCCAGCCTGCTTTGCAGTTCTTCCAGGCGCAATCGATTGGTATCGACAACGGTGACATCGTTGTTCTCTACCGCCAGGTTCTGCGCTACGGTCGATCCAACCTGCCCGGCGCCCAGCACTATGATTTTCAAATGATGCTTCCGGTTGTTCTCTTCGCGTCTTTGGTGAGGCTGCCGGAACAGGCACAGCTGCGATTATCGCTGCCAGGTAGTGAACGTGTGTGACCAAACAAGATTATTTTCCGCTTGAAGCGAGCGTCAATCCTGACGCTTTCGCCCGGCCTGTATGCCAACACTGCGCAGTTTGCGATAGAGATGTGTGCGCTCCATACCCACTACCCGCGCCAGTTCGACAATGTTGCCATCAACCAATTCGAGCTGACGTTGCAGGTAGAACCGTTCGAATTCAGTGCGTGCTTCCCTGAGTGGAAGTTCAAGCGGTAAACGCATGGCATCACCACTCATTTCATAACTCATGCCCTGACTGCCACCGACCAGCTTTTCCAGTTCGGGAAGATCGATCTCGACATCATCACTCAGTATCAACAATCGCTCCACCAGATTGGTGAGTTCGAGAATATTGCCGGGCCATTCCATGTTTCGCAGCCGGTTTTGCGCGGCGACGGTGAAATGCCGGTAGGGCAATCCACGATTTTCAACCAGTTGATCGACGTGATAGCTCAACAATGCCGGCACGTCTTCGCGATGCTCACGCAGCGGCAGACTCCGGACCACTTGCATCGACAGGCGCTGATACAACGTTTCGCTGAACTCTCCCTGCCGGATGATACGTTGCAGATCAGCCGCGCTGGTGGCGATTATTCGCGCTGAAAAGCGCACCGAACTCGCGCCTTCACGCGCGATTTCACCGCTCTCGATTGCGGTCAGCACAATACTTTGCGCGGTCAGCGGCAATTCCTCAACATCGATCAGACACAATGTGCCGCCAGCAGCCGACTCGAGATAGCCGGCGCTATTCTCGTTACCGAGCAACTCGCGCGAGGCGTTGGCAGCTGAAATACTGTCGCAGCGCAGCCCGACAAACGGCCGCTCGGCTCGCTTGCTGGCCTGGTGGATATGCTGGGCGATGAGCATTTTGCCCGTTGCCCGCTCACCGGTGATCAACACGCCGCTGTCGCTGCGAGCAGCAGAAGTTTCGATTGCCTCGCGAATGTCACTCATGTGACTGCTGGCGCCGACAAGTTCCGCCAATCGTGGACGAACGTTGGCGATATCATGCTGACCGATATCCGGAATGTACGACGCCAGCGCCTTTTCAACCGTTAACAGCAAGCGCGCCAGCGACAGCGGTTTTTCGATAAAATCCACCGCCCCGAGACGGGTCGCCTCTACTGCGGTTTCGACCGTGGCGTGACCTGAAATCATCACCACCGGAAATTTGAGCTCCCCGGATTCACGCCAGCTTTTTAACAAACTGACGCCATCTTCATCCGGCATCCAGATATCCAGCAGCACAAGATCAGGCAGGTGTTCGGCGATCGACTCCCGTGCGGTCTGCACGTCTGCCGCTACATGGACGGCATAGCCTTCGTCTTCCAGGATTTCTTTAACGAGTTCGCGAATGTCCGGCTCGTCGTCGACGACCAGAACGAGCTGCTGACTCATGCGGCATCTCCGTGCAGAGTCGCGTAGTTTGGCAATACGGGGATCCAGAGCGCCACTAGCCCGCCACCTTCCGGTGGATTGCTGGCACGCACCGAACCACCGTGCTCTTCAATAATCTTTTTGACGATCGCAAGCCCGATTCCAGTGCCTTTCTTTTTGGTGGTGACGTAGGGCTCGAACAATCGATCGAGCAAATCCTGCGGAAAGCCCGGGCCATTGTCCTGAAAACGCATTTCAATCTGTTCGCCATTGTCTGTGTGGACCAGTGCGGTCGCGATGGTGAGACGCCGCGATGTGCGCGGAATGTCGGAGGCGGCCTCAAAAGCATTCTTGATGACATTGTGCAGCACCTGTCGTATGCGATTGGCATCGCCGGCAATTGCGGGAATGTCCTCCGCAAGCTCAAGTGTAATGCAATTTTGCTCATCGCCTTCGAGATACAGATAGCTGATTTCACTTATCAATTCGTTGAGCGACGTACGCCTGAACTCCATGCTCGGCGCATTCGCATACTCGGCAAAGGCCTTGACCATGGATTTCATCGCCCCGACCTGGGTGACGATTGTACCGGTGAGCTTCTGCAGGGTCACCGCGTCATCGCCGTGCAGTTTGCCGGCATACTTGCGTTGCAATCGCTCGGCAGACAACTGGATCGGGGTGAGCGGATTTTTAATCTCATGCGCCAGCCGCCGGGCGACTTCGCTCCAGGCTGCATTGCGCTGCGCCTCGACGACATCGCTGATGTCATCGAAAACCAGCACGTGCCCGGTATAGCCGCGTTGCTCATCTCGCATACTCGCCCCACGGCAGATCAGCGGTGTAATACTCGACTCGCCACTCAGCTCGAGCTCTGTGCTCCATTCGGCGCGGTCGGTTTTTAGCAGCGGATCGATAGCAGCAAAAAATTGCTGTGTTCTGGATTCCTCCATTTGCCGATAGTCGCTGCAATCAAGCGCCTCCAGGCCCTCGTCACCGGCCTGCAGAATGGTGGCCGCACCGATATTGCAGGTGCGGATACGGTGCTGCTGATCCAGCGTGATAACGCCACTGGATATTCGGCTCAACACCAGCTCCAGGTAGGCGCGCTGCCGCTCTGCCTGCTCCTGACTGCTGGCAGCGCTGGCCCTCGCCCGCTCCAGCTGATCGGTCATGGCGTTGAATGAATCGACCAGATCACCCAGTTCGTCACTGCCGCTGCTGCTTAATCGGCTGGTGTAATCACCGGTGGCAACCATTCGCGTGCCATCGACAAGATTGTGTACCGGCACCATCAGGCGGCGCGCCGCATAAAACGCCACCCATACCGCCATCATCAGGCAGAGAAACATGGCGAGCGTTAAGGTGGCGACCGAACTCTGCTTCAGCGGCTCGCGCAGATAGGCCAGCTGGCGATAATTGCGGAAACTCTGTTGAACATTCGCGGCCAGCTCGCTCGAACTGCTGGCGATGGGGTAAGTGGCATACAGCACTGACACGCCCTCCAGCGGATCCGAGGAGAATACCGGCACCACCGAACGCACCTGCAACTCCCCGTCGTTGGAGGGGTCGGTACTCAGATAGGCGCTGCCGCCGCGTGCTCGGGCGATGATATCGTCAGCGGGGCGACTCGGCGCGACCGTTACTGTATCGAGAAAGGCGGTGCTCGCAATGACGCGATTGTCAGCGCCAATCAGGGTCAATTCACTGGCCTCCGAGTCGCTGCCCAGTTCATTGAGCACCAGTACAGCGAGCTCGGCTGGCACATCAGCCAGCCGATTCGACAACTCGAGCGTGGTTTTTTGCCGGATACGCATATACACATTGAGAGAGTCGCGGCTCAAACCCAGCGCATCATCGAGCGCGCGCTCAACTTCGACATCGAACCAGCTCTCGATGTTGGAGTTGAGAAAGCGTACCGAAAAAGAGTACACCAGTGCCATTGGCAGCAGCGCCATGGCGACAAAAACAATCACCAGTTTCAGGGTAAGCCTGGAACCCGAAACATTGTTGCGCACATCGGAAATCAGGCGCCAGACACTGACCAGAATCAACAGCCCGATAATCACCAGCGCGACCACGGTACCGAACATCAAAGTCTGGTAGAGCTGGCCAAAGTGATCCAGGTGCTCGCCGGTATTGGCGACGAAATAAAGCGTGATGATTAGAAAAACAAACAGCAGCCCCATCAGGAGCAGGCTGTTGGCCAGCCGCCTGACTAGTTTAGCGACCATTTGAAAACCTCACTCTCCATCTGCCACGCACGTGAGACCAGCGCCTGAGCCATCAGAGGGCCGGGCAACCGGGTGCGATCAAGCCCTATCCGCACGCTGGCGGTATAGCGCTTGTGGCGCTTTATTCGGGCCGCGGGCAACAATGGATAGCGACTCAGGCTGCCGAGATGGCGCAGCGCCTGATCGAGGCTGCGATAGTTGGTTGTGTTGCCGGTATGCACTTCGACAACACGAAAGTGGCGGGTGAGATCGTAGTAGAACAGTCGATAACGCAGACGCCGCTCGTACACCGGCGTATCGATCCACCAGCGACGATTGCGATGCACAGCCAGCTCGACCACAAAATTGAGTTCTACGCCGTTGACCAGTGCGTTGGCGGGTGCGTCGGCCAGCTCGATCAGGGCAAAGCAGTCGAGATAGTACATGTCGTCGACCAGATAGGTTCCAGCACTCTCGAAGCGCAACACCGCAGACTGAAGGCTTGTGGAAGCCACCAGCAATGCGAGTATCAGTGCACTAACAAAGGACGCCGATACGCCCCGGCTTTGCGTCCACTGCGGGCTGGAAAAAATGCGCAGAGTCATACTTTTTGGAGTATCGCATAGTAGAACCCGTCAGCTTCATGCTGACCCGGCAATATCTGCCGACCATGCAGGCACTCATATCCCCAATCCACTTCCAATGGCACCTCGCGCGCGTCGCTGGTGGCGTCGAGAAATCGCCCCACCACTTGCTCGTTCTCACGTCGCAACACGGAGCAGGTGGCGTAAACCAGCCGCCCGCCCGGCGCCAGCAATGGCCACAACGCCTGCAAAAGATCCAATTGCAGGCTGGCGAGCACTGGAATGTCCGATTCACGGCGCAGTCGCCTGATGTCCGGCCGGCGTCGCAATACGCCCAGCGCCGAACACGGTGCATCGAGCAAAATTCGATCGAAGGGCTGACCATCCCACCAGTTCGCCGTATCGGACGCATCGGCGCAGACTGTTTTCGCTGTCAGATCAAGGCGCGCTAGATTTTCTTCGACTCGCAACAACCGGCTGGCACTGGAATCCAGCGATATCAGATCGACCGAGGGCTGCAGCTCGAGGATATGACAGGTTTTTCCACCCGGCGCGGCACAGGCATCGAGAACGCGATGCCCGGTTTGGGCATCCAGCAACACGGCAGCCAATTGAGCCGCCACATCCTGCACGGAGAAATGCCCGTTCTCGTAGCCAGGCAAACGTTCAACCTGGGCGTTGCCATCAATCAGGATAGCGTCATCGGCGAGCTCGTGGGGTCGTGCTGCGATGCCCGCCGTCGATAATGCATCGAGCATTTGCGTTCGATTCAGCTGCCGCCGGTTAACACGCAGCACCAACGGCGCGCGGGCATTGCCTGCCTCTGCGATACTTGGGTGTTGCTCGGGCCAGTCTGCGGACAGCATCTTGAGTAGCCAGGCTGGATGCGCCGTTTCTGCGACCTCGTCTTCCGCCAGCGAGGCGAGCAGCGTCTCACGTTCGCGAAAGAATTTACGAATTGTCGCGTTGATCAGCCCGCGCGCCCAGGGTTTGCCAAGTTTCTTTGCCAAACGAACGTAGGAGTCTGTGACGGCGTAATCCGGTGTTCGCATGTATTCGGCTTCGTAGAGCCCCAGCCACAGAGCCACGCGAACATCGGCATCCCGATTGCGCAACGGTTTATTCACAAGCTTCAGCAGCAACGCATCGAGACGATAGCTCCAGCGCGCAGCACCGTAGGTGAGTTCCTGCAATAGCGCGGCACCGCGTGTATCGAGGTTCTGACGAGCGGCAGGCAGCAATTCACCCAGCGATTTGCCATCGGCGACGACACTCGTCAATGTTCTGACAGCGGTTAGCCGAATACTGTCGTCGGACTTAGCCACACTGCGCACCCACCGCTATAACACGACCGTTGAGGTAATCACGCGCCGAGACCGGTTTGCGGCCCGGTGCCTGCACTTGCAGAATCCTGAGGACGCCGTCGCCGGTGGCAATGTCAATGCCGTCGCTGATCCCTACCACCTCGCCGGCCGGGCGGTCGCTGGGCTCCCTGATCACGCAGGCCTGCCACACGCGCAGCACGGTTCCATCCAGACTCAGCTGTGCGACTGGCCACGGATTGAACGCGCGAATTTTTCTATCCAGCTCAATGGCCGTGTCGGACCAGTCGATATTGGCTTCCCGTTTGTCCAGCTTGCGCGCATAGGTAGCCAGGCTGTCATCCTGTGGCGTGGCCGACAGGCTTCCCTCGGTGATTGCCGGAATTGCCTCCATCAGCGCCGTGGCGCCAACCGCTGCCAATGTATCGTGCAGCGAGCCACCGGTGGTGTCCGCGAGAATCAGGCATTCGCGCATCAACCAGACATCGCCTGTGTCGAGGCCCGCCGCCATCTGCATGATACTAACGCCACTATTTGCATCACCTGCTTCAATCGCTCGTTGAATCGGCGCCGCCCCTCGCCACCTGGGCAAAAGCGACGCATGAATGTTCACGCATCCGTATGTGGGTAGATCAAGTACCGCCTGCGGCAATAGCAGCCCATAGGCGGCAACAATCATGAAGTCTGCGCGATACGCTGCCAGATGGGCCTGTACCTCGGCGGACTTGAAGTTGTCAGGCTGTTCGACTGGCAAGCCGAGTTGCTGCGCCATCTGCTTGACCGGGCTGGCAACAGGCCGACGCCCGCGACCAGCAGGCCGGTCCGGCTGGGTGTATACCGCCACCACTTCCACGCTTTCGTTCAGCGCCGTCAACGCTGGCACCGCGAAATCCGGAGTGCCGGCATAGACAACACGCAATCGACTAATCGTCATGACATTTTAAGCTAATGAAGAGAGAAAAGCACCTGCCGCAGCTAACGGGCTTTAGTCAACAGGTGGATGGGAAAATCGATGGCTGAGCAGCAATCTCGCGCCAAAGCGGGTTGGCGCAGGTCGTGTCACGGCTCGCCATTCAGTGCTGGCAGCCTGCACTGTCTGGCATGGCACATCGGTAAATCTTTCGCACATAACATCGGGTAAAACACCGTTAGCGAGGCTTCTCGCTTTTTTGCATTTTTTTGCGGATTCTGTTGCGCTTGAGTGCAGACAGATAATCCACAAACAGCTTGCCATCAAGGTGGTCCACCTCGTGCTGTACGCACACAGCCAACAGGCCATCGGCGTCCATTTCATAACTCTCACCGTTGCGATCAAGCGCCCGAAACCTGATTTCTGCAGCCCGTTTAACGTCTTCGTAGATGCCGGGTATTGAGAGACAGCCCTCCTCGCCAACGCCCTCACCGGCGCTGCTCAGGATTTCCGGATTGATCAGCACCAGTGGTGTGTTTTTGTCCTCGGAGACATCGATGACGACGACCCGACGGTTGACACCAACCTGTGTGGCAGCCAGTCCTATGCCCGGCGCTTCATACATCGTTTCCAGCATGTCATCCAGCAGCACTCGCACCGAGTCATCCACGCCATCGACCGGTTTGGCGATGTCCCGCAGACGGTTGTCGGGGTAGATCAGGATATCGAGGAGCGCCATAGGTTTGCGTAGGTTCAATAGGGCGGACAATTTTACAGGTATTCCGCAAAAACGTTAGTCCGGACATCACTTTAGGCACAGAAAATTGTTCGCGGTGCACGAATATGACATCTCGCGGGCTAATCCGCCCGGGGTTGGCATTGAAATTGGTACATCCGGGCAATCAACTCAGGCTCCGTGCCCATTGCACGGGCCGTCTGCAAACAACCGCAAGCCAACCGGATCAATATGATATTCGCCGACCACTCCCGATTGCGCATTTCCTCTGCTGATTTTCAGCGCCCCCTGGCGCGTCGAACCCTTGGTGTCATCGCCCTTGCAACACTGGTTTCAGCTTGTGCGAGCAAGCAGCCTGATGCCTTGAATGCGGGTGACGAGTACTGGGAGCAGGTTCGAACCGGCGATCTGCAGGTCGTCACCGGTAATCCCGGGGACAACTCGATCGTACTCGAAGATGCGACTTTCAGACCTGCGCAGCAAGCCTCGCGTAACACCACCAGTCAAAAACAGAAGTCGCTGCGCACACTGGCTGAAAATTCAGTGCGGGCAGACAACCCTGGTGCCTATACGGTTGCGCACGGCGATACGCTCTGGGACATCTCTGAGCGATTTCTAAGCCGCCCCTGGCTATGGCCGGAAATCTGGCACGTCAATCCTCAGATTGGCAATCCACACCTGATTTTCCCGGGCGATCAAATCTCACTGACTTACGTCGATGGCAAGCCTCGGTTGCAGCTATCGCGCGGAGGGGTACAAACTATTCCGGCTGCGTCCAAGCCTATTTCCACCTTCCCGCTGGATGCGATCGAGGAATTCCTGGTCAAGCCACGCGTGGTTACTGCCGCTCAGTTGAAGGCCGCGCCCTATGTGGTCAGCGGTGAAGACGATCGACTCATCAGCGCTGCCGGTGACAAAATCTACGTTCGCGGCACCGAATCGGATGGCAATTCGGCGCGCTACAACGTCTACCGACCCGGCAAAGCCCTGGTCGATCCGGACAACCGCGAAGTGCTGGGACACGAAGCCGTACTGGTATCGACCGCGAGAATGGTCCGCGCCGGTGATCCCTCTACTCTCCTGCTCACCAGCAACACGCGCGAAACCCTGGTCGGTGACCGCATGATGACCGCTGATGAACTGGCCTTCCCGGAAAACTTCCGTCCGAAGCCCTCTGCGCTGGAAACGAGCGGAAAAATCATCTCTGTTTTCGATTCAATCACCCGCAGCGGTCAAAACCAGGTGGTTGTTTTGAACCTTGGCGAAGCCGATGGTGTGACGCCGGGCGATGTGATGGCAGTCATCAGCAATGACCGCCAGGTGCGTGATCAGATCTCCGGCAAGAAAAACGACTGGGTAACCATTCCCGGCGATCAATCGGGTGTCGTGATGGTATTTCGAACCTTTGATCGCGTCAGCTATGCACTGATCATGGAAGCCAACCGGGCCGTGAAGATTTACGACCGGGTCGCTTCAACACTCTAAAATCATTCTGCTGTTCTCCCGGATGCCTGGCGGCATCCGGGGCACCCCTTCCACCGCCCTGCGTTGGCGGTTACTATTTGCGCCCCCTCGACACGAAGCTGTTATCTGTGTCCGCTCCCGATTCGAACGATAATCTCGTCCACTGGCTAAGGCTCATACGCACAAATGGCATAGGGCCGAAAACTATCCCGAAGCTGTTGGCGGTTTTTCAAACCATAGACAAACTGTTCGAGGCAAACGGCTCGCAGTTGCGCGCAGCCGGCGCCAGTGACAAGCAAATCAATGCGTTGCAGCAGCCCGATGCACTGGAGGACACCCGGCTTGATCTGGACTGGCTGGAACAGGCCGACGATCGCGCCATCGTTACACTTGATTCACCTCGCTATCCGCCCCTGCTCAAGCAGATACCCAGTCCCCCGCCGGTATTGTTTGTGCGCGGAGATACCGATGTACTGCACACACCGCAACTCGCAATAGTTGGCAGCCGCAAGCCAACGACGCAGGGCACACGCATAGCCGCAAGGTTTGCCCGCGATCTGGCCAGCTATGGCATCACCGTTTGCAGCGGACTGGCCTACGGCATCGACGCGGCGGCCCATAAGGCAACACTTGAAGCGGGCGGACTAACCGTGGCAGTTACCGGCACAGGGCTGGATCGCGTCTACCCGGCCAGCCACCACGCGCTGGCCCACGAGATCGCAAAATGCGGTGCGCTGGTATCGGAATTTCCAATCGGCACAAACCCGCGCCCTGCCTTCTTTCCGAGACGGAATCGAATTATAAGCGGCCTGAGCCACGGGACCCTGGTTGTGGAGGCCGCCATCAAAAGCGGTTCGCTCACCACGTCTGCTCACGCCACCGAACAATCCCGCGAGGTGTTTGCCGTGCCGGGCAACATTGACAACCCGCTGTCACGGGGTAGCCACCAACTGATTCGACACGGGGCGACGCTGGTTGAATCGATCGACGACATCATCCAGCAAATCGCCCCGCTTTTACCTGCGAAGCTAAGCTTTCCAGAGGCCGACATAGCCGCCGCTGATGACGAACCAGCGCTGCCCGATGAACTGAGTAGATTGCTGTCAGTTTTCGAGTTCGAAGCGCTAACGCTCGACCAGCTTGTTGAGCAAATTGACATTGACATAGCAACCTTAACCCAGCAGATTACCGAACTCGAATTGCTCGGCAGGATTGAATCCGATGCGGCAGGCGCGTACATTCGCATTAATAAGTTGTGAAATACAATTAGCAAACAAGGCTGCCCTGGCCCGCCGCCAGCAAAAATAAATCTACACAAGCCGCCCGACAGTGCTAAAAGGTAGACTTCGCACTCCCTAACAACCTTCACAGATCGTACGGTTTATGAGCAAAAGCCTGATTGTTGTCGAGTCCCCGGCAAAAGGTAAAACAATCAAGAAGTACCTGGGCAAGGACTTCGAGGTCCTCGCTTCGTATGGTCACGTGCGCGATTTGGTGCCCAAGGAAGGGGCAGTCAACCCATCCTCGGACTTCGCCATGAAGTACGAATTGATCGAGCGCAACGAAAAACACGTCGACGCCATCATCAAGGCGTTGAAAAAGGCTGACAACCTCTTGCTCGCAACTGACCCGGATCGCGAAGGTGAGGCGATTTCGTGGCATCTTGTCGAGCTGTTGCAGGATCGTGGCGCTCTGGAAAATAAAGACGTAAAACGCGTCGTTTTCCACGAAATCACTAAAGATGCCGTGCAGGATGCGGTGGCCAATCCGCGCGAACTTTCTTACGATCTGGTCAATGCCCAACAGGCACGGCGGGCACTCGACTACCTGGTTGGATTCAATCTGTCGCCGCTGTTGTGGAAAAAGATTCGCCGTGGACTGTCCGCCGGCCGAGTCCAGAGTCCGGCGCTGCGGCTGATCGTCGAACGCGAGGACGAGATCAGAAAATTCATCCCGGAAGAATACTGGACAGTCACCACCAATCTGAACAAGGACGAACAGCCCTTTGCGGCCCGCTTGCATACGCTCGACAACGAACGGGTCAAGCAGTTCACCATCACCAATACCGAGCAGGCGGACGAGGTCAAAGCGCGGTTGATGAAGGCGGCAAATGGCACGCTGGTGGTGTCGAATGTCGAGAAGAAACAACGCAAGCGCAATCCCGTCGCGCCGTTCACCACCTCTACACTGCAGCAGGAATGGGTTCGAAAGCTGGGTTTTTCAGCACAGAGAACCATGCGTACAGCCCAGCAGCTCTATGAGGGAATAGATATCGGTGGTGAAGGTGCTGTCGGCCTTATCACTTATATGCGTACCGATTCGGTCACGCTCTCGCAGGATGCGCTTGGCGACATTCGCCAGCACATTCAACAGCGCTACGGGGACAACTATCTGCCCGAAACGCCGCACCTCTACAAGAACAAATCCAAGAACGCCCAGGAAGCGCACGAGGCCGTTAGAATCACCGGTGCCGATCGCACACCCGACAGCCTGAAGAGCTTTCTCTCGGCCGATCAGATGAAGCTCTACAGCCTGATCTGGAAACGCACTATCGCCTGCCAGATGATTCACGCAACCATGGATCAGGTCAGTGTAGATCTGGCCTGTGGCGAAGAAAACAGTTTTCGCGCGAGTGGGTCGACGGTGAGATTCCCGGGCTTTCTGGCCGTCTATGAAGAAGACGTTGACGACAGCAAGGAAGACAAGGAAAAAGAAAAGCGTCTGCCGGCGCTCGAGAAAGGCGAAAAGCTCAGCCTGGCCGATATCGATCTTGGACAACATTTCACTGAACCGCCACCGAGATTTACCGAGGCGACGCTGGTCAAGGTACTGGAAGAGTTCGGCATTGGCCGCCCCTCTACCTATGCGAGTATCATCTCCACGCTGCAGAATCGTGAATATGTGGAAATGGATGCGCGCCGATTCTCGCCCACGGACGTCGGCAGTGTAGTCAATCGGTTCCTCTCCAAACACTTCACCCAGTACGTCGACTACGACTTCACCGCGAACTTGGAAGACGAACTCGATGCGGTGTCGCGAGGCGAGAAAGAATGGGTGCCGCTGATGCACGAATTCTGGAATCCCTTCGAGGCCCAGCTTAAGGACAAGGAAGAGAACGTCACCCGCGACGAGGCGATCCAGGCACGCGAACTGGGCACCGACCCGGCGAGCGGCAAACCGGTTTCGACACGAATCGGGCGCTTTGGACCTATGGTACAAATCGGTACCCGCGATGATGAGGAAAAGCCAAAATTTGCAGGCCTTCGTCCAGGTCAGAAAATGGACACGATTACGCTGGAAGAAGCGCTGGAGCTTTTCAAGCTGCCGCGCAAACTGGGCGAATCACCTGAAGGCGAGAAGATCTCGGCGAGCATTGGTCCCTTTGGCCCCTACATTCGTTACGACAGCAAATACGCCTCGCTAAAGGAAGACGATCCGCATACGATCACGCTGGAGCGAGCGCTGGAAGTGGTGGCCGCCAAAAAGCAGGCAGATGCCGATCGCATTGTCAAAATCTACGACGAAGATCCGGAAGTACAGGTGCTCAACGGCCGTTGGGGAGCCTATTTAACCAACGGCTCTAAAAACGCAAAACTGACCAAAGAGCAAAAGGAAAAGCCGACCGAAATAGACTTCGAGACGGCCAAAAAACTGCTCGACGAAGCGCCCGAGAAACGCGGCCGCGGCAAGAAAAAGGCTGCTGCTAAAAAGGCCGCAGCTAAGAAGACATCGGCGAAGAAAACCGCGTCTAAAAAGAAAGCCAGCTCAAAGAAAAAATCCGCAGCTAAGAAAAAAACTGCGTCGAAAAAGAAAGTTGCCAGTAAAAAAGTAGCGGCAAAGAAATCTGCTGACGACACTGCCGAGAGCTCGACCTCCTCTAGCGCCAGTTGAATATTGATATCGCCGACGCCGCCGCCTTGATGAAGCGGGGTGGCGTGGTCGCCTACCCAACCGAGGGGGTATACGGCCTGGGTTGCGATCCGTTGAATGCAGATGCCGTGCAACGGCTGCTGGCCGTCAAGGCGCGCGCCGCCGACAAGGGCCTGATTTTGATCGCATCAAACCAGGCCCAACTCGATGACTTTCTACTGCCGGTATCGCCGGAAGTGCAAATGCAACTGGATCGCGATTGGCCCGGTCCCGTCACCTGGATTATGCCCTGCTCCCGGCAAGTGCCCGAACTGGTGCGCGGCGGACGGCCCACACTTGCGGTTCGCGTCACGGCCCACGCTGTCGCCGCCAGGTTATGCGACGCCTTCGGAGGCGCACTGGTCTCCACATCAGCCAATCACAGCGGGGAGCCGCCGTGCATGGATGCCGCATCAGTTGAAGCGACACTCGGCGCCGATATAGACGCGATTATCAACGCCCCGCTTGGTGGACTGACGGGGCCAACTCCTATTTTTGATGCCGTCACTGGCCAACAATTGCGCTGACTTATGAGCATGTCTAATCAGTCGGAAGCAGTGAAATCCTACTTGCTGCAACTCCAGGAAAATATCACTCAGGCTATCGTTGGTCTCGACCCCGAGGCCGAGATTACGGAAGACGTCTGGACACGCGAGGAAGGCGGTGGCGGACGAAGCCGCGTTCTGAATGGCGATGTGTTTGAACGCGCCGGGGTGAATTTTTCACATGTGCACGGTGAGTCACTGCCGCCCTCGGCAAGCGCGGGGCGCGAAAACATCGCCGGTCGAAGTTTCGAAGCCATGGGCGTTTCGCTGGTGATACATCCGGCAAATCCGCATATTCCCACGACCCACTGCAATGTGCGTTTCTTCAGCGCTGACAAGCCCGGGGAAGATTCAGTCTGGTGGTTTGGCGGCGGCTACGATTTAACGCCCTACTACGGCTACGAGGATGATTGCCGACACTGGCATCAGACTGCCAGAAACGCATGCGAGCGGTTCGGCGCAGAACACTATGGCAAGTTTAAAAAATGGTGCGACGAATACTTCTACCTCAAACATCGCAACGAGCCACGAGGCGTTGGCGGCGTGTTTTTCGATGACTATAACGAAGGCGGTTTCGACCACAGCTTTGCTTTCATGCAGAGCATCGGCAACAGCTTTATCGATGCCTATTGTCCCATCGTGAAACGACGAATGGACACGCCGTTTTCGGATCATCAACGTCAGTTTCAACTGTACCGACGCGGCCGCTACGTGGAATTTAATCTGGTCTACGACCGCGGAACGCTATTCGGTTTGCAGTCGGGCGGACGAATCGAGTCAATACTGATGTCGATGCCACCACTGGTGCGCTGGAACTACAACTGGACACCCGAGCCAGGTACGCCCGAAGCACGTCTCTACACCGACTTTCTGCAACACCGCGACTGGCTCGATTAGTGTGCGGACTGTGCTTTTACATCACAAAGAATAAAAAGCCAAGGTTGTACCAGCTGTGCAGTAAAAGACCAGGCAGCACCTGATCATAACGCTCTCGAAAATAGCCGAAAATCAGTGATGGAAAGAAAGTGGCCAGGGCCCACAGTGCGGGTTGGTAGAGCAAATGCGCCGCCGCGAAAAGCACACTGGTGACGACATTGGCTATTGTTATCCCGAAGCGGTTGGCAGCCCCGGCAGAGTAATTCAACAAAAAACTTTGCACCGTGCCGCGAAAAGCGAACTCCTCAAGCACCGGATAGAGCAAGACCACCTGAAACAACAGCAACGGCGCTGGCCAGCTAGCTGCCGGGCCATCGCCGTGATCGATTACAAAGGCAAGTACGGCCCACACAAGCGGGCCAGCACATAAAGCCAGGTTAAATTGCCAATCGCGCAGCAGCGACCACAACGGTCGTTTCAAATCGGCCGGAGCAACATTCGGGGTTATTGTATTTCCTGAATCACGATTTGATCGCCAGATCCATTTACATGGCCCAAAGCATAACCCTGCAGACGATCCAGTTCGATACCCTTGCGCGCAAGATAAGTCACCACTGATTTGGCCCGCATTCTGGCCTTGTCTTTCAGTTCCCACGGCTTGCCGGCATTACTGGTGTAGGACATGATCGCCAAACGGGTGCCCGGCCGCTCCTGCAGCGCTTCAGCCAATGTGTCGAGAGACACCCTGGCGCGCTGGGTGAGCTTGTCACTGCCACCGTAAAATCGAACATTCTTTAAGTAGCCATTCAAACCCGGCACAGGCATTTTCGTCGCGGCGGAGTCGGCAGCAGCCATCGCGGCACCGAAGGCCGGCTCTTCCAGTTCTGGAGCGGCTATCTCCTCACGGCTGATCACTTGCAAGCTGTCGTTTATGTTGTCCTGCTCAAAGCTCGCCAGCGGGACTTCATCGAAACCGGGCGTACCGGAATCGAGCAGCCTGGCGTCGACAACCGATTTAGACGCAGCCTGGAATTCCATAACGGCTGGCTTGATGTCAGCATCGCGAGACGCTTCTAGATTGGAAGCCAGCGCTTGATCGGCCGTTCGAATGTCGATATCGCTTCGCACTGCCAGTTTGCCCGCCATGATCGAGTCCGCATCGCGCAGGTAACCATCGGCTTCCTCCTGGCTACCGGCAGTGGCTGTCAGGGTGAGATCATCGTCATCGATCACCATCGAAAACTCACTCAGGATGGCCATGTTCTGCATCACACCCAAAGCCTGATCAACCCAGTGGCTGGGCCGCGTCTGTTCGTCCACTACCAGACCATCGGCATTGATCGCGCCTCCGAACAACTCGGCTGCACGGTCTGTGTAGGCAAGTTTTTCCTGCTCTGTGGCCACTGACCCGGCTATGGTCACAGCATCCAGGGTTCTCACGACTGTCAACGCAGACGGCGCCCTCGGCCCCGCTGTATTGTCGTGCGCAACCACACCCGTGGGTGGAGGTACATCGACAACACCACGGGCACACCCGCCAACAGCAACGGCGCATGCGGTTAATGTCAGGCAGAGAAAATTGGCGTGTTTCATTGACCCCACAACCCAGTTGAACCTAGAAATTGGTGCTGCAGACACTTGAATGACAAGGATAACCCTGGCCGGAACTGCAGATAATCTGTATAGGTTTAGCTCAACTGAGGAATTTCGCCGGGTTTTTTTTTCCGCCTGTGTCCCGATTCGGCTACTGTTTCAGGCGCCGAGCAAATAGGCGGCGCACTTACATGTTTGTCGCTGCCAGCGGCTTCAAAAACCGCTTAGCTGGCCGGGTTTGACTCTAGCCATCGAGCGGCATCTTTCGCAAAATAGGTCAGTACACCATCTGCACCCGCGCGTTTGAAAGCAGCCAGACTCTCAAGCACAACGGGCTTTTCTTCGAGCCAGCCGTTTGCACTCGCCGCTTTTAGCATGGCGTACTCGCCACTCACCTGGTAGGCAAAAACGGGCACCCCGAACTCACGTTTAACACGCGTAACGATGTCCAGGTACGGCATACCAGGCTTTACCATCACCATATCCGCCCCCTCGCCGAGGTCGAGCGCAATTTCGCGCAGCGCCTCATCCGAATTGGCAGGATCCATTTGATAGCTGTATTTGTTTGCGCCTCCGAGAGTACCCGCAGAACCGACCGCATCCCGAAACGGACCATAAAAAGACGACGCATACTTGGCGGAGTAGGCAAGTATCCTGGTATTGATATGCCCCGCTGACTCAAGCGCCTCGCGCACCGCACCGATGCGACCATCCATCATGTCGGACGGGGCGACGATATCCGCACCGGCATCGGCGTGGGACAACGCCTGCTTAACCAGCACCTCGACGGTTTCATCGTTGACGATATAGCCGCTCTCGTCCATCAGACCATCCTGACCGTGCGAGGTGTAGGGGTCGAGCGCAACATCTGTCATTACACCGAGCTCGGGGAAACTTGCCTTTAACTCGGCAATGGCTCGCTGTGCCAACCCGTCCGGATCATAGGCTTGTTGGGCCTTGTCGGTCTTGACGTCATCGGGGGTTACCGGAAACAGCGCGACACACGGGATAGACAGCTCAACCAGCTCAGCGGCCTCGCGCAACAGATTGTCTATCGACACGCGCTCGACACCGGGCATACTGGCCACCGGTTCCCGGACATTGTTGCCTTCAACAACAAACATCGGGTAGATAAAATCAGCCGCAGTCAGCACTGATTCGCGCATCATGCGGCGACTGAATTCGTCTCGGCGCATCCGCCGCATGCGAACGCGCGGGTAGCTACTGTTTTTCACGGGTAAATCCCTCGCAGGTTATACTTTGGCGCCAACCGAACGCCAAACGCAGTCGGCTCCCGTACCGGAGCCTGCGCGCACGAACGACGCCAATTTGAATCATGACAGAACACTACGCCGTCTTCGGCAATCCAGTTGCACACAGCAGATCACCTGAAATACACCAGCATTTTGCCCGACAGTTTAGTCGAAATATTGAATACAAAAAAATTCTCGCCGAAGAGGAAGACTTCGCGCTAAGGCTGCGCGCCTTTTTCAGCGAAGGTGGCAAGGGCTGTAATGTAACGGTACCGTTCAAAGCGCTTTGCTGCAATCTATGTGACGTGCTGACCCCGGCCGCAGACAGGGCGCGCGCAGTGAACACAGTTTATGTCAATGATCGAGCCCAACTGTGCGGCCACAATTCCGACGGTGCCGGCCTGATCAACGACCTGATCAACAATCATCGGCAGACCATTGAAGGTGCGAACATTGTTGTGCTGGGCGCCGGTGGCGCAACCCGAGGTATTCTGGAACCTTTGGCGCAACAGCGCCCCGCATCAATCACACTGGTAAACCGAACGGCTGCCAAAGCTGCCGCCCTGGCTACGGAGTTTCACGATCTCTTCCCCGTGCAGTCAGCTGCTGACTCTGAGATTGCCGGGTTGCGTCCTACCCTGCTGATAAACGCCACATCTGCAAGCCTCTCGGGAGTTGTACCCATCGAAGATAGCCGCATCATCACAGCGGATACTTTTTGCTACGACCTGGCTTACAGTTCAGAACCCACACCATTTTTACAATGGGCGGCAGCCAATGGTGCAATAGCCTGCGTGGACGGACTGGGCATGCTGGTTGAACAAGCCGCAGTGTCGTTCGCCACATGGACCGATCTGCAGCCGGATACCAGTGAACTGATCCGCGCTATGAGCCAGGCATAACCAACCGCGTTCATCTACTCGAGTGATCGAGTGATCGAGTGATGAAAAAGTCTGTTCTGCTTTGTGCCGTCGCTGCGCTCACCAAGCTGTTTTCGTTGCGCCGCTAACACGCTGATGCAAGTTCTGCAGAGGCGATCGGCACTTAAATTGCGGGAACACGTTTGTTTGCCATCTGAACTCGGCTCAATAGTGCTGGCAACGTTTTAGCAGACGCGCCTGAATCATCAATGGCGAAAGTGACGAACCGAGGTAAACGCCATGGCGATGCCATGTTCGTCGGCAGCGGCAATAACTTCATCATCACGCATTGACCCGCCAGGTTGAATGATCGCCGACACACCGTTCTCTGCCGCCTGATCAATCGAATCGCGAAAGGGAAAAAAAGCATCAGACGCCATGACTGATCCGGCTATCTCGAGTTCTGCTTCCTGCGCTTTCAAAACAGCAATTCGCGCAGAATAAACACGGCTCATCTGCCCTGCCCCAATGCCGACCGTCGCCAGATTATTGCAATAGACGATCGCATTCGACTTAACGTACTTGACTACCTTCCAGGCAAACAGTAAGTCGGCAATCTGCACATCTTCAAGACCTGCTTTGGTGACTATCTGCAAATCATCCCGTCCAACTACCGCGGCATCTGCCTGCTGAACCAGCATGCCACCTGCCACGCGCTTGTAATCAAAACCCTGCTCACGGCTTTGCTCGTGCTCTCCATAAGTCAGTAGTCGAATATTCGGTTTTTCCACCAGTAAACCAAGCGCTTCGTCCTGCACTGCCGGTGCAAGAATCACCTCGACGAATTGTCTTGCGATGATTTCGGCCAGCGTGTTTTTATCAAGCGTTTTGTTAAACGCAATAATGCCGCCAAAGGCAGACACAGGGTCACAGATATAAGCACCTTCATATGCGGCGCCAATTGAGTCGGCGACCGCGACACCACACGGATTGGCATGCTTGACGATCACGCATGCGGGTTCTTCGAACTGCAGAACACAAGCCAGTGCAGCATCGGCATCAGCAATATTGTTATAGGACAGCGCCTTGCCATGCAATTGTTCGGCTCCGGCAAGGCTGGGGCCGTTAATGTGCCCGCGATAAAACACAGCACTTTGATGCGGGTTTTCACCATAGCGCAGTTCCTGCACTTTCGAATACGCGAGGGTCAATTCATCCGGATACGAATGCTCCGGCATCTGGCTCTCCAGATACTGCGTGATAGCACTGTCGTATGACGCAGTATGGGCAAAAGCCTTGCGTGCCATTTGCAGCCGAAACGCTTCATCTACAGATTGATTCTGATCAAGCTGACGCAGCAATTCCGGATAATCATTACTGTCGGTAATCACGGTGACATCGGCGTGATTTTTCGCTGCTGCGCGAATCATTGCCGGGCCGCCGATATCGATATTTTCAATGGCTTCTGCGAATTTGACATCAGCCCGGGATATGGTTTCCCGAAACGGATAAAGATTGACTACCACCAAATCGACAGGATCGATTCCATGTTGCTCCATCACATTCAAATCTACACTTCGACGCCCCAGTATTCCGCCATGAATTTTGGGATGCAGTGTCTTGACGCGCCCATCCATGATCTCGGGAAATCCAGTGACATCCGCCACTTGTGTCACTGCAATGTTTGCGTCGATCAGCAGCCGAGCCGTGCCACCGGTTGAAAGAAGCTTGACACCCGAAGCGTGCAGTTCGCGGGCAAACTCCACGATTCCGTTTTTGTCGGATACACTAATGAGTGCTGTCTTTACAGGGGTTTGATTCACGTGGGTCTCAGTCAGCGGTTTGCTCCGGCACCTATATGCCGGTTAACAGTGGTTTCATGTATTCAGAAGCGGGAAATTGCGCACGGCGTTCGGTAAAACGCTATCCTGATGTGCTGGCGACCATTGTTAGCGCGAGGTCATTTTCAACCGATATTATACTGCAACAATTTTTTACGCAGCGTGCCGCGGTTAATCCCGAGACAGGTAGCCGCCCGACTCTGATTACCGGCGCAGTGTTCCATGACAACTCGAAACAAGGCCTCTTCCACTTGCCCTATAACCAAATCGTGCAGATTGGCAGGCTGCTGGCCATTGAGAATCTGGAAATAGCGACGCAGCTCGTTTTCCACTTTTTCCTGCAGCGGGGAGCAAGATAACTCGCTCATGATGCGATAGCCACGGGCTGTTGGAAAAATTCATCCACACGCGCCAGTTGTTCCTCGGCGTTTTCAACCCGGTAAACCGATTGTCGAAATTCCCCTGCCCCCGGTTTGCCCTTGCAGTACCAGGCTATATGTTTGCGCGCTACTCTCACACCACTGTATTCCCCATAGAGCTCATACAGGTTTCGCAAATGCCATTTGAGAACCTCGGCCTTCTCCGAATCGGTGGGTGGCGCCAACCGCTGGCCGGTGTCAAGGTAGTGTTTTATCTCGCGAAAAATCCACGGGTTACCCTGTGCTGCACGTCCAATCATGATGCCATCGGCACCGGTGTGTTCGAACACATGTGCTGCAGACTCGGGACAGGCGATGTCACCGTTGGCAAGTACAGGAATTGAAACATTATGTTTAATCTGCGCAATCGTGTCATATTCAGCGTCCCCAAGAAATTTATCTGCTCTGGTGCGGCCGTGTACTGACAGCATTGCCACACCGCAGTCTTCAGCTATTCTGGCTATTGCGGGGCCATTGCGATTGTGTCTGTCCGGCCCGGTTCTAATTTTTAACGTCACTGGAACTGCCACGCTCGACACAACCGCTTTCAGGATTTTATACACCAATGGTTCATCGGATAAAAGGGCAGATCCCGCCAACTTGTTACAAACTTTTTTAGCCGGGCAGCCCATATTGATGTCCACGATATCGGCACCCATTTGCTCGTTGAGCTGTGCCGCTTCAGACAGCATTTGCGGATCCCCTCCGGCAATTTGCACGATACGTGGCGAAATCTCACCAGCGTGATCAAGCCTGCGCCGGGTTTTCTGTGTCGCAAACAATGCCGTGTTGGCACTGATCATCTCAGACACCGCCAAATCCGCACCCAGGCGCCGGCAAAGCACTCTGAACGGTCGATCTGTTACACCCGCCATGGGAGCGAGTACGACAGGTTTGTTTAGTATCAGGTCAGCTACCTGCATCGTGTCAGTACTCGATATCGAGCAGCGGGATATATGGCGAACACGCTATATCAGAACAAACTGATTTCGAAAGACTGGGCAGCCAGGCCCGGATCGACGACCTCGAGATCAATTCGCACAGGCGTACCCGACGGCAGCAGTTTATCGCTGAACTCTGCGGACAGATAATCGCCTGATGTGAAATCGCGTTGCGCCACGGTTCGCCCTTGTTCGTCCGCCATTATCACCGTCAGTGAGGGGTATGGCTGGGCGAAATCGGCTTTGTTCAGGATGTCGATGGTTATGATCAGGGCGTCATCTACTGTGGGATGGCTATAGCTGGTTTTGCTGATGATCGACAGTTGATCAACCGCTTGCTGAACGGGCAATTCACAACCTGCGAAATTGCAAAATACAGCTCTGGCCGGCCGTGGCAGTGAGGACTGTGCGATCCAGTCACGATAGCTGACAGCCGTCACCAGGATTCCGGTAAGCAACAACGCGATGGGCAGCAACCAGGACCACGGACTCGCGGTGGAGCCGGCTGTTTCAACGGCGCCGGTGTCCTGCGCAGGTGCCACCGGCTGGGCACTCACCGGGCTTTCGATTCGCTTGTGATCAAGCAAGTCGTTAGCCAGCGCCGGATAGTCCTCCAGGTGTACCTCGGGTAGTGCCCCATCACTGGCATGACTGGCCAGCGATGATGCAGCTTGCTCATCAGCGGGCGCCCGGTATTCGTCCACATCGTGTCTTTCAGCATAGGGTGCTTCAACACCGCCAATTTGATCGAGCACGCTGCGTTCAGGTTCGGGCGTAACATCACTTTCATCCGGCAGCCACTGCGACTCCTCGGGCCAGTAGTCGTCGGATTCTGCCGCAATTCGCTGATTGCCCGGCTGATGGTGAGCATGGCCAACCACGTCTGCAGCGGTTCGATCTTCAGCGAGTTGGTAGTACTCACCGGAGTACTCATCAACCAGACTCAGGCGCGCGTCGAACACGTTGCCACATTCGCCACAGGCGACGGTGGCATCGTTTTCGCGAACCAGTCTTTCATTTATTTGAAAACAGGCTTCGCAGTGATTGCAGCGTGTCAGCATGGCACTCTTTCCAATCCGGATCGTCGTTCTGCAAGTATTCGCTGGTTAATGAACGGCACTGTATAGCAACCAGTCGTCGAGCCGAACAATCTCGCTTTGCGCAAACCTCGCATCATAAACGGTTCGCAGTTGTGTTGCCTGTTCACCGAGCACACCCGACAACGCCAGACGCCCCCCGTCTTGTAGCAATCCGGCAAATTTATCGGCGCGATCGAGCAGTGGAATCAGCAGTATATTAGCCACGACAATATCGAACGATCGCGAGCCTTCCATCTCACCTTCAACGACTGAAATTCGCGAACGAACACCGTTGCGCTCGGCGTTGTCGATAGTGGACAGGCAGGCTTGCGGATCAATGTCGAGCGCCACAACTTCACGCGCGCCGAGCAACGCAGCGGCGATCGCCAGGATGCCCGAGCCACAACCGTAGTCGAGTACTGATTTATCCTGCAGATCCTGCCGGGCAAGCCATTGCAGGCAAAGCATCGTGGTGGCATGCGTGCCAGAGCCGAACGCCAGACCCGGGTCTATCGACAGGTTGATCGCCGCTGGATCCGGTGGCTCTGCAAATGATGGCACGATCCAGAAACCGTCCGCGACCTGAAGCGGGGCAAAATCTGCCATCCAGACACGCTCCCACTGCTGATTTTGCAATGGGCTTGTCTCGATGGAGTGAAGCTGATCGCCCAGCGCAGTCGACACTTGCGCCGACACCGGTCGCAAATCGGTTTTCTCATCGAACATACCGGTGATGATGAGTTCCGGCCACAGCGGTGTCTGCCCGGGCTCGGGCTCGAGTAAAGGGGTATCAGCGGCATCAGTCAGGCTGCAGGATAACGCTCCGGCGAACAGCAACAGATCTTCCGCAAGCTCTGCTGCCTGCGCGGCTACTGCCACGCGCAACAACTGATATCCGGATGGTTCATCCATTAAAACGGCACTGCCGATCGTCGCTCAGGACAGGCCAAGTTTCTTTTCGAGATAATGGATGTCAGTGCCACCATCTGCAAAGTTTTCGTCGTCGCAAATTTTGGCCAGCAACGGTATGTTGGTTTTGATTCCAACGATAAAAGCCTCGCTGAGGGCACCCTGCATTCTTGCCAGCGCCGAAGCACGAGTGTTGCCGTGCACGATCAACTTACCGATCATTGAATCGTAGTAGGGCGGGACTCTGTAGCCGTTGTAGATATGCGAATCCACTCGCACCCCGAGTCCACCAGGCGCATGAAACTGCTCGACCAGACCCGGACTCGGCATAAAGGTGTCGGGGTCTTCGGCATTGATGCGACACTCAAAGGCGTGGCCTTTGATATGGACATCCTCCTGAGTGAGCGACAGGCGATTGCCGTTGGCAACACGGATCTGCTCTTTGACAATATCCACGCCGGTAATCATCTCGGTTACCGGATGCTCTACCTGCACGCGTGTGTTCATCTCGATGAAATAAAATTCGCCATTCTCGTAGAGAAACTCAAACGTACCTGCTCCACGATAACCGAGACGCTTGCAGGCGGCGACGCAGCGGGCGCCGATAGTGGCTCGCTGTTCCTCGGTGATGCCGGGGGCCGGAGCCTCTTCCACCACCTTTTGATGGCGACGTTGCATGGAGCAATCGCGCTCACCCAGGTGAATGGCATTGCCAAATTCGTCGGCCAGTACCTGAAACTCCACGTGGCGGGGCTTTTCGAGAAACTTCTCCATATAGACGATTTCGTTGTTGAAAGCTGCGCCAGCCTCGGCCTGGGTCAGCTTAATCGACTCGATAAGTTCTTCGTTACTGCGCACAACACGCATGCCACGACCGCCGCCACCGCCGGCGGCCTTGATGATTATCGGGTAGCCTATTTCGTTGGCGATCTGCATATTGCGTGCAGGATCGTCGTCCAGCGGTCCATTGGACCCCGGCACACAGGGCACACCTGCAGCGCGCATTTCGCGGATAGCACTGACCTTGTCGCCCATCATGCGAATAACAGATGGAGAGGGACCAATAAACTTGAACCCGCTGGTCTCGACGCGCTCGGCAAAATCCGCGTTTTCAGACAAAAAACCGTAACCGGGATGAATCGCGGTGACATCGGTTATCTCGGCGGCAGAAATGATTGCCGGTATGTTCAGATAACTGTCTTTCGACGGCGCCGGCCCAATGCAGACAGCTTCGTCTGCCAGCCGTACATGTTTAAGATCGCGATCAGCGGTGGAATACACTGCCACCGTGCCGATACCCATATCCCTGCAACTGCGCATAATGCGCAGCGCGATTTCGCCACGATTGGCGATCAGCACCTTTTCCATGAGGCTCAGTCTTCAACCACAATGAGCGGCTGGCCGAATTCGACCGGCTGACCGTCGTCGACTAATACAGCTTTTACGACGCCGGTGACTTCTGAATCGATTTGGTTAAGGATTTTCATCGCCTCGATAATGCACAGTGTATCGCCGGTCTTCACCCGCTGGCCTACGCTCACGAACGAGGGACTGCCTGGCGACGGAGATGAATAAAAGGTACCGACCATGGGTGACTCTACTACCGTACCTTCAGCCAAAACGTCCGATTTGCCTTCAGTGAGTTTGCCAATCGATGGCGATGGCGGCATTTGCAGTGCAGTTTCCACTGGCGGCGGCGCTACCGCGACGGGCGGGGCCGCTGCTACCGGTGCACTGTTAGCGCGGCTGATTCGCACGGATTCCTCGCCCTCCTTGATCTCAATTTCAGAGATCGCGGACTCTTCCAGCAACTCAATTAGTTTTTTTACTTTTCGTATATCCATGAATCAAGAGGCCAGCAGCGATGAGAAAAACAGAACCCGGAGACCGGGTAAGGATCACATGACACGCGGATTTGCGCAGACCGGTGACGCTCTATGGTCACTTCGCAGACTGTATGCTGACATCTGACGGCGTAACTCGTTCCAACCGCAGACATCTTCAGGCAATTGCGCCAAATCGCCGCAATCAGCGTGTAAATCCGTGCAAGTGTATCACAACGATGCCGATCAACAGATGGCCGAAAGATGCTATTTACCGATCGCACAAGCACATCAGCCCCTAAAATGCTTACAAAACCGCCATACTGCAAGCTGATCTCGTTGCGACATGGCAATCCCTTTATGGAAGTAGACGACAACAACTCAGACTTCGCGGATTTGTCACCCGACACGATTATCGATGCCATCGAGTCGCAACAGTATCTGTGCGACCGACGCCTGCTGGCCCTCAATAGTTATGAAAACAGAGTGTATCGGGTGGGGATCGAAGACGATTTACCGGTGATCGCAAAGTTCTACCGCCCGAATCGCTGGACAGCGGAGTCGATAAACGAAGAACATGCTTTTGCTGCCGAGCTTGCCGCGGTCGATATACCGATCGTCTGCCCGTTGCCCGACGCAGCGGGCAACACACTGAGAGAGTATGGCAGATTCCAGTTTGCTCTTTACCCGATGCGCGGGGGACGCAGCCCGGAGCTGGACAATCCGGACCAGCTTGAAATCATCGGGCGTTTCATCGCCCAGATCCATATGGTCGGCGAGCAGAAACAATTCCGTCATCGACCGGCCATCAGCTCTGCGCGGCTGGCAACGGAACCCGCGGAATGGCTGCTGGAGAATGATCGCCTGCCCTCGGGCCTGACCCAGCCATACGAGCAACTGATCAGTGATCTTAAGCCGAAGATAGATCGCCTGTTGCAGGATCACCCTGTGCCACAGATCCGCCTGCATGGTGACTTCCACCCCGGCAATATCCTGTGGCGCGATGAAACCCCGCATATCGTGGATCTGGATGATGCTCGCACGGGCCCGGCGATACAGGATTTATGGTTGTTTCTGTCTGGCGACCGCGCATACCAGCAGGCGCGATTAGTTGACCTGCTGGAAGGCTACACAATGTTCAGAACATTCAACCCGACTGAAATCTCTTTGATTGAAGCGCTGCGTACGCTGCGGATTATCCACTACGCGAGCTGGCTGGATCAGCGACGCGATGAACCGGCTTTTCGGCAGGCATTCCCGTGGATCGGCAGCAATCGCTTCTGGGATGATCACATCCTGCTGCTCAAGGAACAGAGTGCGGCTCTGGATGAACCGCCTCTGCAATTACCGATGTATCGCTGAGCGCTATTTATGCGTAGCGTTGGAATACCAGCGAAACGTTGGTGCCTCCGAAGCCAAAGCTATTCGACATAACGGTGTTTAGCTCCGCATCGATCGTTTTTTGCACGATCGGGGCGCCTTCAGCCTCTGGATCGAGTTGCTCGATATTGGCTGAACCGGCGATAAATCCATTCTGCATCATCAGCAGGCTGTAGATGGCTTCATGAGCCCCGGCAGCGCCGAGCGAATGTCCCGACAACGATTTGGTCGAGCTGATGTTTGGCAGTTTGTCGCCAAAGACTTTTCGGATTGCATTCAGCTCGGTGATGTCACCGGCAGGCGTGCTTGTACCGTGGGTATTCAAGTAGTCTACAGAACCGGAGATACCACTAAGCGCGGCCTGCATGCAGCGTGTAGCACCCTCACCCGACGGCGCCACCATGTCCTGGCCATCTGATGTAGCGCCATAACCGACGACTTCGGCATAGATGCTGGCGCCACGAGCGAGCGCATGTTCGAGCTCTTCGACGACCAGCATGGCACCGCCACCGGCAATCACAAATCCATCGCGCTCTGCGTCATAGGCTCGGGAGGCCTGCGAGGGTGTATCGTTGTAGCGAGACGACAAGGCTCCCATCGCATCGAACAGACAACTCATTGTCCAGTGCTCTTCTTCACCACCGCCGGCGAATACAATATCTTGTTTGCCAAGCTGGATTTGTTCGAGCGCGGTGCCGATGCAGTGGGCACTGGTTGAGCAGGCCGACGATATGGAATAGTTGGCGCCCTTGATCTTGAACGGGGTTGCCAGGCAGGCAGATACTGTACTGCCCATGGTTTGAGTAACCCGATAAGGGCCGACCCGGCGGATACCCTTGTCCCTCATCACATCGGCCGAGTCGACCTGGCTCGACGACGAGGCACCACCGGATCCGGCAATGATACCGGTTCGAGGGTTGGAGACCTGCTCTGGTTCAAGTTGTGCATCGTCGATTGCGGCTTGCATGGCGATATAGGCGTAGGCAGCCGCATCGCCCATGAATCTTAGCTGCTTGCGGGGGATCGCTTCCTGGAAATCAACCTCAGGCACGCCTGCTACGTGGCTTCGCATTCCTCGCTCGGCATACTCCGGCCTTGAGACGATACCTGAGCGCCCAAGCCGCAGGGATTCTGCGACCCGCTCTTTCGTGTTGCCGAGGCAAGATACGATACCGACACCGGTGACGACGGCTCTACGCAAAATGATTCCCCTGTTGATGGTGGCGGAATACTACCAGAGCACGCGTGATGAAATCGCTGGAATCGCGCCAGCGTTTTGTTGCCCAACGGACACGCTAACTGCTTTAGCCAAAGACCTTTTTCAACAATCCGCTGGTGCGACGTTGAGGGTTCGAGCGAATCGCACTCTCCTGCAGGCCCAATTGACGAAAGAAATTCTCGATACTCAAATCGACAACGTGATCTGTCATATCCAGTGGGAGATTGCGTACCATTGGCAAGCTGCCAACCCGTGTTGCGATTTTCAGCCCAGTGGCGGTCGCCCCGCTGTTCACCAGCGCCTGCCTGACTATCGGGTGAAGTGTGGTGCGAAGCGATGAATCACTCGAGCTGCGCAAATACTCGCTGGCGGCAGTTTTCTTGCTGCTGTGCAACAGTTCTGCGGGATTGCTAAATGACAGCGCATCAACTTCCGCATCGATCAGTTGGGTCAGCGCAGGTATTGCAGCGACCGCAGCTTCATTCAGTTGCTTGTGTAATACATTGAAATCACCACTGTAACCGATGCGTTGCGCCACTGCTCGCGCCTTTCGCCATTCATGCGGCAACGGTATGAGCAACCTGGATCCGTTGACGTAGCTATCGCGGCGAGACAACCGCTCGCCGGCAACGCTTGCGCTAACCACGAGCGCTTCGCGCAGACCGTCATCGATTTCAGTCGCTGTGAGATCGCGCCGATCCCGATGCTCCGCGCCTTGACCGTATGCGGCTAAGGCGCCATCGGCAACGTCAGCGAGGTTATCGAACAGACCTGCGGAGACAGACAGGGAAAATGTGGTCAGCAGTGTGGCTACTGCAACTGTTGATGTTCTTATTATTTTTTTCACGTTGGTCACTCTTAAATCACCCGGCCCGGCTACTGACGGGTTGTCCGGATCTCAAACGGCTGCGAACCTTCTCACACCAGTCACGACGTTGAAAGCAAAACAGATCAAAGTTTGCATTACATGACATCAACCGCTCCTCACTCGCGAGGGGCATAACGGCATGTCCCGGCAGAACCTGAGGTTCAGTTAGACAAGCCGGGAAACCCGCAGTTACTCAAGGGCAATCAATCCTCCTTGCGTTCGAACTCTCCCTCGATCACATCGCCCGATGAGCGTTTGCCAGAAGCCTGCCCGCCACCAGTGCGGGCAGGCCCTCCGCGTGGCGCCGATTGAAATCCTGCAACCCCGGCCACTCGGACCTTACGGCTCAGGAATTTGATGATCAGCCGCCGTGTAACGGGAATCAAACAGGCAAACCCGATTGCGTCAGTGACGAACCCGGGCGTGAGCAGCAATGCCCCGCCCACAGCCAACGCAATGCCTTCGACCATCTCATTGGCCGGCAGCTGGCCGCTAGACATTTTGGACCGTGCCAGATTCAGCGTCGACAACCCCTGATACCGGAGCATGCGCGTGCCCACAAACGCAGTGAGGATCACGATCGCGATCGTGGGCAACGCGCCAATGGCAGATCCCACCTTAATGAGCAGGAATATCTCAATGATCGGCACAGCCACAAACAGCAAAAAAACGAATGGAAACAAAGGTATACTCCCAATTCAGAATGTTAACAACGGCACACTATCTGTTTAATAATGACGGCCTGAACGTCATTTGCAATCTTTGGTCAAACCACTACGTTTACCAGTTACAGCCCAAACCGCTATCCGGCAGGGCATTGAAGATGAGCGAAGGATCTGCGCGGACAAAATTCGAAGGCAAAGCGCTGTTTACAGTGTCAGCACGGCACCTTGACCAGACTAGCGTTTCGCCGGGAATTTTAACCCCCCGACTATCGCAACTATTTTCGGTATCCCGCCACTTGGCGGATAAAAATACGAACTAAAGTGCTCTCATGACAAAAACGCCCCGCTGTATTCAGATGATTGCCGAATTTATCGCAATCCTGCTGCTGGCCATCGGCTTTGGTACTGCCACACACGCAAATGAGCGCGGCTTTTCGCTCGGCGTCACTACAACAGGGACCGGCCCATCATATCGCGACGCCGCCGACACATCACAGACAATCGGACCACTGGCGCAGCTGAGCAATCTATCCAGCCTAACCGGCGGGCAGCCGGAAATTCTCGATCCTGAAGATGCATTCGTCCTGAGCATTGGCGATCTTTCGAATGGCGCTCTGCCGATCGAATGGATGATTCAGGATGGGTACTTTCTGTATGAACACAAATTCGGCTTTCGAATCCTCGCGCCTGAGACAGGGTCAGTCACTAAAACCACATTGAGCGAAGGCAAGCAAAAGACAGATGAGTTCTTCGGCGATGTTATTGCCCACCGCAACCTGACTACAGCCAATCTGAACATCGAAGGATTGCCTGAAAACGTTAAATCGGGGCAGATCGAGGTTGTTTATCAGGGTTGCGCGGATGTGGGGATTTGTTATCCGCCGATTATAAAAACGATGGATTTCAGAGTGGTACCGGCCAAATTCATCGCGGCAAGCGACGCAACGCCGGCTACCGGTGCAAATGCAGACGGCAGACCTGCCCCACCGGTTGCTGAACACGACGCACTCGCCGCGAAACTGCTCAACGGCAATGCCCTGTTGACGATGATCACCTTCTTCGGCCTTGGACTGCTGCTGACCTTCACGCCCTGCGTGCTACCAATGATCCCGATATTGTCATCCATTATCGTTGGCGATGGAGAGAAGGTGAGCACCGGACGTGCTTTCCGTCTTTCAGTGGTGTATGTGCTCGCCATGGCGCTAACCTACACGCTGGCGGGCATCGTTGTGGGTCTGAGCGGTGAAAATGTCCAGGCTGCTCTGCAACACCCGTACGTGATTGGCGCTACCGCGCTGCTTTTCGTTGTGCTGGCACTGTCGATGTTTGGCTTGTATGAATTGCAAATGCCGCAGTCGATACAGAACCGACTCACGTCTATCAGCGGGAATCAAAAGGGTGGACGTTACCCGGGGGTGGCTATGATGGGCGTATTGTCCGCGCTTATCGTCGGCCCCTGTGTCACCGCGCCGCTGGTGGGTGCACTTCTCTACATCGCTCAGACTGGTGACGCAGTGCTGGGTGGCGCCGCGCTTTTCTCACTCAGCATGGGCATGGGACTTCCCCTGCTGTTGATTGGTACTTCATTTGGCAAGTGGTTGCCCCGAGCAGGCGGCTGGATGGATACCGTAAAGGTAATCTTCGGCGTGGCAATGCTCGCAATGGCGATTTGGATGCTGGATCGCATATCGCCCACCTGGTTGATTATGGCGCTGACAGCCTTGCTGGCTATCAGTAGCGGTGTTCTGCTCAATGCTGTCGAGCGGGATGACAGCGTTCCAACCGGGCTGGGCTACGCGGCCAAAGGCCTGGGCTACACCACTATTATTTATGGCACGTTGCTACTAATCGGTGTTGCCAGCGGCAGCTATTCGTTAACCACGCCACTGAAAGGAATCGTAGCCGGTGGTGGAACGGGCGCAGTTAATCACGCCGAATTGGTATTCGAGCCCGTTAAGGGCCTTGACGGGCTCAATGCCAAACTGGCGTTGGCACAACAAAACAATCAAACTGTGATGCTCGATTTTTATGCCGACTGGTGTGTCTCGTGTAAGGAAATGGAAGCTTACACTTTTACCGACTCAAAGGTGATTGCTCAGCTGTCGGATACCATGCTGCTGAAGGCCGACGTCACCGCAAATGACGCAAAAGACAAAGAGCTGCTCGAGACCTTCGGACTGTTTGGCCCACCTGCTACTCTGTTTTATGACAAGAGTGGAGAGGAACAGCAGGCTTACCGCGTAATGGGCTTTATGAAAGCATCGAAGTTTACGCAGGTTATAGATGGTGCTTTGGCCTATCGCTGAGTAATCTACCTCTGTGCTTAGAGCAGATCAGCCATTTAGCACTTTAACAATCCACACAGTCCCTGCCACAATACAAGCCTCAGGGCTGCGAAAGGCGAAGCCTACGCTCTAGTGAGGAAGTACGCAGGTACTATGTACTGCGAGCGGCAACGTTGCCGTAGACAGAGTCGCCTGCCGAATCAGCAAGTAACGAAGGTGAGTAGAAGAACGTTCTGTTCAGGGTACAGTAGTTACCGCCATCGCGGGCCTAGGTAACCGTTGTGTCGCGCTAATCAGCGAGGTTAAGCGTGTGTAGTAAAGGCAGCCAAGAGCAAGGTAAGGTAGGAACAACGACGAGACCTGAATCTCAAGCACAGCTTAAATCAGGAGA
>CAKZSB010000264.1 GCA_937920585.1 uncultured Granulosicoccaceae bacterium | reverse complement strand
TAAGTGTTTGCCATAGGCGATGAAGTTCTCCACCGAGCTCATCATAAACACGATCAGCGGCAGCAACTGGCGATGCAGGCTTTCCGCTTCAGCGATTGATTCTGGTGTGCCTGTTCGCATGAGCTCATAAATTCGTACCTGCGGGTCGAACAGGTCGACGGCCGGTATCATGCCCACGCATCCGGCGCGCATCGAATCAGGGAACTGAATGCCCGCCATGCCGCCGAAAATATCGAATGCACCGTCGGTGTCTTCCATCAGTTGTTTCAGGTAGGTTGCCGGGCCTTCGCCTTTTAACAGACAGACATTGGGGTGTTCCCGGTTCAGCGTTTTCAACGCGGCATTTGAAAGGCTGGTTGCCATGAGCCCGGGCGCGTTCTGCACCGCGAGCGGGATGTCGAGTCTTTGTGCGACACTACCGAGAAACCTGACATACTCGCTTTCGGGAACGCCAGTTATCGGAGGCGGTTGCAGAATGCACCAATCGGCACCGGCCGCTTTTGCGGCTCTGGCAAAAGCAATCTGCCCCGACACGCTGCCCTCGCCAACGGTGACTGCCAGTGGCACGCGGCCAGCGACATCCTCACCAACCCAGTCGATTACCTGGCGTCGCTCGTTGACGTCGAGCTTGCCCACCTCCGTGGCTAGTCCCATCACAGCGATTCCGTGTGCCCCGGCTGCTATTGCTGCATTTACCTGCCGTCGCATGGCCTCACGATCGAGGTCGCCATGCTGGTTATAAAAGCTGTAGAGAATCGGGTAGACGCCGTGAAAGCCGGTGTGTCCACTCATAGTCGAAGCTCCATAGTTTCCGTTAGTTTAGCGTACCAGTTACGCTGTAACGGGGGTGGGCTTTTATGAGGGTGTTTAGAGAGCGATAGCGAGTGTGACCACCGCGGCATCACAGTGCTTTACGAAAAACTATTTTGTCGTCACCTGCATCGTAGTAGTCTCGAATTCGAGCTTCATTTTCATAACCGAGTTGCTCGTAGAAGCTTCTCGTTCGCACGAATTCATCGGTCCCCGAGGTTTCGACGAGTAGCACCCTGATTCCTTGTTCGCGTAAGTATTTTTCAACGTGGGACATAATTGTTTGTCCGATGCCGTTGCTTTGGCTCTGCTTGTGGACCGCAATCAACAAAAGGTTGAAGGTTCCGTTGGTCATGGGCTCCGGTGCGCAATACGCGACTGCTACCGGGCCATCGATATCGTAGGTTAGCCAGAATTCGGGGCCCGATCCCTCGGAGAACATATCATCAAGGTATTCGGAGGGAAACAAGCCGGTGCTGTCGATGATGCCCTTGAAGGCGGGGATATCGTGAGAGGTGGCGGGTCGGAGAGGTTGAGTCATTTTGTAGTTCCGGGAAGCAAATCTACTGCAATGCCGTTTAGCCCAAAGACAACCGGGTGCTATTGATGAATGGGCGGCGTGCACTCAACGATAGGCGATTGAGTATTCGTGACGAGCCGAATCATGTAACCGCTGTAGATGCCGGTTGAGACCATCGGCGAAATTGTCTGCGTAGAACTAAAATTTCAACACTCCGGCCTTCGTTGGATCTAAGACCAGAGTGAGTAAGCACGCTAGCCCGGGCGATGCAATGCGCAAATCTTGTTGCCCGCAGGATCGCGCAAGTACGCCAGATACAATCCGTTTGGACCACCGCGCATACCGGGCGGATCTTCACAGGCCGTGCCGCCATTGGCAACGCCGGCGGCGTGCCATGCGTCGGCAGCTGCGGCGTCTTTGGCGGCAAACCCGATTGTGCTGCCGTTGCCGGCTGTCGCCGAATCGCCATCGATTGGCAGGGTCAGTAAAAATACGCCGTATTTGGTCCGGTAGATACAGCGCCCTTTATCGTCCATCACGCCGGCATCGTGGCCCAGTGCTGCAAAAGTGGCATCGTAGAAGTCGCGGGAGGCCTGCATATCGGTGACGCCCAGCATGACGTGACTAAACATGGCTTGTTCTCGTTTGTAAAGATTCGAGTGTACCGCACATCGCCCGATCGATGCATCTTCACAGGCTCAACCATCGCAGTAGAATAGAGCTTCCGGATTATCTTTCAGGTACTGTTCGAAATGAGTGATGGCATGGTGTCGGCTGTGCAGCATCCAGCCCAGAGCGATCTGCATCAACGGGTGGCGGGGACGGACTTCCTCGACAGTTACAGTGTGGTGTCTGAGCTATCGCCGCGGCGTGCTGCCCAAATCATTACTGACTTTCCCGGTTGGGCGCGAGTGCTGCTGCAGATTCGGCGCGTGGTGACAACGCCGTTTGGTCTTTCCAACGACGGCCCCGACGCTGCAGACAAGGTCGGCGTGTTTCCGGTGGAGAGTGAGACGGAATATGAGCTTGTGGCCGGTTTTGACGACAGGCATCTGAATTTCAGGGTTTCAGTCATGTCGCTGGACGGTCACGTCTATCTGGGGACCTGGGTTCATCCGCACAATCTTGGTGGCCGGTTGTATCTAAGGGCGATTATGCCATTCCATATACTGATAGCGCGCAATGCCTTGTCGCGCGTTGCTTCACAGGCAATATAACCTTCCCGCGTTGAGCCGTGTGTAGAGGGTTGCCGCAATGGAGCTCGTCCGATGAGCAAACTGTATGCATCATAGAACCTGTTTAGCTGCCATGTCCGCTGTTGATCGACAGAGGCTGCAGCAGAGAAATAACCGCAATGGTCTTTGCCGTCTGTTTGCGCACGCGGGCGCCATAGTGCTGATTGCTGTGTTGATTGCATTGAAAGTGCCGGGCTGGTTTGTACTGTTGATCCCGCAGGGAGTATTGCTGGCATTCCTGTTTAATCTGCAACACGAGTGCACTCACAAGACTCCGTTTCGAACCGAATGGCTCAATGAATGGACAGGCTGGATAACGGGTTTCATTATCGTGCAGCCCTTTTTGTGGTTCCGTTACTTTCACTATGCTCACCATAGATTCACCAACGACCCTGATCGCGATCCCGAGCTGCTTGGCGTCAGCAAACCGGAAACATGGCGTGATTACATTGAGTTTGTTGTTGCCCTAAAGTACTCGATCAGCAAGATAACGCTATTGGCAAACAACGCTTTTGGCAAGATTGAGGATGACTATGTGCCGAATGCGGCACGCGGCCGCCTGCGCAATGAGGCAAGAGTGATGCTCTGGTCGTACGGCGTTGTGTTGTTGCTGGCCGTGTGGGGGGCGCCGGTGTTGTTCTGGATCTGGTTGATACCGCTGCTATTAGGTTTTCCGTTCTTGAAGTTGTATCACCTTGCCGAGCATGGACTGTGTCCCATGGTAGACAACAAGTTCATCAATACTCGCACTGTCAGAACACAGCAGCTTGTATTATGGTTTACCTGGAATATGCCTTATCACATTGAGCATCACATGTTGCCGGGTGTCCCGTTTCACCAGCTGCCTGAATTGCACAGACTGGTGAAACACTATTTACAGCAAACCAGTGATGGCTATATCGAATTTACCCAGGCTTATGCCAGAACACTTGGCACTCGGGGTGTGGGCTGATCAGGGTTGCGCAAAGTTGCGAAAACAGCGAATAAAGAACCGGAGAAAGACCGATGGTGGATCATCTGCGAAGCTTGAGCGAATATGAACAACCGCTGACTGAGGCGCCGGAGTATTCTTTTACTTTGCCGTCCAGTCTGTATACGGATCCTGCAGTTTATGAGGTTGAAAAAGAACGTATTTTTTATCGCAGCTGGCAGTTTGTCGCTCACCGGAGCTCATTCCAGAATCCGGGTGACTACGTCACTGCGCGCATTTGCGATCAGAACATATTTGTGATGATGGGCGGTGACGGAGAGCTGCGTGCTTTCTACAACGTGTGTCAGCATCGCGCGCACGAGCTCCTGCCAGATGGCAGTGGTAATGTCAGTCGCAACATCGTCTGCCCCTATCATGCCTGGGTTTACGAGCGCGAAGGGGCTCTTCGCGGAGCGCCTCGGGCAAGGCAGCGCCCGGATTTCAACAAGGCGGATTACGCGCTCAAATCCATCCGGCACGAGCTGTTTCTCGATTGTGTTTTCGTCAATGTTTCCTCCGATGCTGTTCCGCTGGCAGAGCAGGCTGCGGATCTCGAAGCCGATGTGCGAAGCCGGGTGCCTTTTTATGGTCGTCTCGGTTTTCCGCAGGGCGGCGCGTTGGGGCAATATAAAATTGAGGCGGGCTGGAAAGTGGTGGTGGATAACTACGTTGAGTGTTACCACTGTGATCATGCGCACCCGGATTTTGCCGATCTCATCAGCATGAAGAGCTATCAGCATGATACTTTCGGCTTATGGGCCCGGCAGATCGGTGAGGAGATTAAGGCCAGTAACAGTGCCTATGAACTGGCGGAGGACAGTGCCTACATGCGCTCGACATTCTGGTTCCTGTGGCCGAACACGACATTCAATATTTTGCCGGGTGGCGAGGAAATGAACATTGCCGCGATTCGTCCGTTGGGGCACGAGTACACTGACTTCAGCGGTTTTAATTTATCGGCTGATGGCAGCTTTGATCCAGCGCGGGCCGAGTACACAAACAATGTGTTGATGCCTGAGGATGTTGCGCTATGCGAAAGCGTGCAGCGTGGCTTGAAGTCCCGAGGTTACTCGCAGGGACCGATAATTGTTGATACCGACCGCAGTGGGCGCTCCGAGCATGCCATTCATCATTTCCACCGACTCGTTCAGAAGGCATTAAGTGAATAAAAAAGGAAAGAGAAATTGGCCTGTCATTTTTGATAGTTGAAAGACGAATCGATAAGGATCGATCAGTTCGTTTTTGATTATGCCAATTTTTACATCCATAGAAATTCGGAATTTCTGATGACTGGTTAGTCGTTGGTTAATTAAGTCGAACGATTGATCGGAAATATGTTCATAAAAATAAAGTAGCTTTGGCAGTATTCTTCTGCAACTATAAATGCGCGTTAAATGTCCGTGGTATTTTGGATTGGCAGGCCATTAACTGATCTAAATGCCTCTGGCTTCAACAAACCGCTAATTTGTTGTATGGAGGTAATTTGTAAATGACTACTGAATCGTTACTTGAACGAAAGCCAGGCACTGAGGAATCAACTCGGTCTGGCGATACGCAGCTTGCTCGAATCTCCAAAGCTGAAACAGATCAACTATATGATGATTTAGGGCTAGTTCCGCCTTCGAACCCGGAATTGCAGGAATCCGCTGCACCCGAAATTCAGGTCAGGTCTCCCTACCTGGTTAAGCGATTAACCGAAACCAGTGAGCGCAATCTGTTCAGTCACGTTAAATTTCACTGTGTAAAAGCTGAAATAGAACGTCTCGGGTTGGCGCATGCGAACGTTCTGGACGTTGGTTGTGGTCTGCAGGTCGCCCGGCGCTATCTGGCGGACCTTGGCATAGAGATGAGCTATTTTGGGATTGACTACGAAGCGGGCTTTTCTCCCGATGCGGTTGTTGACCTTCTGGCTCTCGAAGGGCAATCACCAGAGTTACCCTGGCAGCCCGATGTGCTTATCATGCTGGATGTGCTTGAGCATCTGCACGAGGATAAGGCGGTGCTTGAGAAAATACTGTGCAGGATAAAAAATCTATGTCCGCCATCGGCGAAATTGATCCTGACGTTACCGCAAATGTACCGGCTGGATAGATTCAAGCTGCCACATCTGCATTACCCGGAGCACAAGATAAGGCTTACACAACGCGAGTGGTGCGAACTTGTGGAGACTCACTTCTCCATCGAACGTGTTCGCGGGTTTGGGGTGTTGTCGGTTGTACCCTATTTGCCAATGGCGAGCAGCAAATACACGCCCGAAAATCGTCTGGGTCGTTTGTTTAGTTACCTGCGTGGTACTTTTTTTGAGTGGCCGCCGTTTAAGCCGGTTGATCTGTTTTTGTCGCGTGTGCTCGGCCGGATACCGTGGTTGAATACTTTTACCAACGATATCCTGATCGTAGCAAGCCCACGAACAAACGATAAAAGTGCCGCACAATCCAGTGACTAGTTTTCACCCCGACTTTCTCGGTGAAACCGCCCGCCGGATTGGTCTCACACCCTATCCGAATACCGTGCAACTGGTCGTACAGCATTTATACCCGGATACATTGCGACTGTTATTGATCATGCATCGCTATGTGCCGATTCTGCGTGTGATCGGTATTGGTTATTCTGGCGACGATGAGGTTGTAGAGCAGTTGCGTGCCGAGGGTGTGGCTGTGGAGACGCCGGAATATGCCGAGCTTGGAGATGCGGTCGATCGTGCCCTCGATGCCTGCCTTGCCCACTGTGAGCGTAACCGACAAAAATTATTGCTACACGAGGTAGGTGGTTATGCGATTGATTGTCTGCACAAGCGCCACTGCGATCGTATTGCAACTGTGGTGGGCGCTATTGAAGTGACCAAGCAGGGCGTGTGGGTGGCCGAGCAACTGCCGGAGTTGCTGATTCCGCAACTCAATTGCGCACAGACCCGGCTCAAGCAAATCGAGGGCAAAATGGTGGGTGAATCTGTGGTTACCGCGCTGGATGTGATTTTGCGCGAACTGGGTTACTCGGTGGTTGGCCGGCAGGCGCTGGTACTGGGTTATGGTTGGGTGGGGCGCGGTACTGCCAATAGCTTGCAGGATCGTGGCATGCAGGTATCCGTTTTCGATAGCGATATACTCACGCGGGTGGAGGCTACAGTGGACGGCTTTGCCGTGCCTGCCGATCCACTGCAGGCCATCGCCCCTGCAGTAGTAATCGGGGTGAGCGGACATTGCTCGGTAGATGCTGCGTTGCTCGATAGTCTTCCCGATCGCTGTTTCATCGCTAGCGGTGCTTCCAAGGATCATGAAATTGACCTTGCGCATTTGCGAAAAACCGCTGTGGCGAGCGTTCAGATTCATCGCCATGTCGAAGCGTACGAGCTGCGCGATGGCAGAACGGTGTTTCTGGTAAATCGCGGATTTCCGGTCAACTTCACTGGCAGCAGTGTGCCGGATGAGATTGTCGAGTTTCTGTTTTCTGAGTTGCTGATGTTGGTACCCATGCTGTTGGATGAACCGCCCCCGCCGGGGCTGTACCCGTTGCCGCAAGAGCAGGAGCGCATTGCCGCACAGGTGTGGCTCGATTTGCGATAGCGATAAGCTGTTATCTATTGACGAAGCGGTGCTTCGGGTGTTTCATGATCGCCTGGTGACTACCCGGTTAACAACACGCT
>CAKZSB010000263.1 GCA_937920585.1 uncultured Granulosicoccaceae bacterium | reverse complement strand
CTTGGCGTCATACCGTGCTTACGTCATGCCGTGTTTGGCGTGAATGCTGAGTGTGCGTGTCCTGCGGCGTATAAAACAAAACATCTGGTTACCCGGAGCAGGTCCGGAATGACGGGGTCGGGAGGTGGTTAGGTTTGGGGTAGGTTACGGTGGGCGAGCGGGAAAACGAGCGACTTTACGCCACTAACTGCTATGACTGTCAGACCGTTTTTACCTCACCAATCACAACAAGCCGTCATGCCGGACTTGCTCCGGTATCCAGATGTTTTTTCGGGGCTTGATTGGCGAAAAAAGTCATACCCGAACAGGTCAAACATCTGGGTTCCGGAGCAAGTCCGGAATGACGGGTGAGAGTGGTTGGGGGCTTATTCGTCGACCTGATGACTGGTTGCCTCCCTCTCGCCGTCATGCCGTGCTTACGTCATGCCGGACCTGATCCGGCGCACGGTATCCAGATGTTCGTTTATTTGTTTGCCTGATTGTTTAATGGTTACGCAGCAAAAACATCAGGTTACCGGAACAGGTCCGGCGTGCCAGGGGAGCGTATTTGGTTTGACGTGACAGTCCGGCATGACACTAGAGAGGTGTGCAATCTAACGGCGGAGTGCGCTCCGGATGTTCCCAAAACATATCCATCTATCCAACAACGCCAGCCGCATCAGTTTCTGCGCTAGAATCTGCGTTCACCAATTTCGGAAATTCATCCATGAGTGAATTACTCCACCCGGATGTCGCCAGTGCGCTCACCACACTTGGCATCGAATTCGAGGCGATCGCCTGTGATCCGGCGTTGGCAGACACGGCTGACTTTTGCGAACACTATGGATTCACCGCGGATCAATCAGCCAATTGTCTGCTGGTTGGCGCAACCAAGGGCGAGCCAAAGTTTGCCTGCTGTCTGGTGCTGGCCAACTGCCGGCTCGATGTAAACAAGGTGGTGCGCAAGAAGCTGGGTGTGCGGCGGGTATCTTTTGCAAGCCCTGAAGATACCAAACGCATTACCGGTATGGAGCTGGGTGGTGTAACGCCGTTTGCATTGCCCGATGATTTACCGCTGTGGGTCGACTCGCGCATCATGAATTGCGACAAGGTGATTGTCGGCGGTGGCAATCGTTCATCCAAAATCCTGTTGCCACCGGCAGGGTTTCTGGCAGTGCCTAACGTTGAGGTAGTTGAAGGCCTGGCAAACGAAATAGCGCCCGCGGCATAACTCTACTGGAAGTGGTAGAGCGGATGCTCTGCTGCCATTGGTGCCGCGCCCAGAATAACATCCGCTGCTTTCTCGGCGATCATCTGTGTGGGCGCATTGAGATTGCCGCTGACGATCTCCGGCATCACCGATGCATCGATCACTCGCAAACCCTCGATGCCATGTACTTTCAAATCACCGTCCACTACTGAATCGTCGCCTTCACCCATGCGGCATGTACCACAGGGGTGATAGTCGGTTGAGATGGTTTGCCTGATCCATGCCTCGATTGCAGCGTCGCTTGTAACATCGGGCGAAGGATTTATTCGCGCGCCGCGAAATTCATCGAACGCCGGTTGATGCATGAGTGTCTGCATTACTCTGAATGCTTCTATCATCTCGAACACATCGTAGCGCTCGCCCAGATAATTGAAGCGGGCCCGCGGGCTGTCGGCGGGGTTGGCAGAGCGTAGTGTGACGGCGCCGCGACTTTGCGGCCGAAGCTGATCGCAGTTGAGCTGGTAGCCCTGGAACAGCTTTATCTGCGTACCCTCAAACTCGCTGTAAACCGGCGTGAAATGGTATTGCAGATTCGGGTGTTCGACTCGGTCGTTGCCGAACACAAGGCCACCCATCTCCCAGATATTGGAACTGGCTACCCCGCTTCTGTTGATCAACCACTGGCTGCCCACCATCAGCTTTTTCAACGGATTGGCGAGTGTATGCAGCGTGACAGGTTTCTTGCACTCAAAAGCTAAATTAATGGTGGTGTGGTCCTGCAGATTCTTGCCCACTGCCGGCAAGTTGATTTTACATTCGATGTCATGCTGCGCCAGTTCATCGCTGTCGCCAATGCCGGACAGCATCAGCAGCTGGGGCGATTTTATTGCACCGCAACACAACAGCACGCCTTTGCGCGCCTGGAGCGTGTGCCGCTTGCCGCGATATAGATAAGTTGCGCCAGTGGCTCGCTGATCGGTGGTCTCGATTCGCTCGACCAGTGCACGGGTGGTAAGCGATACGTTGGCGCGTTTTAGCGCTGGCCTCAGGTGCGCGACTGCCGCGCTGCAACGCCTGCCGTTGTGTACCGTGCGATCAAGGCGTGCAATGCCCTCGGGCTGATAGCCATTGAGATCCTCCGAGCAGCCCTGGCCGGATTGTTCGCCTGCCAGCATCAGTGCGTCGAACAGGGGATTTTGCAAAGATCCCCGGCTGACGCCGAGCGGCCCGTCGCCGCCGCGCCACTCGGAGGCGCCGCGGTCAGAGTTCTCACAGCGCTTGAAGTAGGGCAGGCATCGGGCGTGCGACCAGTTCGATAAACCCGGGCGATCGGCCCAGCGATCGTAGTCGCGAGGGTGGCCGCGCATATAGACCATTGAATTGATTGACGATGATCCGCCGATCACTTTGCCGCGCGGCAGTTCCAGTTCGCGATCGTCAACTTCTGGCTGGGATTCGGCCAGATAGTTCCAGTTGATCGACGGATCTTTATAGACGCTGTAGACGCCCGCGGGAACATGAATCAACAGCTTGTGATCCATCGGGCCGGCTTCCAGCACGTGTACTTGTTGCGAGCCGTCAGCGGACAGGCGATTGGCCAGCACGCAGCCGGCTGAACCCGCGCCAATAATCAGGTAGTCGCATTCTTTATCTGGCATGAGGTTGCCGTTTCGCACCCGTTCAACAGGCTGGAATAGTAGCATTTTGCTGCCTCGCCGGCGGTGTGTTCCGATTGCGAATCGTGGCGTCGCAAACAAAACTATTCGCGATCACATGATTGACTTCCCGCGATGAATTACATGGCACACTCTGCCGAAATACACGGTGGCGAAATTCGCCCGCAACCGATATTAGGTTTTGCGGCTTTCTGATCCAAGAGTGCTA
>CAKZSB010000262.1 GCA_937920585.1 uncultured Granulosicoccaceae bacterium | reverse complement strand
AAGCGCTGTCGCCGCATACCTGGGATGGCCCGTTTTTGTATCTGGCGGGTGGTGCTTCGACGGTGGCGGTGTTGGAGTTGTCTGCCTTGGTGGGTGCGGTGAGTACTTAACAACTGATGGTACATGCGCTTTGGCTTATGGCCCCTACGTTCTTTTTTGCGCTTGTAGGGGGGATAAGCCGCAAGGCGCATCCACCACCGGGTTATACAGGGTATAAGTGCTTTGGCTACGTGCGCTGCACGATTTTCAGTGCGCGCAGGTAGATCGGTTTATCGACCATTTTACCATCTACCACCAGCACCCCGGCACCGCCTGATTCGCTCTTCTCGAAGCCTTCAATCACTTCTTTCGCCCAGCGAATTTCATCGGCCGCGGGCGTTAACACTTCGTTTATTACCGGCGCTTGCTTCGGGTGAATACACAGCGCGCTGACGGCACCGGATTCGGCGCCGAGCAGGACTCCCTCACGAAAACGTTCCAGGTCGCGAAATTCGGCAATCGATGCGGGAAACCCCAGCAGATCGACGTTCAATCGTTTTGCAATTTGTGCAAGCTGATGAAAGGCACTTTGAATCAGTGCGGCATCCGGTGCGCAACTCATTTCGGCGGCGAGATCCTCGGTACCCAGCCCCAGCGCGGCAAGACGCGGGTGGGTGCGCAAGGTATCACTGGCGGAAAATGCACTGAGCCCGCCGGCACACTCGACCAGGCTCACAATCGCGGCATCGATGCCCGTGGCGTTCTGAATGCGATCCAGTGCCTCGCCGACCAGTTCCACATGCAGTGGCGCGCGTGTTTTTGGCAATATGATCGCGCAGCATTGGGCCGGCAGATGATTTAGATCGTCGCTGATCATCTCCAGCTCGGCATTGACTCTGACCATGACGGTTTTCCCGCCCGCGGCCAGTGTCTCAGCCATTGCAGCAAGGTTTTCGCGTGCGGCTGGTTTGGCATCCGGCGCTACGCCATCTTCAAGATCAAGACAAACCGCAACCGCCTCGCCAGCCGCCGCCTTGGCAGCCAGCTCCGGCCGGTCGGCAGGCGCGAACATTATCGAGCGTGGCGTGGTGAACTTTGAGCTGATTGGATTTTCCTCATGGGTTGAGAGGTTGGAGTACAGGCTTTAGCCGCCCGTTTTATAGTCAGGCGCGCCGAGCTGCATCATAGTCGAACGGTTTTCGCCTGCCGGACAAAACACCGGCAGGCGCGATACCATTATCCGGCAACCAATTTACCGACAATATCTTCAAAAGCATCGTCGGCGATCTGCCGTAATTCGTCATCCGTGCGATCCTGTACCGGATGCGGGATGAATATCAGCGCCGGATCGTAGGCCAGTGATTTTGCTTGTGCCGCTGCCGCTTCTACAAACTCGGTGGTAGCCACACCAACGCTTGGGATTCCACGGGTTTCAAGTTCCACGATGTCATGCGTACAGCACGACGTACAGGAACCTCAATCCGCCAATCCTTCCACCAGCAAATCAACTTCGGTTGCGATTTGTTGGCGCAATTCGGTTGGGGCCGGGCGTGCGAAGGTGGGTTTGCGATAACGGTTTACTTTCACCCCGGCGGCGACAAAACGCTCGTCGAGGCGATCGAGAAACACGTTGCCACGCGCTTTGGAAATATCGAGTATGCCCACCGACAGCCCGTTCAATGCCGGCGGGCGCTCGGGGCGCTGCCGATTGACCGAGGCAGTCTCGCCGGTCGGGTCGACCAGAATTGTCATTTGACCACTCCTGTGTTGGAAGAAGATAAAGTTCTGTTCATGCGCAACATGATCACTTGATCTGGCGCGTCACCGGCACACTGCCCACCGGACCACTGGCGAGCCAGCCACCAATAATTCCTGAAAACATGCCCGCACCACCACCGGCGCGAACGATCAGCAAGCCACCGGGCCTGATTTTGCTGTAGGTGCCATCGGCCATGCTCTCGGGTATTCCCTCGGCGATGCCACCGACACCTGCCACCAGTTCTGCACCGGGAATCTGGATAAGTTCGTATAGCCGCTCCGAGAGCTGCTGCTTGCTCCAGCCCGCATCGCGAAACACGCGCTCATGTTCCGGACAAACCACCAGCATGGCATCACCGGCAGGCACAATTTTAGGGTTCGACATCGAACGCAATGCAGCGGCAAACGTCTGGCACAGCGATTCCGGATCGCGGGCCTTTTGATCGACAATGCCCTGCAGTCCATAGCCGGTGAACGCGGTGACGGTGGATTCTCCGCCATCAAAGCCGAAATCGGCCGATAGCGGCGACCAGCACGAACCCTCCTCGTCCTCTGCGAAACAATAGGTGTATTTGCCGGGGTTACCCAGATTGGCGCGATCGACCTCGCCAGGCTTGCCACCACCGACATTGCGAATGATCAGCTGCACAGCCCGGCCAATGGTGGCGTTGGCACGATTGCCCTGCCCGAGCGCATTGACCCCGCTATTCATCCCGATACGATTGCGAATCGGCCCGTTGACGACCAGCACCGGCGATACGTACATGGTGGTGGCGAGCACACCATGCATGCCGAATGCATCGTCGAGCACAGCCTCGGCAGCCGCCAGCACGACTGGCAGATACTCCGGCTTGCAGCCCGCCAACACCGCGTTGACGGCAACCTTTTCAACGGTGAGCTCACCCATATTGGGCGGGCACTTGCCGAGGCTTTCCTGCGGGTCACGCGCGGTGCCCTGCAACATGCGCAGCACACGCACTTCGGTTGGCGGCACCAGCGGCAGGCCATCTGACCAGTCGCGCTCGTACATCGCCTCGATTTCGTCTTCGGCCGTGCCCAGTTCTACCCGGCGCGATTCAATGCCGGTTTCTCCGAATCGAATTTTCAGCTGTTCAAGCACAGCGGGCTCTACGTTGATCGCGCCGCAGCCGGCTTTCCAGTCGATCAGATCGGTGCCGAGATCGGCCACACCGGTAAAAGACTGCCACTCGCTTTTGTCCCAGCCCACTATGCGAGCCTGCTCGGCATCACCGCTTACACGCAATACCGTCGGCACGATCTCGATACCCCGGCGATGGGATTCGTCCAGGCGGGTATCGTCGATAACCGTCGCGATGTCCGCCGGGAACGCCGGATCATCCTGTGTGTAGACGGTGAGCTCCCCGCTGCCCGCCAACTGCGCCAGCACCGGTGCTACCAACTCACAGGTGGGGCAATCTCTTTTGACAAAGGCGATCAACTGTTCTGGCATGGCATTCCCCGGAGCCCTTTTTAAAGAGGTAGTATCCCACAGTAGCCGGCGCTGTAAAGTGGATCGATCGCCTCCATGCCCCTACAATCAATCCTACAGGGATTTACTCGATTGACTGACTCTCGTCGATCACATAGAAATCCGCCCCTGGCAGATATCGCCTTTTTTGCAACAGCGCCACTGTGTCGCCAACATCCCGATGGCTGCATCGTTCGACTTCGACGCTGACCTCCCGGTTATCGTTCAGCTCAACAACCAGACGATAAATCGGCGCGTGAATCGCGCCCCGCCCCCCCTTGCTGGAATGGCTGCGACATGTCTTGATCGTACCGGTCTGGCGATCAATGACATAGCCAGCGTGCCGATAGTTCCACGCGGTTACCACCGCCCCAAGCAACACGACCCAGAGCAAAACAAACAATGCGACATTGAGCGGCTTGTACACCAAACGACTTACCTCGAACAGACAAATCGGTACTGTAATCCAAACAATTGCCAAAGAACAATATTTCATGTCTACGATTCTGGCAATGTCAGTCAATAACGGGAGGGTTCGCAGGTGTCAGTCAGGCTAACCAAAGCGTTGAAGCAAGAATACATCGATCTTTTCAACACGGTTGAGATCAATCCCGCTAGCTTCAATACGGTAGATAAGGCGGTAGCGGACCTGCACGACAAAAAAGCGGTTTATGAATCCGTTGCCGATCCACTTGGCATCCCCTGGCATGTGGTGGCGGCGATCCACAAACTGGAATCCAATCAAAAATTCACCCGCCACCTCCACAATGGTGACTCGCTCAACGCACGAACCGTCAACGTGCCAGCGGGTCGGCCGGTGGAGGGCTCGCCACCGTTCAGCTGGGAGGAAAGTGCTATCGATGCACTTACGCGCCGCAAGCTGCACCGGGTGGACTCGTGGAGCCTGCCGGAAACACTCTACGAAATTGAAGGCTTTAACGGCTGGGGTTATCGCAAATTTCACCAGCATGTTAAATCGCCGTACCTGTGGGGCTCCAGCAACCACTATGTGAAGGGCAAGTATGTAGCCGACGGCACCTGGTCGGACACGGCAAAGTCCAGACAGATCGGCGCAGCAGTAGTGATCAAACGGATGCAGCAGCAAGGCCTGATCGAACTGTTTACTACGGCTCCGTCAAAGCCGATACTCAGATTCAGTAAACGATCAATCAATCGCGGCGAGGATCTGCAACGATTCCTCAATACCTTTGATGGCATTGCATTACGGGTCGATGGCTGGACCGGAACAAAAACTTCAGACGCCATGGAAAAGGTATTCGGCTTCCGTCTGCACGGCGATCCGGATGCGTAGTGCTTTGACAATATTAAAAGTTGGGATACAGCGAGTGAAGAAGCGGTCAGCGCAAGGCGCGCGATCGAGGAATAGCTGTTCTATTGTGAGTGAGCGCAACGCCGCGATGGCCGCTTGTACGCTCGCCCGCAGGGGATGGCTTTTGATGTGCCGCACCCCAGGTGTGATAGCTGAACTGGTCCTTAACCGGCACATCAAAGGCCATACTGTATTCCAATTTTTAGTGTTTTCAGAGCACTAATGCTTAGCAATAAAAATCCAGTGCGCGCGTTGCAAGCTCTTGCACTTGGTGTTGTCATGGCTATCGCTGCTGGCTGCGCAAACGGAACCGTACAAACACACATTGCGAACCCGACCTGGCAATTCACAACCATCGAAGAAGCGCTGTGGGCACAAAACAACCGCGGCGATCGATACAGACTTCCGGTTGACGGCCAGCAATACTTCCCCCTACCCTCACCTGATAACGCATGGGTTGCCGTAGAGATTCAGCTTATGTCGAATCTGAGAACGCTGCAGGTGTTCAGGTACACAGCAAGCGGTTTTAAAGAAACGACACGCAATGCAGCCAGTTATCTGTGGCAACTGGCCAGCGATAATGATGCCATTGATACAGATAATATTCGCAACCCCGCGATCAGAGTGGTTAGCTGGCATCCCTCCAGTGAATCGCTGGAAGTTGAATTGCGCGGTGAAACGACTGATGACGGACAATACAAAAAAATTCACCATC
>CAKZSB010000261.1 GCA_937920585.1 uncultured Granulosicoccaceae bacterium | reverse complement strand
AGCAAGGCCATTGCATGGCGCCTTGCTCGAAGACAATGCCTGGGCGGCCCCGGTTACCCCCTTATCAAGAGCTTTAACGCAGTTGCGCGCCGACTGCCGAGCTCCCGCAGGGGCGGTTGATCAAAGTTCTCTGTCTTGGATAATGAGCTCACGCTTATAAGATTTATAAGACTAACCATAGAGATTAAGTAACTTTGATCAATCGACTCATTCTTATAGTTTATTTGTTGCTGTACACTACGTTACACGCCGAGGTAGCGCTCGCGTAGTTGCGGATCCTGTTGCAGGTCAGTGGAGTCGCCGCTCCACACTACGGCCCCTTTTTCAATAATATAGTGCCGATTGGCCAGTGCGAGCAGGTCGTTGATGTTTTTATCGACCACCAGAATCGACAGACCCTGCTGCTTGATGCTCGCCAGGCACTCCCATATTTCACGTCGCACCAGCGGGGCCAGACCCTCTGTGGCATCGTCGAGAATTAACAACACCGGATTGGTCATCAGCGCGCGCCCGATCGCGAGCATCTGCTGTTCGCCACCACTGAGCAGATTACCCATCGATGACATTCTTTGCTCGAGAGCCGGAAACATCTGCAGCACGCGTTTTATATCCCACGGGTTGCTGTGCTTCTGGCGATTCGCAGCGGTTGCCTGCAAATTCTCTCGCACGGTGAGGTTGGGGAAGATCTGTCGGCCCTCGGGCACCAGTCCGACGCCGAGTTTGGCGACCTTGTAAGAGGCGAGCGCGGTGATGTCGTGCTGGCGAAACTCGATATTGCCGTGGCGCGCCGGAACAATACCCATAATGGAATTGATCGTGGTGGTTTTACCCATGCCGTTGCGACCGAGCAATGTCACGACCTCGGCCTCACCCACCTCCAGCGACATGCCGAACAGCGCCTGGCTCTCGCCATAGAATGTTTGCAACTCAGTTACGCTTAGCACGGGTCGGTTTCCTCGCCAAGGTAGGCGCGTCTGACGTCCGCGTTGGCGCGAATTTCTGCCGGGCTACCCGAGGCGATAACGCGTCCGTAAACCAGCACGGTGATTCGGTCTGCCAGTGCAAATACGGCATCCATATCGTGCTCGACCAGCAATATGGTTTTTTCGCCGCGCAGGCTCTGCATGATTTCGATCATGCGACCGGATTCTTCCGGGCCCATACCTGCCATCGGTTCATCGAGCAGTAACATCTGCGGTGTTGTCGCCAGCGCCATGGCAATTTCGAGTTGTCGCCGCTCGCCATGCGATACAGCAGAAGCCAGGCTCGACGCGCGATCCGCCAGCCCGACTCGCTGAAGAAATTCCATCGCCGGCTGGCGCAGGCGTTTGTCTTTGCGAGCCGGTTGCCAGAATCGATACGAGTGCCCGTCCTGCGCCTGAACGGCCATGGCGACGTTGTCGAGCACGCTCATGTCGGCGAAGATCGAGGTGATTTGAAACGAGCGCGCAAGCCCTGCCAGGGCAATTTCGTGTGCCGGCAGCCGGGTGATGTCGCGACCATTAAATATTACCGTGCCTCGGTCGGCAGGCAACAATCCAGACAATTGCGATATCAGCGTAGTTTTGCCCGCACCATTGGGGCCGATCAACGCGTGCAGCTCACCGCCGGCGATATCGAGGCTGACATCATCGGTGGCACAGACGCCGCCGAATGACTTGTGCAGATTCCTGATAGACAGTGCGACGCCGCTCATTGGCTGCGCCCGGTTAGTTTGTCCATCGCACCGCTGAGGCCGCCGCGCAAAAACAGCACCGAGAATATCAACAGCAAACCGAATGGCAGATGCCAGTACACGGTGTAACCGGATAAAACTTCTTCAAGAATAATAAACACAATAGCGCCAACGATCGGACCGTATAGATAGGCGGCGCCGCCGAGGATGACGATAAACATCAATTCGCCGGAGCGTGTCCAGTCCATCATTTCGGGTGAGATGAAAGTGGTGAAATTGCCGAGTAGAAATCCGGCGTAACCACACAACGCGCCGGAGATAACGAAAGCCACCAGTCGGTAGCGATAGCAGTCTATACCGATGGCGCGCATGCGCTGTTCGTTCGCGCGAGCCCCGCGCAGCACCATACCGAATCGCGAGCCGGTGATGCGGTGGACCAGATAGAGCACGGCAACCAGAGAAAGGTAGCAGAGTGCGTAGAGGGTAAGCGGGTTGTCGAGGCTGATACCGGGAAATTCCGAACGCACATCGATGGTCAGGCCGTCGTCGCCACCATAGGTTTCTATCGATACGATGGCGTAGAACACCATTTGACCAAACGCCATGGTGATCATGATGAAGTTGACCCCACGCGTACGCAGACATATTGCGCCGGTAATCAGCGCGAACAGGGCACTGACCCCGATCGCCAGACCCAGGTGTACCCAGCCGTTATAGCTTGCGATCGACTCGAAGCCGCCATAAGTGGCGTGATACACCGGCACACCGACCGCGTATGCGCCCAGCCCGAGGTAGGCTGCATGGCCAAACGACACCAGCCCGCCATAACCCAGTACCAGGTTCAGGCTCACCGCCGCCAGTGCCAGTATGACCAGCCGGGTAAAGACATCGAGCCAGAACGGGTTGCCGCTGTAAAACAGCGCGGGTGGCAACAGCGCCAGGGTAACCAGCAGGACTATGGCAAAGCGATTGAAGCTTTTCGGCGCGCCCGGATTTTCTGTGATCGGATCTGTGGTCAAGGCGGTCAGCGTGTTTTGGGTGGAAACAGTCCTTGCGGACGGAAGGTGAGAATGATTGCCATCATGATGTACACCAGCATGGCCGAGATTGCCGGTGCAGCGGTTTCAGCGGCTTCGGTTGACATCAGCAGCTTGAAAATGTCATCGAGAAAGGAGCGACCCATGGTGTCGATCATGCCGATCAGAATGGCGGCGACAAAAGCACCTTTCATCGATCCGATGCCGCCAATGATGATCACTACGAAAGCAGTGATAATGATGTCATTGCCCATGCCGATCGAGGCCTCAGTGATAGGCGCCACCAGCATGCCGGCCAAACCGGCTAGTGCCGCGCCGATAGCGAACACACCGCTGAACAGGGTTTTGATATCGATTCCCAGTGCGCCGACCATGGTGCGATTCGAGGCACCTGCGCGAATCAGCATGCCGAGCCGGGTGTGATTGACCATCCAGTAGAGGCCTGCTGCCGCAACAATACCTGTGGCGATAATCAGCAGGCGAAAACTCGGGAATAACAGGCCGGGGAGCAGTTCAACCTGGCCGTTGAGCCAGTCGGGAAGTGGAATTGCAATGCCGGCGGGTCCCCAGCCGATATGCACAAGCGTATCAAGGCACAGGATCAGGCCAAAGGTGGCGAGCACGTGGTCGAGGTGATCGCGTTCGTAAAGGTGCCTGACGACCAGCCATTCGAGCAGCCAGCCGGCGGCGGCAGCCAGTGGCAGTGCGAGCAAAATACCGACTATGAAGGAGCCGGACCAGAGGGTCAGCGAGGCGCAGAAGAAAGCGCCCAGCATATAAAGTGAACCGTGCGCCAGGTTCACAAAGTCCATGATGCCGAACGTCAGTGTGAGGCCGGCCGAGAGCAGGAACAATAAAATGCCCAGTTGCAAACCATTGAGCAACTGAATCAGAAAAATTGAGCTTTCCATGGGGAAGTGACGAGGGGGCAGAGCCCCCTCATATTAATGTGGCAGTAGTTTATCTACAGCTTACATTCGCCGGCGTAGACGTCCTGATGATTTTCATAGACGGTTGAATCGATGCGAGTAGTCCAGTTGCCATCGGCGTCTTCAATCACAGTTCGTGCGTAGAAGTTCTGGATTGGCATGTGATTGTTGCCATAGGTGAAGGGGCCGCGGATGGAATCGAAATCGGCTTTTTCCATGGCGGCACGCATGCCGTCTTTGTCGTCAAGATCGCCATTAACTGCATCGACAGCGGACTTGATCAGCATGATCGAGTCATAGGATTGTGCGGCGTAGTTCGACGGGTAGACACCGTGCTTTTTGCGGAAATCGGCGACAAACTTTTTGTTCGCAGGGACGTCGAGATCCGGGCTCCAGAAGGCAGTCATCTGCGAGCCCAGCACACCTTTGAGTCCGCCTTCCTGCAACTTTGGCAGTGCCAGCGCATCAACGGTGAACACGGTGTAGAGCGGAATCGTATCGCGCAGTCCGGCTTGCTCGTATTGGCGAATGAATGCCGGTCCGGCTTTGCCGGGGTAGAAAACGAAAATACCTTCGGCGCCGGAGGCTTTCGCTTTGGCGAGCTCGGCAGAGAAATCGAGCTGTGCGTCCTTACCCCATTTGGTCAGATCTTTGCCGAGAATGTCGCCCTTGAAGGTGCGCTCGACGCCAGCCACCATGTTCTTGCCGGCGGCGTAGTTTGGCGCCATCACATAGAGAGACTTGACGCCCTTCTGGTTCAGTACCTCACCCATGGCCATCGGGGTCTGGTCGTTCTGCCATGAAGTGGAGAAGAAGTTTTCGTGACACAGCTTGCCGGCCACCGGTGATGGGCCGGCGTTGGCGCTAATCAGGAATTTGCCGGCATCGAGCGCCGATTTGCGTGAAGCCAGCAGCACGTGCGACCAGATAAATCCGGCGACGAAATCGACGTCGTCCTGTTTGACCAGCTTATCAGTGGCCTGTTTGCCGGTTTCCGGCTTGAAGCCATCGTCAGCCATAATCAGCTTGACCGGTTTTCCACCCATGGTGTTGTCAATGTGCTCAAGCGCCAGATTGACCGCTTGTTCCATTTCCTTGCCAATGGCGGCGGCAGGGGTTGTGAGCGTGGTGACGAATCCGATTTTCACTTCATCGGCGGCGAAAACGGCAGGCGCGGCAAGCAGGCTCGCTGCCAACGCGCTTTTGAGCAGAGTTTTCATGGTTTTGTGTATCCCCAGCGTCGTGGCCGACCGAAGGCGGCGTAGATGAAATTTTCCGGTGGCGTTCATTCTGCCATCTTTGTGGCAATAATTCGCAGCCCGGATCACACGCCTGCTACCGCTCACTGTTGCGCATGCGTCGTCAAACAGGTTACGTGGCGTAATAAACTATTTCAAGCTTAAAGTAATTCACTCGCAGTACGGATTATTTGAATCGTCTGTTCCGGCTGATCGAATTGTGGCGCATGGGCGCAATTGTTCAGCATTGAAATCTCGCAGGGGCCGGCGGTAAGTTCAGCGATGGTGCGTGGTTGCTCAGCGCTGCCGTATTCGTCGTCCTCGCCCTGAATGACATGCAGCGGGGTGTCGATCTGCGGCAACAACGCAGTGAGATCCCAGTCTCTGAAAGCCGGGCTCAACCAGGCATCGCACCAGCCTCGAAACGCGTTTTCTGTGTTGTCGTGGTGGTATCGCTTGAGCCGTTGCGGCAGGTCGCTTGTGTCGAAACGCTGTGCGGCGGCTTCTATGCTCGCAATCGTGACCGGTTCAACGAACACATGCGGTGCGAGGCAGAATGCCATATCGACCCGGCGGTGGCGACGATGGTGCTCGCCGGCCAGGTAGATCAGCGCGATTGACGCGCCGTCGCTGTGACCGATCAGCCGTATGTTGTCGGCGGTAAGCTGATCAATTACCTCGGTGAGCCAAAGATCTGCTTCATCGTGCATGTAGCTGAC
>CAKZSB010000260.1 GCA_937920585.1 uncultured Granulosicoccaceae bacterium | reverse complement strand
GTTGGTTACGGTGACGTTTGTCAGGGTAGCGATTGCACCGCCCTGAACGAGCAACGCCGCCCCAGGCTGGTTGGTGCCCGCAGCATTGTTGCTCAGCGTAGTATTGGTAGCGTTCAGTGTGCCGGCGTTGGAGAGTGCGCCACCGCCGGCGTTGCTGGTGCTGTTGCCCAGAAATGCACTGTCGTTGATTGTCGTGCTGGCGCCACTGGCAGTGTGAATGGCACCGCCGGCATTGTTAGTGGCAGTGTTCGATTCGAACTCGGTTGTGGTTATGACGAGCGTGCCCTTGTTCAGGATTGCGCCACCACTGCCGTTTGCAGCTGTGTTGCCAAGGAACACACTGTCGCTGATCGTTGTGCTGGAACCGACGCCGGTGTTTATTGCTCCACCGGCGCTGCTTACGGTAGCGTTCGAATCGAATTCGGTTGCGTTAACGACGAGCGTGCCGTCGTTCTGGATGGCGCCACCACTATTACTATTCGCTGTGTTGCTGTATAGGCGAACGGTATCGAGTGTGACAGCCGCACTGGCATCGATACGAATCGCTGCACCCGCAACGGATCCGCTGGCGTTCTGCAGTGTGAGGTTTTGCAGTTCGACCGTGCCCGATTGAACATCGAACAATCGATCCGACATACCGGAACCATCGATTATCGTGTTGCCAGTGCCGTCGCCGGTAATAGTGATATCGTTGCTTATATCGATGTCGCCGCCTGCAGCGGCGGTCAGCGTGTAGGTACCCTCGGGCAGGGTGATGGTGTGTGGACCACCGAAAGAGTTGGCAGCGAGAATTGCCTCGCGCAAAGATATGCCATCACCGCCGTCGACAAATTCCAGTGCCGTCGGTGAAATCGTTAAACCGTTGACCACATCAGCTGTGGTGGTAACGGTGATACTGTCCAGTGTGCCTTGCCAGTCGTCCTGCAGTTGTCTGGAAAAGGGCGTCTCAGCCTCAATGGGGCCGGTGTTGTGTTCCAGCTCCCAATCCGCCTGCGAGGCTGCATGGCCGGTTATGTCGTCGCTGGCCGCAACGTCGGTGCCGGTGATATCGGCGAGGTTCTCGGCAAAGTCCCGGCCGGCGTCACTGGCTGCCACATTGCAACCATAGATCAGCAGATCTGCATCATCTGCGAGCGCGTCACTCCAGCCGGCGACCTCGGACAGGCGCGCGGTCAGTGTATCGGCAGCGAGCACGGTGTTCCCGAGATTTATGGTGCCATTGCTACCGTGGGAAACAAGGTGTATCGCCGCAATGTCAGAGCGGCCGGCCAGGACTTCGCTGATGCGTGCGATGCCGTCTTCGTCTGAATCGATCAGGGAGAATTCATAACGGATGGATGGGCTGCTTTTATCGGCGAGGTCCTGGATGAACGCCTGGTAGTTTTCAGTTGCCGAATCTATAAAAATAAGTTCACTGCGTTCAGCCGCCTGAATCTTGGCATCGAACGCCAGCGTCTCGGGTATCAGATCGTCAGTGTCTGGCACGTCGGGCAGGGTGAAACTTCCGGACATTACGTCGGCCGAGAACAGCATCCGCGGCTCCAGCAGCTCGAGCAATGTGCTCTTGCGGTCCCTGGATACCGTTTTTCCCTTCTTCTTATCGCTCACAACGAGTTATTAAGTGCCTGAATTTCCAGTAGTTGCACGAGAGTTTGCTTTTTGGTCAAGCCCGTTTGGCTCTCGTCGTACGATCGGTGACTGATCCGTCCGATACAGGGCCGCTCGCCGGGCAAAGCATCTGCTGATACTACTGTTGCATCGCCAGCCACGAGTACGCGCTAGTACTGACGTGGCAAGAGTTCTGCCGCTCCAAATGCCGGGCGAAATAATGCGGCCAAATTGTGCGGGTTGTGAGGGGCCGCTCTCGCTTTGTGAAAAAAAATCGTTACCCGGCTTGCAGGCAAGGGTTGCAGAGGCGGCGTTTGAAAACGGTTGCAAATACTGCCGGAGCCGTCAACGGTCTGGCACGTCGATACTGCTGGCACTAATTCTCAGGGTTTTTCATTCTCGCAGGATATCCGCGTGTCCGTTTTTTGACCTGAATCAACTGCATTGTGAGTAAAAAAATTGACGAAAAGATTTCCAATGGCAGGTCTATTTATTTGCCTTGAACAAGTCCTCGACATCGTCGCCGGCCTTGTCATCAATACTGCGTTTGTCTCTGCCGCTGGAAAATACTCTGACTGGATCGAGTTGGCTCCATAGCGGTGTAGCTGTCATAAGACTCGCGATCAGAGAGCCGCCGCGCAGCACCCAGGCCAACACGCCGGCGGTAACACTGATCGATACGCCCAGTGCGCTATCTGATCCAAGTTGATAACGGTTGCTGTCTTGCTCCTCCGCGCGCTGCAGTTCGTCGCCCAACTCCGACAGGCCCTGCAGAAAACTCGGATTGTCTACAACATCCCGCGGACGTGTAACTGAGATTTCAAACACTATGTCGAAACTGCTTCGGGTGATAGCCAGGCGATCAGCGGTGTAGTCCGCAGTAGTGGCGTTGTTGTGTTGTGCCAGAGCCAGAAACTGTTCATCCGATGTGGACTGCGATTGATCGCCTGCGACCGAGTCACGTTGCAGCAACTTCATGACGTTGAGGCCGGTGGAGTTATTACCAGCGCTTCCCAGTCCGTTGGCTTCGCCATTGAAATCCACCGACTGGCGGTTGCCCAGCCTTTGCTCGTCGGCTTGTTCCTCTTCAGTCTCGTCAGTTTCCTCTTCTTCTGCGGCCTCTTCGACGTTTTCTTCCTCCTCAGGCTCGGGCTCAACAGGAGCGGGAGGTGCAAGTGGCTCCTCGCCACCGGGGAAGGCGGCCTCGAAAGGCGGTTCGATACTGATGCTGACCGTAGCCAGACTAAAGATGCCATCCTCGTTGGTCACACGATAGACAAACTCATCGAGCAGCACCCCGGAGCGATCATGTATATAGTGGAACGTGCCATCGGGATTGATGCTGACCGTGCCGTGCATGGGCGGCACTTCAATCGTGATAGTGAAATTCGCATCGGTACTTAAATCGTTGCCCGTGACCGTGCTGGAGCCGGAGTCGAGCACACTGCCC
>CAKZSB010000259.1 GCA_937920585.1 uncultured Granulosicoccaceae bacterium | reverse complement strand
AGTGTCGGTTTCAGGCGATCGATTTCAGCGTGTACAGCGCGTGAGATGGCTATAGTGTTGGACTGCGATTGGCGAATAACCGATATGCCGACGGCATTTTCGCCATTGTTACGCACCATCGCGTTGATGTTCACCACGCCGCGTTCCAGCCGTGCCACGTCGCCCAGTCGAATCGGTTGTCCGGCATTGGTTGCTACCACAACCTGGCGAAATTCATCCAGCGTGTTTATGCGGCCGTTCAGCCGCACCGAGAACTGGCGCATGGTGGAGTTTAGCTGTCCGGCCGGCAACTCGATGCTGGATTCACGCAACGCAGTTTCGATGTCAGCAACGGTGACTCGCTGGGCGGCCATGGCGACCCGGTCGAGCCAGATTCGCATCGCCCCTGAGCGATCGCCATAGACATTGACGCTGGCCACGCCATCTACAGTGCTGATGCGGTCGGCGATATTGCGCTCGACGTAGTCGGTGATGCCGGCCGCATCGGTCTGCGAGCTGGTGATTGCAAGCCGCATCACTGGATCACTGTCACTGTCGTTTTTGATGATGCGCGGCTCTTCGGCATCCGTTGGCAGCCTCGAGCGAACCGCGCCAATCGCATCACGCACATCGTTCGCGGCAGCTTCCATCGGATAGCCCGGTGCAAACTCCAGTACCGTGCGCGAGCGCGCGAACTGACTGCTGGATCGAATGAAATCGATGCCGGCGATACCAGCCACCGCCGCGTCGATAATCTCGGTTACGGTGGTGTCGACTGCCGCTGGTGAGGCGCCCGGGTAATTGGTTGTGATCGTGACAACGGCAGCGTCGATATCCGGTAGTTCGCGCACTGGTATGCGATCCAGTGCGGCAATGCCAAGCACCACCAGCAACAGGCTGAACACGGCCGCCAGCACGGGTCTGCGTATACTGAGCAGGGACAGATTCATGTATTGCTCTTGCGTGCCGCGGCTTTGCCTTCTTCCTCGGCATCGGCAGGCGGATGCGGCGACACAGCAGTACCGCTCCTTAGTCTGTGATGGCCGCGCACGATCACGGGTGCGCCGGCTTCCAGGCCACTGGTAATTTCCACCGAGCCGGCGATGCGGCGCCCGATAGTCACCTCTGCCTCCCTGGCTTTACCGTCTTCGGCCAGCATCACATAGGCGCGTATGCCGCGCGGCACGATGGACTCTTCGGGAATCATCAGTGCAGGCTCTCGACTCAGCTGCAGCCGCACCTGAACCCACATCCCTGCACGCAACTGCTGATCGCTATTGGGCAGTGTCGCACGCACGTTGAAAGTGCCGCTGGCGGAATCGATCCGGCTGTCTATTTCGCTGATTTTGCCGTTGAACTGCTGATCCGGGTAGGCGGTGCTTTTCACTGCGACCGTCTGGCCACGTTCAACCTTCGAATAGGATGCTTCGGGTATCTCGAAATCAACGGTCATGCTTTGCAGATCGTCGAGTGAAGTGATCACCGTATCCGAGTCGATGTACTCACCGACAGTGACCTGTGGCAGCCCGGTGGTGCCTGAAAAAGGGGCCAGTAAGGTTCGATCGGCGTGTTGTTTGGCGGCTCTGGCAAGTGCGGCACGGGCGGCGGCTACAGCGGCGCGCAGGGTATCGACGGCTTGTTGTGAACCTGCACGGCGCAGCTTCAGATCCTCGGCGCGTTGCAGCTCGAGTTCCACTTGCCGCAGATTGGCGCGGGCCTCGTCAAGGTTGGCGATCTGCATATCGCTGTCCAGTGTTAACAGAGGGGCACCGGCTTCGATCTGCTGGCCACCACTGAACGACAAACTACTCACACGCCCGCTGGTCTCGGTGGTCAGGAGTACCGATTGAGAAGCGCGCAGGGTACCGAAGGCCTCCAGTTCCACTGGCAGAGTTTGCAGCGCAGCCTCAGCCACCACGACTGATTTTGGCGCTCGCGAGCGTTCCTTTGCTGCCGCTGTTGTCTCGTCGCTATCGCGGCCGATCGCCGCCCAGCCAAGCAGTGCCATAGGCACCAGTATGGCCAACAGGATCAGCAGCTGGCGGTGGGCTGGCAATGTTTGGGATTTGCTTTTATACACGTGCCACGCGGGACTCGGTTTCGGGTTAACCCGAAGTTTAGTCAGTCCAGAGCGTGTGTGTCAGCAAAATAACGTGCAGCCGTGCTGAATAGTTCTATTTGGCCGGATTAGTTGCAGAACCCTGTCAGATCGGTGCAATCAGTCCATCAGTCGTTAACTTGCTCACTCAACTGAAAAATTGAGCTAGCCTGTTCAAGCACCACCAGTTGCCGGCTTGCGCTGGTACATCTTGCGACGCCGCTCTTTCACCATAGCTGTCGCCTCATTCGAGCCATCGTGCAGCGAGCCAAACCAGCGATCCCATGGCGAATCCGGATTGCCGTAGTTGCACTCGTAAAAACGATGGTGCAATTGGTGGTGAAAGTCTGCCGAGTCGATCAGCTTTTTATCCTTAACCAGTATCTGCTCGAAACCCGAATGCGACAGCGCAGGTGCCAGCGAGCGGGTGAACAGATGGTAGATCACCAGAACGGGATGTGAGGCGATCACATAGTGCAACAGTACAGATGATATGTAGAGAATATGTTCGATCGGGTGCATCGACATGCCCGACCAGGGGCCGATGTGTGTGTTTCGGTGGTGCAGCTTGTGCGCAATTCTAAAAAGCGGCGGCCAGTGCAACAGCCGATGTGTCAGATAAAAATGCGACGACATAATAAACGGCAGCGCCAGTAGCCAGGCAAAAAACGCAACGGGATTCTCCGCGAAACCGAAAGTGGGAATCACCCCGTTCGCAACCCCCCAGAAATAAAATACTTCATACGCCGACCATACCGTCACGCCACTGGCGAGGCTCCAGAAAATGTTGTCGTGCACCTGATCGCGAAACGAGAATTTGCCGCTTTTCTCCAGATCCTCTCGCGGATCGTATTTTAGTTTTTTACCCTGTTTCTTGAACGTAAATAAATACAGATGCAAGCCACCCGCAAGCAGAATCATCAGCGCCATATTGCGCAGCAAAATCGGTAATACCCAATCCAGTGACAATGTTTGCATAGTCGCCAGATCTGGTATCAGCAGCCAGTAAGTCAGCACTGCCACAAGCAGAAACAGCATATTGCGAGAAAGCGTATACCAGCGTTGGGCCACGGACAGAAAAGCCGCTTTTGGACGGAATGGCCAGTCGAATAGCGCCGCGAATACCACTGGCGTGGTGTGGTTCCAGATGCTTTTGCGACCGGTGTCGGCTGCTGCCTGGCGGTCTTGGACGTTCATGTTGGCTCCGGGATGGTGTGGCCAGAGGCTAACACTAGCAAAAATTGCATTGTGTGCCGAGTGTTAGCGTATGTAGGTCGGGCAAAGCGGGTGTTGTTCCTGGTCAGGTGCTTAGTTTCTGTGTTGAGCTTCGCCACGCTTGCGAGCGTGCCCGACAATGCCACGAGGATTTTTTGTGTGGAATTGGCACGTGGTTTTTATCTCGGGCACGCTTCGCGTTGCTACCGCTGCGGCCAGACTGCGCCGCGATGGCTAAGCGTGCTTCCGAAGTTGTATAGTGCTGTCACAAGTGCAGGGGGACGCTGGATGAAAATAGAATCGCTGACAGTAGAACGCTATCAGAGCCCGAATGCGGATAATGATTCGGGTTACGGCGGGCAGATTGTGGTGGTGTCGATAAGCACCGATTCGGAGGTATCCGGTCTTGGCTTTGTCACCGGCTCAGGCGTCAGTGCACCCATCTTGCAACTGATGCTTGAAACCGCTGTACGGCCTTTACTTTTGGGCCGGGACCCTCGCGATACCAATGTGATCTGGGATTTGCTCTATCACGAGGCTCTGCCTCGGCGCGGCGGTGACGGCTTGATGCGCAATGCGATTGCAGCCGTTGATTTTGCGTTGTGGGATATCAAGGGCAAGCATGCGCAACTACCGGTTTGGCGGCTGCTGGGCGGGCGGCGATCAAGGGTGCCAACCTATGCGAACTGTGCGCATCATCTGCCGGTTGATGCGCTTGCACAGCGCGCCAGTGAGTATGTTCAGGCTGGTCACAAGGCACTGAAAATTCGCGGTACGCGATCGTTTGTCACGCTCGCCGAAGCCACTGCAAGAGTAGCCGCAGTGCGCGAGGCAATCGGGCCGGAGGTTCGATTGATGGTGGATGTCAACGGGAGCTGGGATGTCGACACAGCGATTCAGCAGCTTAAAGCCTGGAGTCAGTATGATGTGTACTGGCTGGAAGAACCTGTGCCGCCTGCTGATATTGCAGGCTATCGGCGTGTTCGCGAACGCTCGGGGGATACATATATCGTTGGCGGCGAACAGCATGTGGGCGTCGCCGAGTTTCACTCATTGATCGATAACCACTGCATTGATGTTGCCCAGCCCAACGCTGCGCTGACTGGCGGGATTACTGACTGGTTGCGTATCCACGCGCTCGCCTGTGCTCGATCCATTCCGGTATCGCCGTGGAATCTGCAGCAGATTCATATCCACCTGGCGGCGGGTCTGCCGAACGTGCAGTGGATCGAGTATTTCATGCCCGATAACGCGCTGCTGGAATTCCAGGGCAAACTGTTGGCAGGATCGGCGCTGGAGGAGGTGGTTGCAGACGACGGTGTCTATTTGCGCGCGCCGGAAACGCCCGGTATCGGTATCACACTGGATGCGGAGTATGCCGCCAGCACGCGAGTGAGTCGTTAGCGCAACAGCGAATTACTTTTCGGCCGGAAACTCATAGCGAAAATCGCAATGGGATTTTCCCTCCATCAGCGTTTGCGTGCGAGTCAGCCTGGCGTCGGGATTGAATCCTTCGATCAGCGCGTAGTCGCGGTTGCAGGAAAACACCGCGCCAAGCTCCGGAATACCCAGATCACGATACATTTCCGAGTAGCGGCATCGCACGACATTGAAGTTCAGTGTCGTCTCGTTTTGTTCCAGCACATCGAGTTTGAGTGCCTCGTCTTTTGTCCAGTATTGCAGTGACGACTCGAAGGCACCGCAACCCTTGCCGCCCATCGCATCGGCCAGTTCTCCGCCCTGCTGGCGCGACAGATTGACGATGGTCTCGCGGACTACTTCAATCACTTCTTCACGGCCAAATTTTTCGCCGAGCGCATCGATGATCGGGGCCATAATCCGGGCCTCGACCTCGCGCCGGGTCAAGACTCCGATCTGCTGTGTCAGGGTATCTGGCTTTGCGTTTGCGGGGCTGCTCATACGGGCTTCCTCTGGTCGTGTGAATGCCGGTCAGTTTACTGTGCTCACGTGCCGGGTCGCTACAAGTCTGCCGGATTATCCGAGCGCTGCAGCGAGGGCTCGTCCAGTTCGCCAGGGTAATCCGGTTGTTGTGCCGGTGTGGCGGCGATGAACGCAGGTTGTGCAGCGCATCGCTGGTAAATTGAATGGAGCAGGGGGTAGGGCGACATATCGAGCGCGAATCGGCTCAGGCCCTTTTCGATCTGCGGAATCAGATGGCATTCGGCCCAGCCGGGATCGTTTGAGAAGCAGTAGGTCCAGGGTGTCTCACGCGTTGCCAGCAGCGCCTCGAGTGCGGTAAAACCGCGGGCAAACCAGTGCCGATGCCAAAGTTCGATACCGTCTTGCGTCACCCCCAGATCATTGGCGAGAAAACGCCTGACGCTGATCACGTCGACCGCGTGCATTTCGCTGGTGATAAACTGCGCGAAGCCGCGCGCCCGGGCACGCAACAGGGGGTCTGCGGGCAGTAACGGGCGCTGCGGGCAGGTCTCTTCGATGTATTCCAGAATTGCGGTAGCCTGCGGGATTATCTGGCCGTTCACCTCAATCGCTGGCATCAACCGCTGCGGATTGATTTTCTGATAGGCATCCCAGCCGATTTTGCTCACCGCGATGTACTCGTATGGCAATGATTTCAGTGCCAGTGCAATGCGTACCCGCTGACCCGCCGAATTCAGGTAGTTGCTGTAGAGTTTCAACATGAATTTTTGTGAGGTAACGCGCTAGTGTATTCAGGCCGTCTATACATTGATTGTGCAGGCCTGAGTCGGGTCAACGGCGTCCGGGCGGAGATTGTGGACTGTAAGTAATATTTCAGCTATAACCGACCTGTTTCAGGACTTGGCCTGGCAACTATGCCACAATTTGGCGTGAACTCGCTGAGTCGGGTATCGGGTACAACAACACGGGAAGGCCATATTGAAAGTTCTGGGTATTCACGATGGCAAGGATGCTGGCGTATGTTTATTGATCGACGGAAAGCCCGTGTTTGCAGCGAACGAGGAGCGTTTCTCTCGTAAAAAACTGCATTTTGGATTCCCGCACCTGTCGCTTGCCAGTCTGTTCGAAACCACGGGCATCAAGCCGGCCGATATTGATCGGGTGAGTGTTGGCTTTAAGGCGATGGTTGAAACCGCCGATTATCCTATTTACTCTGATATCGACGACTCCAAACTCTTCCAGAAGATTTTCGCCCGGGTCACCCGTCTGCTGGGCCCGCTTACCTCGACTCGTCCGTTCGTAAAAGCATCGCAATTCGCGTTGGGCGTGTTGAGCAAGAACAAGCAGGCACTGCAGGCAGATCTTGAAAAGGCGGGTATCAAAGCGCCGGTTGAATACGTTGATCATCATCGCAGTCACGCCGCATCGGCCTACTACACGTCCGGATTTACCGATGCACTGGTAATAACGGCAGATGGTGGTGGTGATGGCCTTGCCGGCAGCATCTACATTGGCAAGGGTGGCACGCTGGAAATGGTAAACGAATGGCCCCGCGTGCATTCGGCCGGTAATTTCTGGTTTCTTATTACCAACCTGTGTGGCTTCGACCCCATTCGACACGGTGGAAAAATCACCGGGCTGGCAGCTTATGAGCCCTGCGAGGACACCTACAAAATCCTGTCGGAATTTTACGGTCATGATCCTGCAAGGCCATCCTTTCTGAATAAAAAACATATCCTGTTTGGCGATGCTTATCACGCACTGGCCAAAGCGCTCGAGGGCTATTCGATCTACCAGATTTCATACGGTGCCCAGAAGGTTCTTGAAGAATCGATTTGCGGCGTCGTTAGAAAGGCAGTCGAGAAGACCGGGCTTCGAAAACTGGCGCTGGCGGGTGGAACCTTTGCCAACGTGCGGCTCAATCAAATTATTCTTGAAATGGATTGCGTCGATGAAATTTTTATTCATCCCCACATGGGCGACGGCGGGGTGACGGTCGGTTCAGCGCTGGATGTTTCAGCGCGCCACAAGCCGATGCTACCCAGCGCGATCGACGACGTTTTCTGGGGTAATGCCACTGACGAACAAACTATCATCGAATCGCTGGCCGATTATCCCGTCGAGTACGAGCGGCTCGATGATCCGGCACCGGTTATTGGTGCTTGTTTGGCGGACAAGAAAATTGTTGGTTTGTTCAACGGCCGTATGGAATATGGGCCACGTTCATTGGGGCATCGATCAATTATCGCAGAGCCGACTGATCCCACGATGATGGACTGGCTGAACAAACGTCTCGAGCGCACCGAGTTTATGCCGTTCGCGCCGATTATCATCGAAGAGGATGCACCTGACTACTTCGAGAATTTCGAGCGAGGGCAGCTGGCGGCAAAGTTCATGACCTTATGCTTTGACTGTACCGAGCATGGGAAAAAAATGGCGCCTGGCATTGTGCATAAAGATGGCAGTGCGCGCCCGCAAACGGTAAACGCCAGTGAGAACCTCTACGTATATAAGGCGTTGCAAGAGTACAAAAAACTGACCGGACTATCGCTTGGTATCAATACCAGTTTCAATAAGCATGAAGAGCCGATCGTGTGTCATCCGCGAGATGCCATTGATGAACTGGTGCGCGGTGGTGTAGATGTGCTGTTTATTGAGAATTACCGTGTGGTGAAAGCCTGAGGCGCCACCCCCTGGTTTCGCTGAACCAGAGGGTAGCCAGGCAAACGCAAGTGCTATCGTATTGCGCTGGTCGCCGCTTTCCATGCCCCACCAAAACGATTCACTGCGCTTCGCAGGTGATCCTGGCTTCTTTCGATATCGCCTTCCTGCAGGCGGTAGTTGGCGCGGTCAAGTTTAAATACATTGCCGCCGTTTTCAGTTGCCAACGCAATGCGGTCAGTGGCTATGGTTCGCATCCCATCCAGTATCGATGAGGTGATTGCATCGAGTGATGCCATCAATGCGCCATCGTCAGTCCAGTCTGCAATACGTTCGATTTCGTTTACAGCAATCGCAACGGTCGCGTAGGTGCTACTGCCTCTTCGATCATTGAGTGTATTGTCATCCTGCCAGTTTTTTTCATCGGCGGCTCTTTCAAGCGCAAACAGTGCGCCAGACAGAATCCAGTTCGTATAAGAATATTCATCGGTGATGAGCGCATCCAGATCCACTGCAGCCTGTGCGAGTATTTGTCGACCCAGGGTTTCAGGATCATTCATCACAGGTTCGGGCACAAAGATGGCGGCCAGGGTAATATCGTCATTAGTGACGCTGGTGACGGAGTTACCCAATAGCGGTCTCAGGGTTACACTGGTCGCACCAGTGAAGGTTTCGAAGCCACCACTTGCGGCAATTGACGAGTCGGCGGAGAACTCTGTGATTGAAACCAGTACTTCCGGGGTAACAGACAAGCTCGGGTCGTCAGGTTCTGCTACGAAATAACCCACTCCTTCGATCGCTGGGTCATCAAAAGACGGTAACTCACAAGCAACTCGAGTTATTGTATAGGTATCGTTGTCAATTGTCAGAGAGCCAGTGGCTACTCCGAAGGCCAACGTTGCCGGAATGGTTACAGTTATATCTCTGTCTGCACTGCTGCAGTCGCTGCTGACATCAAGGCTGAACACGTTTGCACTGGTGTTTGCCGAAGCGGGTGGAGGAAAGTTATCGCTGTCGATTAGCTCGTTAATTTGCGCATTGCTAAGGGATGATAGTGAGCCGACAAATTCAACATCAGTAATCAGTTCGCAGCCAGCCAGTGCAATGGGCAGGGAAACAGTCGCCAGTAGTCTTGGTATTATTTTCATAAGGAAATCTGCAAGTAGTGGTTGTAGTGAAAAACTCGAGTACAACTGCTGGCGAATCAAACAGGAGCCAGGCCTTGGCAGATACGAGCAGATTCCGTTTTGTTGGTTGCCGTGATGACTATTCCGTTTGAAGCCGAATTGCCAGCGGTGTGGTTAGCGACCATAAAACGAATGTAATAAATCGTCAAACTATAAGTTTGGGGAGTGCAGATAAACTTCTGTCACAAAATTGAATCATACGACTACGGTGATTTTTATAAAGTATACATAGTTGAATTATCACCCATCAAAAGGCCATCAATTACCACGTAGATCCCCATATAAAAGCGGTAATTCGGTATACTTCGTTACAACATTCGAAGTGCCGTAACTTCTGCAATTTTTTCAATCGAAATAGTGGACGTACGCACAAATAGAATTTCACTGTTGTTTGAGTCTGGTTTTGTGGCAAACGAATTTGAAGCCGTGAATTGGTGGATTCTCGTAGTTGAATCCCGAAGCCCGAAACAGATCAGTATTCCAGCACCCTGCATCCAAACGAGATAATTGATATGACAATCAAGATTTACGAACTGTGTGGCGACAACCCCGAAAGACTTTTCAGTCCTCATTGCTGGAAAGTACGTATGGCCGTGGCACACAAAGGGCTGAGCTGGGAAACAATTCCAACTCCATTTACAAAGGTTGCAACGATTGAAGGCGGGGATTCACGCCGTATCCCGGTAATCCGGGATGGCGACACTGTGGTGGAGGAGAGCTATGAAATTGCCCGTTATCTTGAGGCGACCTACCCTGATGCACCGAGCCTGTTCAAAGGCGACGGCGGTGACGCATTGACGGCGCTGACGATCAATTGGTCTGCCACACAGGTTCATCCCGAGGTCGTAAAGCTTTGTCTGCTCGATATCTACAACTCTCTTGCACCGGTCGACCAGGAATTTTTTCGCGAGAGTCGTGAAAAGATGTTTGGTTGTACCCTCGAGGAGTTTGATGCGAAACATGCCAAGAGTGGTGATGGTCTGGCAAAGGTGCTGCTGCCGTTGGAGCTCACCCTGAAAAAGCAGAAGTTTATTGGTGGTGAATCGCCTCTTTTTGCCGACTATGTCGTCTTCGGTGCACTGCAATGGCTGCGTACATCCTCAACCGAAGACTACCTGAAGGCGGATTCAGCAGTCGCTAACTGGTTTGACGTATTGCTTGATATGTATGACGGTATGGGCCGCAAAGGCCGAGTAGCAGCCTAGTCGAAGATAATAAAAACCTGCCGCCTCCGACAGATAGTTAAGGCACGCAGTTAAGATGGGACCGCGGTGATCGACATAACGCTTTGCCGATCACCGCGATACATCAGATGCCGTCGAGCCCGGAAGAACGTTGCATGATAATCGCGCCTGGTTGTCTCAGCTGTTCGGCACTTTCTCGTTCAGATGGATCGGCACTGTTTACAGAACGTGATTCCGGATCCATTTTGAGCAGGTAGGCCAGTGAGGATATCCGCTCGTTCCTGTCAGAGCTTAGTTCAGCAATGAATGAGTGGTTGTAAGACGCGGCGGGGTCAATGACTGTGAATCGCCGCGCAAGGCCCAGTACCCGGTCTGAGTAACGGCTGTCCCTGGAGTGTTTGAACAGTATTCGGCCGATCTCGAGAATCATGTATCGGCTGAAGAAATTTCTGTGGTCTGTGTAGCGATGGTCGGCGTTGGCAAGCTTCAGCAATTCGATCGCATCCTCCGCACGATCATTGAACCCGTACAGCAGCGCCAGCGCGAGGCGTTGATCGAACAGCAGGCCCTGTGTGTTTGTGAAGGCGTCGTTGGATTTTGACTTGCGGGCTACATAGCGTTCCAGTTGCGGAAGCATTGTGTCTGATGCGCCTGCAGTGGCAGCACTCCAGGCGCAGACCCACAAGTATTCGGCGATGTTGGCGCCACAGAGGCCGCTCATTTGTAAGTCGTTGTAGGCTGACGTGTATTCGCCCGCATACAGCAGGTGCATTGCTCGCGCGGCGGCGATTTGTGGCTGCTCCAAA
>CAKZSB010000258.1 GCA_937920585.1 uncultured Granulosicoccaceae bacterium | reverse complement strand
CCGACTGAGCGCGAAGTCGAAGCGCCCTCGCGCAACAGCGCCAGTAACACCATAAAGGCAGTTAGAAATGCTGCTTGCGTGGCACCGCGCGCCATCAAGGGCCATGGATTTGCTGTCAGTGCAAATGCTGCCACAGTCGCGGCGCCGCACATCGCCAGTAACACGCGCTCGCGCAGGCCAAGCTGTGCTGCAACGAAGCCCAGGAAAACAAGCAGCATCAGCCCGGAGGCGATTCCGGCCACTTCCAGATGCAAGTGCAGCCGCAGCAGTTGCAGGGCCGAGACCATCAACAAACTGCCAATCAGTATTTGCTGTCGCAGCCTGGGTGTGGAGCTTGATTGCAGAGGATAGGGCCCTGGGAAATAGAATGAGTGAAATCGTGTCGCGCCGCGCGGGTATAAGTTAACGTTGCGGCGCTAGGCGTTGTTGCGCTGCAATGCCTGTTGAATTTCATCGGCCGACAAACCGGCTTCAGACAAAACCTGCTCACTATCGGCGCCCATGGCTGGTGGACCGCGGCGCAGTGGCAGTGACTGACCGTCCAGCCGCCAGGGTGCGTCAGGTAGCAGCATCCTGCCATGATCGTGATGATCGATTGACTGAAAAAAGCCGGTTGCGCGCAAGTGCGGATCACTGAACAGATCTTCCAGTGCAGTGACCTTGCCAGCCGGAATCTGGGCCTTTTCAAGCAGCTCCAGCCATTCGGCGCTGGTGCGCGTGCGCAATAGTTGTCCGGCGATTTGGTAGAGCGAATCAATGTTCTTCGCCCGGTCAACGAGCTTTGCAAACCGGGGATCTGCGGCGTAATCGGGTTGCTGTGTCACCTCCCAGAAACTATTCCACTGGCGATCCGTATAGGCGAGCATGCAGATGTGGCCATCCAGCGTCGCATGTGGCTTGCGCTGTTGCGAGAGCACGCGCGTGTAGCCCGGTTCACCGATGGCCGGGTCGAACATCAGGCCCTGCTGATGTTCAACCAGGTTAAAACTGACCATCGATTCGAACATGGTGCTCTCGACCGTCACACCCTTGCCCGAGCGCAACCGTTTAATGTAGGCCGCAAGGATTCCATTTGCGGCGATCACTGCCGCGCATTTGTCAGCCAGCGCAGAAGGTATCAACTGTGGTGCGCCGTCGCGGCGAGTGAAGAGGTCGGCAATTCCTGCCTCGCCCTGAATGACATCGTCATAGGCCGGCTTGCCGCTATAGGGGCCACCCTCCCTGTAACCATACAGCCCGGCAAAGACAATACCTGGCTGGCGGGCCATTACGGCCTGCGGGTCAAAGCCCAGTGCCGCGATCTTTTGCGGCCGCATGTTGTGAACCAGCATGTCGGCTGTGTCGATGAGGCGCCACATCGCGGCTTTCGCTGATTCCTGCTTCAGATCCAGAACCAGGCTGCGCTTGTTGCGATTGATACCAAGATAGATGGCCCCCATATTTTCCTGGCGCGCAGTGCCGATTTGCCTCACCGGGTCACCCGCCGGGGATTCGATTTTGATGACATCGGCACCGAGATCGCCGAGAATTTGTGTGGTGTAGGGGCCAAAAAGCGTGGTGGTCAGGTCAAGTACACGAACGTCCTGCAGGGGGGTATCGGGCATGGTGCTGTGTACTCTTGAAACACAAGTGTGGATTTTCGGTAAACACGGGTACTCTGGTGAGCCCGCTGGCCATACAATACACTGAGTAGCGCCGGTTGGAAGCATCAGGCAGGCAGCCTCGGCAATCCAGTATACGAAAAGTGGCGGTGAGCTGCTGTGGCGGGTTCCGGAGGATCACCGCCAACAAATATGTCGGGGCAATGCGATAATGCTCCGGTGAGTTTTGCTAAACGCTGTTAACTTTTCAGAGGGCCGTCGCATGCGATTGGCGATCATCAGTGGCCGTTCGGGCTCGGGAAAAACCACCGCTCTGCGTGAGCTGGAGGACGCTGGTTACTATTGTATAGACAACCTGCCAGCCGGCCTTCTGCCCGAAGTGCTCAAGCAAACGCTCGCGGCTCAATCTGCCGATTATGAGCGGCTGGCCGTTTGCATCGATGCGCGCAATGCCTCCTCCGATCTGAAACGCTTCGCCGAAATGATGGAGGAGATTCCTCCCGAAGTGCAAACGGAAGTCATCTACCTCGACGCCAAGCGCGATGAGCTGATTAAACGATTCAGCGAAACCCGACGCAAGCATCCGCTGAGCAGCCGTTACGTCGCGCTGCAGGAAGCGCTGGAGGCCGAGAAAGAATTGTTAGCGCCTATCGCCAATGGGGCCACACTCACGATTGGCACCAGCAAGATCAACATCTACGAATTGCGCGAGATCATACGTCAGCGCGTGCTGGTGGATGAAACGCGCGAAATGGCAATCCTGATCGAATCATTCGGATTCAAGCGTGGCGTTCCCGGCGATGCCGACATCGTGTTCGATGTGCGCTGCTTGCCCAATCCCTACTGGAGCGTGGAGTTGCGCGGCAAAACCGGTCTCGATCGGGAAGTGGAAACATTTCTCGAAGAGCAGGAAATGGTCGAGGAAATGTATGTCGACATTCGCAAGTACCTGGAAAAGTGGCTGCCCAGATTCAGCGAGAGCAAACGCAGCTACATTACCGTCGGCATCGGTTGCACCGGCGGGCAACATCGCTCTGTCTACCTGACCGAGCGGCTGCTGCGTGACTTCTCTTCCGTCTTCGATAATGTTCAGGTCCGGCACAGAGAACTGCGCTTAACGCCTGAAGTCGATTAGCGTTCGCCCGCTGGTGCTGGCGGGATTCATCGGCATCATTATCCCGCAACACGGTTCCGCCATAGCGCGCACACATCGCCGTGCACAACAACCAGCCGCCGGCAATGTCACAGAGCGCTGAATCTCAACGCGTCGGCTGGCGCGAACTGCTTACTCGAGAGCATGCCCCGGCGCTGTTCCTGGTGTGCACAGGGGTGTGGTTGCACGCGGCCGACAGTCTGATCGTCGCCACCATGATGCCCGCCATCGTTGCCGAAATTGGTGGGCAAACCCTGATTGGCTGGTCGGTAGCACTCTGCGAGGTGGGCTCGATTGTGGCAGGCGCCGCCAGCGGTGTGCTGGCATTGCGCTATGGCGTGCGCTGGCCGATGGGCTTTGCTGCCGCATTGTTTGCTATTGGTTGTGCGCTCAGTGCGCTGGCGCCCGCCATGTGGGTGGTTTTGCTCGGCCGTTGGGTGCAGGGCATCGGCGGCGGCGGGCTGGTGGCGCTGTCGTTTGTGGCAGCAGGCGTGTTTTTTCCACCGCGATTGATTCCGCGCGCACTCGCTGCCGTGTCCCTGCTGTGGAGCACCTCTGCCTTTCTTGGTCCATTGCGGTATCAGGTGCAGCAGCGCGACACGATCTTAAAATTATCGTGCTCGGTATGGCGCTCG
>CAKZSB010000257.1 GCA_937920585.1 uncultured Granulosicoccaceae bacterium | reverse complement strand
CGTTCACTCAACATCGACTTCATACTGGGTTATCTAAAGCGTTTGCTGGAGCGGCGCCGTGATCTGAAAGTCATCATTACCTCGGCCACGATTGACCCTGATACCTTTTCAAGGCATTTCAACGATGCACCGGTAATATTGGCAGAGGGGCGAACCTTTCCGGTAGAGCTGCGTTATCGCCCCTGGAAAGAGCTTGAGGAAGACGATCGTGATCAGGCGCAAGTGGTTTTTGAAGCCTGCGAAGAGCTGGCCGGTGAGGGTGCAGGCGACACGCTGGTTTTTCTGCCCGGTGAGCGCGATATCCGTGAGTGCGCTGACTACATCGGCAAGGCCGCCACCGGCAGTAAAAGGTTGCGCGGGGTAGAGGTATTGCCGTTGCTTGCACGTTTGTCTGCCGCAGAGCAGGCGAAAGTATTCGAACCGCATGGCCGGCGACGCATCGTATTGGCGACCAACGTCGCTGAAACCTCACTGACAGTGCCAGGCATTCGCTATGTGGTGGATAGTGGTGATGCGCGCATGTCGCGTTACAGCGTTCGCAGCAAGGTGCAGCGCCTGCCGATTGAAAAAGTGTCGCAGGCGTCGGCCAATCAGCGCAAGGGGCGTTGCGGTCGTGAGGCGCCGGGTGTGTGTATTCGGCTGTATTCAGAAGAAGATTTTGAATCGCGCAGTGAATTTACCGACCCCGAAATTCTGCGTACCAATCTGGCCTCGGTCATTTTGCAGATGGAAGTCTCGCGGCTTGGCCACGTGGAAGATTTTCCGTTTGTCGAGCCGCCCGACAGTCGCTTCGTCAATGATGGTTACCGGCTGCTGATTGAATTAGGTGCGGTCAGTGATAAAAGAAAACTCACCGCGCTCGGCAAGCGGATCGCAAGGCTGCCGATTGATCCGCGACTGGCCAGAATGCTGATTGAATCGGGTGAGGAGGGCAGTGTCAACGAGGTGCTCACCATCGTTAGCGCGCTCTCTGTGCAGGACCCTCGCGAACGCCCGCTGGCCAAACAGCAGGCAGCTGATGAGTTGCACGCCGAGTTCAATGACAAGCAGTCCGACTTTAACTCCATCCTCAATTTGTGGGAGTTTTGCCGAGTGCAGAGTGAGGCGCTCTCGAACAGCAAATTCCGCAAGATGTGCCAGCAGCGTTTTTTATCGTTTATGCGCATACGCGAATGGCGAGACATTCGGCGCCAGCTGGGGCAGGTTTGTCGCGAGTTGGGGATGACTGAAAACACATCGGAGGCCAGTTACGAAAAAACCCATCGCGCGTTGCTGTCCGGTCTGCTCGGCAACGTCGCGTTAAAGGACAATCGCAACGAGTATCTCGCCACCCGCAACCGCAAAGTGATGATCTTTCCTGGCTCTGCCGTGTTCGGCAAAGGCCCCAAGTGGATGATGGCAGCCGAGATCAGCGAGACTACCCGGCTCTACGCGCGCGGTGTGGCGGCCATTCAGCCGGAGTGGGCTGAAGTGCTGGGCGAGCACCTGTTGAAGCACAGCTATTTTGGTGCGACCTGGCATCGCAAGCGCGCGCAAGTAGGTGCGTTTCGAAAATCTACGTTGTATGGCCTGGTGCTGGTTGAAAAGAAAAAAATAAACTATGGCCCTATTAACCCGGAGCAATCTCGCGAGATATTCATACGCGATGCGCTGGTGGACGGAAACTACAATACGCGATCCGATTTCTTTCACCATAACCTGAAGTTGTTGGATGAAGTGGTTACTCTGGAAGAAAAAACCCGCCGCCGCGATATCCTGATCGATCCGGAAGAGCTCTATAGTTTCTACAATCAGCGAGTGCCCGTGGGAATTTACTCGGGCCCGCAATTCGAGAAATGGCGTGAAGGCTATGAAAAGGAAAACCCGCGTGGCCTGTGGCTGACACGCGAATTCCTGATGCAGGACGACGAACTGCAAATCAGTAAAAACGACTTTCCCGATCAACTGGAATTCAGCGGCATTGTGTTGCCGCTGCACTATCATTTTCACCCTGGTGCAGACGATGATGGTGTCAGCCTGCATGTGCCAGTCAGCCTGCTTAACAGAATCACCGCAGAAAAGTGCGAATGGCTGGTACCCGGACTATTGCAGGAAAAAATTATAGCGCTGATTAAATCGCTGCCAAAAACGGTGCGGCGCAATTTTGTACCCGCGCCGGACTATGCCCAAAACAGTATCGCAGGGCTGATGCAGCGCCAGCACGAATCCTTAACCAAAGCGCTCTCTGCGGAGCTTGCGAGAATGACTACTGTACAGGTGGCCCCAACCGACTGGCAGATCGAGCAGTTGCCTGGCCATTTGATCATGCGCATAGTGGTCACCGAAGCCGATGGCACAATACTCGATGTTGATCGCGATGTGGCGTTATTGCAAAAGCGGTATGCCGATAGAATCGAGCAGAACCTCGCCCAGACCGCCGATGACGGTTTCGAACGCACTGACCTGACAGACTGGAATTTTGGCGATTTGCCCGAGTCGATCGAAATCGAGACCCAGGGTGTGACCATGCAGGGTTTTCCGGCGTTAGTCGATGAGGACGATGTGCTGTCGTTGCGCGTGTTTGCATCGGTTGAAGCGGCAGAGGAAAAGATGCCGGCAGGTTTGCGAGCGCTGTATCGAAAGCAGCTGCAACAGGAAGTGAAATACCTTATTCGCAATTTGCCTGGCATCGATGTTTTATGTTTGCGATTTGCAGTTTTCGGCAAGAGCGAAGTATTGAAACGCGATATTGTTGATGCCGCGCTGGATCGAACTTTCATTCACGATCAGCCCATGCCGCGCAGTCGCGAGGCGTTCCTGCAGATACTTGAATCGCAAAAGCAGGCGCTGGTGGGTAATGCCAATGCCATCTGCGCCGTATTGGCTGAAACTTTCGAGGCGCACCGCGATATCGCCCGTCGCATGGGTGGCTCGGTATCGCTTAGCTGGGTCGAGCCTTCTGCCGATATAAAAGATCAGATCCATCGAATGATCTATCCGGGTTTTGTATCCGCTACACCACCACAATCGCTGGTGCGTTTGCCGATCTATTTCAAAGCGATATCGCGCCGATTTGACAGCCTCGATCGTGAGCCCGATCGCGATCGCCGCCGGCGGGCCGAAATGCTGCCGGTATGGGAGCGAATAAAATCGGCGATTGACGATCCACGCACCGCACGGCAGATGCAGCAATTGCGCTGGATGTTCGAGGAGTTGCGAGTATCCGTGTTTGCCCAGGATCTGGGCACTGCCGAGAAAGTATCGCTCGGCAGAGTGGAAACCCGGCTGGAAAAAATACTCTCGGCCTGATGGATGGAAAGATTTGATCTGGGCCAACATCAGTTTGCCATCACCACAAACTCCGCCGATGCACAGCGACTGTTTAATCTGGGGTTGAACTGGTGCTACGGGTTTAATCAGGAGGAGGGTGTAAAATGTTTCCAGCGCGCGCTTGAATTTGATTCTCAATGTGCGATGGCGCATTGGGGTGTGGCGTACGCTGCAGGTCCGTTCTACAATTTTCCCTGGTGCGATATGAGCCATGACGAGGCCGTGTTCGCGACGCGCTTCTGTTTTGAGCACAGTCGACAGGCACTGCACTATTCTGATCACTGCGGTGATGTGGAGCGTTCGCTCATCGATGCCTTGCAGCATCGCTTTCAAGCGCCCCAACCGGTCGCTCAGTCGCAGTTTAACCGTTGGGACGACGCCTACGCCGACGGCATGCGCGAGTGCTACCAGCGGTTTCCTGAACACCAGGATGTCACGGCATTGATGATTGAAGCACTGATCACACGCACGCCGTGGAAGCTTTGGAATGTGCATACGGGCGAGGCTGCGGACAACGCCGATACGCTGGAGGCGCTGGAAGTCTGCGAGCGTGCTATCGACCTTGCCGACAATAATCGTCAAAGTCAGCATCCGGCGATCCTGCATTTGCACATTCATCTCACCGAGATGTCCTCTAATCCCGAACGATCGATGCGCTCGTCCGATCTGTTGGGTCGGTTGTGTCCGGATGCCGGACATCTTTTGCACATGCCGGGACACACCTACGTGCTTTGTGGTGACTATGAAAAGGCAATGATCACCAGTGAAAAAGCGATCGCGGCCGATGAAAAGTATGTGCAATACGCAGGAGCGTTCAACTTCTACACCACCGCTCGGTGTCACGATCTACATCTGATGATGTACACCTGTATGTTGCTGGGCAGACTGCAACCCGCCATGCAGGCGGCGGAGCAAATGTGTGCCACTCTCACCAGAGATGTACTGAGCGTTGCGGGTAAACCCTTTCTGGCCATGACCATGGAAGGCTACTATTCAATGAAGATGCATGTACTGGTACGTTTTGGTCTGTGGCGGGAGATTATCGAGGCAGCCATGCCTGAGTGTGAGCAGCTTTATTGTGTCTCCACTTGCATGCATCACTATGCAAAGGGGGTGGCATATTCGGCATTGAAACAGTTCGACAAGGCAAAGCAAGAGCAGGCACTGCTGGAACAATCGCTCAAGCGATTACCGGCTGATCGGCGATTTTTCAACAACCCGGCACACGTAACCTTGTCGATAGCGCAAAAGATGCTGGAGGGTGAGTTGCTGTACCACCAGGGTGACTATGTCTGCGCGTTTGATTCTTTGCGAGAGGCGGTTCGTCGCGACGACAATCTGGAATATTCGGAACCCTGGGCATGGATGCATCCGCCGCGTCACGCACTCGGTGCGCTATTGCTGGAACAGGGCGAATATGAAGAAGCCGAGGCGGTCTATCGCACCGATCTGGGGCTGAACGATGAGCTTCAGCGCTGTGCGCAGCATCCGCGCAACGTCTGGTCACTGCATGGGCTGGTTGAGTGTCTGCGCTATCGCAAGGCCGATAATGAACTTGCCCGGTTTGAACCGATGCTGGCTGCGGCATTGGCCAGCACAGATGTGCCCATCACATCATCGTGCCTGTGCAAGGGCTTGTA
>CAKZSB010000256.1 GCA_937920585.1 uncultured Granulosicoccaceae bacterium | reverse complement strand
GCGTCGTTGGGAATGTCCAGCCCGCCTGCCACCGCACTGACAGTCGCTTTGCCATAGGGCAGTACCTGCGCTACCGCTTCAAGATCAACTTTCTCCGGTTTGGCAACGCCGATCTCCACTTCAACCTGCATGTCGTCGCGCGAATAGCCCAGCGCCGGCGCAACGCTTAAAGAATTGTGCCAAAGTGCGTCGCGCAGCGCTCTGATCGCCGCCTTGGTGTAGTCCTGGCCATGCAGGTCCGTGCCCATGCCCATTTCTACCGCGAGTCGTTTGCGCGCCATTGATTTCTCTGGTGAATGCTGTTGGAAGATTACCGTTACCAGGCCGGCAAACCTGCGCGGGCCGAACGGAAAGTTTGAACATTGTGTTACAAATCGGGCCGGCAGATTTGCAGATAATCCGCCGACAAGTCCCTATATATTACTTCATGCAACTACAAGCGACCACTGAGAAACATGCTGTTCAGGTGGCAGCAAGGCTGAGCGATTAGCGTTGCCAGAACCCCGGCATTGCCGCACGGTAGTGTGGTGGACGCGACCGGGATTTTACTATTGCCCGTGCAAATACGGAGAAACCTATGAAAAAACTTGCCAAGTCGATACTGATCGCGGCCTGTGTCGCGACCACTGTGTCGTGCGCCACGACGCGAAATATCGACACCAACAGCGAAGTGCATTACAACGCCAGCTATGACTTTTCGGACAAGAACCTGATCGTCGATCGACTCAGCGCGAGTCTGGTGGATTACGCTGCCACCAGCGCCGGCAAGCCAGTGGTGATCAGTTACGGGATTGGCAACGAGACCAGCGAGCACATCAATACCGGTGGCATCAGTGATGATATCCGCCTGCAACTGATTCAATCGGGTCAATACCAGCTGCTGAACGAAGGTCAGCGTTTCAACATTCAGGACGAGAGCGAGTATCAAAAAACCGGCACCGTGCCGGCCGCCGCTCGCATAGCGCAGGGGCGACAGCTGGGCGCGGACTATATTCTCGCCGGCACGCTTCGTTCGATCGTCAAGAAGCCCCCGGCCAGCATTCGGCTGATCAAGCGCAAGATGGTCTATTACAGCCTCAACCTTGAACTTACCGATACCGAGACCGGTGCGATTGCCTGGGCAGACAAGGTCGACCTCGCACGCGAGCAATCACAGCCCATCATTGGCTGGTAGCACGCTGTCATGAGTATCAATGCGCCGCGCTGGGCGAGGGTTTGCGCCGTTTTAATCGGCCTGTCGCTGCTGGCGGGCTGTAGCTCGCCATTGGGCAAGGCGCGGCTGCAATATGCCTCGGGTGATGCGCAGGGCGCGCTCGCGACACTCGGTGACGGGACAGAAATCCACAACCGGGACAAGCTGCTGTTCTTCCTGGAGAAAGGGCTGATTCTGCACGAAATCGGCGACTATGAAGCGAGCACACGTGAGTTGCTGGCCGCCGCAGACTCGCTCGACGGTGCCCGTGTGATCAGTCTGAGCGGCGAGGCGACGGCGCTGCTTGCCAATGACTGGGTGCGACGCTATCCGGGTGAATACAGCGAGCAGCTCTGGGTTCACAGTTACCTGATGATGAATTTTCTCACCATGGGGCGCTACGAAAGCGCTGCAGTGGAGGCTCGGCGCGCGCTCGAGAAAATTGCTGATCAGGAAGAATTGCTCGGTGCAGATCATTTTACCCGAAACCTTATCGCGCTGAGCTTTGAGGCCGCCGGGCAGGTTAACAGCGCCTACATTGAAAATCGCAAGCTGGCGGATCAGCTGGCGGGCAACCCGCTGGATGAAACCTTGCTGCGCCAGGCTCGCAAGCTGGGCTTTGCCGACGATGTCAGGCGATTGCAAAAGGCTGGTGTGCGGTTGAACAAAGGGCCGGGGCCGGCGGAGCTGGTTTTGTTTGTGGCCTCCGGCGATATTCCTGCGAAAGTCTCGGGATCGCTGCAGATAGATTACGACGCGCGTGTGTCTTTTCCGCAATACGTGCCCGTCGATGGCCGATATCGCCATCCGCTAGTGCGGATTGATGACCAGAGCTGTGCCTGCGAGCCTGTCAGTACGACGAGTCTCGGCGCACTGGCCCGGGCGTCGCTCGGCAAGCGGGCCGCCGGGCTTACCGCACGACTCGTTGCCCGTGCGATCGCCAAAGATGCATTTGCCGACAACGTCGCCAAAAAAGACGAAGTAGCGGGTGAAATAATCAAAGTCCTGTTGTTTGCGCTTGAAGAGGCGGACACGCGCGGCTGGCATAGCTTGCCGGGGCACCTGAGCATCGTGCGTGTGCCACTGGGCGAGGGCGCTCGCGAGGTAGCGATCGGTGATCCCGAGTCGCCACTGCTGCGGGTCGATGTTTCAACCATGAAGGCCGGGCAACGCCGCTACCTGCCGCTGCGTCTTTAGTCGCAAGCCCGTGGCTAGCCCGGCGCCAGTCCGTTCGCTTCCAGTTCGGCCGTTTGCCGAAGCTCGCTTTCGATCGCTGCAATGTCGGCTTTCAGTTCCTGCAGGTCCTCCAGCTGATCCTGATACTGAATCTTCATGCGCGCCAGTTTGCGCTGCTGATTGCCGCCGAGCAGACGATGAAACACCTCCAGCAGCATCAGCGCGCGAGCGGTCTTCATCATCAGTCCACGCATCCGGTAGACACGGGTCATTTTGGCTAATTGCTGCAGGCGGGCGATTCTCGCAAGCTTCAAAACCCGAATGCTGCGCAGGAAGGAAATCAACGGCAGGATAATAATGGCCAGGTCGATCCAGTGAGCTTTGATATAGCCCAGTTTGCGGTCGGTAGCGCCCATCATGATGATAAATTCGGCTGTAAAAGCCAGCCAGATCAAGCCGGTGGCAACATGCAACAGCAGCCGCAGCGAGGCTGTTTCGCTGACTAGTTGCCCCATCAGAGACTCAATCAGCAAGACCGGCAGGATCAGCAGCGCCACGGCGAGCATGGGTTTGCTCAGCTTGCGTTCCAGTTGACGGCTCAATGCCCGACCGGGTTGTTGCCAGTGTAGTCGTGGCAGCCAGATGTGATTGCCGTGTTCCGGCGAAACCGCTGCCAGCCGCAACGGCGGTAGCAGGCAGACCAGCAGCCGTTTGCGCACACTGCGTGCACTTTTGCTGAACAGTTGTTCGGCAATTAAGAGAGGCCAGATTGCCAGCAAGAGCATGAGTGCTGCCGACTGAAAGTTCTGCGTCATAGCTGTTATCGTCCCGGCCTGCTCGCCGGTTTTTGCCATGATCAGCGGGTCGAGCGATAGGTGCGTCGTGATGAGCACGGCGATCAGCGAAAGGAAAAGCAGTGCCAGTGAGAACATGGCGCGTGCCTGCGAGTCCCCGCCAACATATTCAGGCGTGGCGGTGGAAGTATGGTCGACAGAGGTAACTGGATTTGTGTTCAC
>CAKZSB010000255.1 GCA_937920585.1 uncultured Granulosicoccaceae bacterium | reverse complement strand
CGTAGGCTTTGAACTCGCCGCCCATCGCCTCGGCCTGCACTTTTGTCAGCGCCGCTGTCAGCGTTGTCTTCCCATGATCCACGTGGCCTATCGTGCCTACGTTCACATGCGGTTTCGTTCGCTCAAATTTTTCCTTCGACACTTTACCAAAGCCTCTTTTTCATCTGTATCTGTTGTAGAAAACCTGTCAGGAACCCTTGATGATGGATTCCGAGACGTTGCCGGGAGTCTCTGCATAGCGAGAAAACTCCATCGAATAGGTTGCCCTGCCCTGCGTGGCTGATCTCAATGCCGTGGCGTAGCCAAACATTTCAGCCAGCGGTACTGATGCACCGACGGTTTTACCCGCAGGCGATTCATCCATTCCTTCAACGATGCCTCGACGACGATTCAAATCGCCCATCACATCGCCCATGTAGTCTTCCGGCGTCACAACTTCAACCTTCATAATCGGCTCAAGTAATACCGGACTCGCTTCAAGAGCAGCGTTTCGAAAGCCCATCGAACCGGCAATCTTGAATGCCATCTCGTTGGAGTCGACGTCGTGGAAGGAGCCGTCAACCAGCGTGACCTTCACATCAACGACGGGGTATCCACCGAGAACACCATTTTCCATCTGCTCCTGTATGCCCTTGTCAACAGACGGTATGAATTCTTTCGGAATTACGCCGCCAACAATTGCATTAACAAACTCGTACCCTTCACCCTGTTCGCGCGGCTCCAGCTTCAGCACCACGTGGCCATACTGACCGCGCCCACCAGTTTGCCGGACAAACTTGCCCTCAGCCTCAACCGAGCTGCGAACAGTCTCTCGGTAGGAAACCTGTGGCTTGCCTACCGTGGCCTCGACACCAAACTCGCGCCGCATGCGATCGACGATGATATCCAGGTGCAGCTCTCCCATGCCGGAGATGATTGTCTGCCCTGACTCTTCGTCTGTGCGCACCCTGAACGAGGGATCTTCCCTCGAGAGCTTGCCCAGCGCCATCGCCATTTTGTCCTGATCCGCCAATGTCCTTGGCTCGACAGCCACAGAAATCACCGGTTCCGGGAAATCCATCTTCTCCAGCGTGATAACCGAATTCGCATCACTTAGCGTCTCGCCGGTCGTCACATCCTTGAGGCCCACTGCCGCTGCAATATCACCAGCACGCACCTCTTTTATATCTTCGCGATCGTTAGAGTGCATCTGCAGCAACCTGCCGATACGCTCTCGCTTGCCCTTAATCGCGTTGTAAACCATATCGCCGGTATTGATCACCCCGGAGTAAACACGCAGGAATGTCAGCGTGCCCACGTAGGGGTCAGTGGCAATCTTGAATGCCAGCGCCGCGAAGGGTGCAGCATCATCGGCTTGCCGGGTGCCAGTGTTTCCATCAGCAAGCTCGCCCTGAATCGGTGGCACATCTACCGGCGACGGCATGAGCTCGACGATTTTATCCAGTACCGCCTGTACCCCTTTATTCTTGAAAGCGGATCCGCAGGTGACTGGCACAATCTCGCCAGCGAGCGTACGAATCCGTAACCCGGCGATGATTTCATCAGCGCCAAGGTCACCTTCTTCCAGATACTTATCCAGTAGCTCCTCGTTGGCTTCGCCAGCGGCCTCTACCAGTTTTTCCCGCCATTCGTTGCATTCATCGAGCATCTCAGGGCTTATGTCACGCTCCTCGAAACGCGTGCCCTGCGTGCTGTCATCCCAATAAATGGCTTTCATTTTGATCAGATCGACAACGCCCTCGAAGTCTTCCTCTGCACCGATGGGCAACTGCAGGCACACCGGATTTCCACCCAGCCGCTCTTCGATCTGTCCGACCACGCGCTTGAAGTCTGCGCCTGCACGGTCCATTTTGTTAACAAAGGCAAGCCTTGGCACACTGTACTTGTTTGCCTGCCGCCACACCGTCTCAGACTGGGGCTCAACCCCGCCAACGGCGCAAAATACCGCCACCGCACCATCGAGCACTCTCAATGACCGCTCGACCTCGATCGTGAAATCGACGTGCCCGGGGGTATCGATTATATTTATTCTGTGCTCATCAAATCCGGCATCCATTCCGCGCCAGAAACAGGTCGTTGCCGCCGAGGTAATCGTAATACCTCGCTCCTGCTCCTGCTCCATCCAGTCCATGGTGGCCGCACCGTCGTGCACCTCACCGAGTTTGTGTGACACCCCTGTATAGAAGAGCACACGCTCGGTTGTCGTGGTTTTGCCAGCATCGATGTGCGCCATAATGCCCACATTGCGATACCGCTCGATTGGTGTAGTGCGTGCCACGACAGTTCGTCATAAGACTCGTTTGAGCCCGTTACCAGCGATAGTGAGCGAACGCTTTGTTCGCCTCAGCCATGCGGTGGGTATCATCGCGCTTCTTCACTGCCGAGCCGCGCTTCTCACCCGCATCGAGCAATTCGCCAGCGAGCTTCAACGTCATGGATTTTTCGCCGCGCTTTCGCGCTGCCTCAATTATCCAGCGCATCGCCAAACCGGTGCGACGAACCTGACGCACTTCGACCGGCACCTGGTAGGTTGCACCGCCCACACGCCGTGACTTCACCTCAACCGCGGGACTCACGTTCTCCAGTGCCATTTCAAGCACCTCGAGTGGCTCGCCGCCTTTCTTCTCTTCAATCACGTCCAGCGCGCCGTACATGATTTTCTCAGCGACAGATTTTTTACCGCTGAACATAAGCATGTTGACGAACTTGGTCAGCTGAACGCTACCGAATTTCGGATCGGGTAAAATTTCGCGCTTGGGCGCTTCGCTACGTCTGGACATGAAACTTGTTCTCGAATCTTTCTGTTATACGGTGCGTGACTAGCTCTTCGGGCGCTTGGCGCCGTACTTGGAGCGACCCTGACGGCGACTTTCCACGCCCTGGGTATCCAGGCTGCCGCGAACTGTGTGGTAGCGAACACCAGGTAAATCCTTCACACGACCACCGCGGATCAGCACGACCGAGTGCTCTTGAAGGTTGTGGCCTTCGCCACCGATATAGGAAGTCACTTCAAAGCCGTTGGTCAGGCGCACGCGCGCAACCTTGCGCATTGCAGAGTTTGGCTTCTTCGGTGTGGTGGTATAGACACGTGTGCATACACCGCGTTTCTGCGGGCACGCTTCCAGTGCCGGTACATTCGACTTGTCAGCCTTGCGCTTGCGGGGCTTTCGAACAAGTTGATTAATTGTCGCCATTGTAATCTCGTTAATTGAGCGCACGGACTTTTCATAGCCCGTCGCCCGGCTTGTCAGCAGGGAAACCCGGCTGTCAGCTTGATAAAATCAGGAGAATTTTGCAGCTTTGGATGGTCGGGGCACGAAGGCCCCGACAGCAAACCGCGAAGTGTAGGCACGCACGCGTCCAAAGTCAACTGCAGTCTTCAATTCAAACCGGTTCCTGAATCGACTCATCGTCGGCCGGAGGCGCTGCACTCTCGGATGAGTCACTACCAGCGGCGCTGATTGCAGCGGCCAGTGACTCATCCAGCGATGGTGCAGCACGTCCTCGACGACGTTCCTTGTGAAACGCCAGACCGGTTCCAGCCGGAATCAATCGACCCACGATGACGTTCTCTTTCAAACCGCGTAGCTCATCACCGGAGCCTCGCACAGCAGCCTCGGTCAATACGCGGGTTGTCTCCTGGAACGACGCTGCCGATATGAACGACTCAGTAACCAGCGACGCTTTGGTGATACCCAGCAGTATGTGCTCGTACTTGCACGGGTGCAGGCTGCTGGCCACCAGGTTGGCGTTGATCTCTTTCGCCTCGGCGAATTCAACCTGCTCACCGGCGAGGAACTTGGAGTCCCCTGCTTCGGTTATCTCCACCTTGCGCAACATCTGCCGCACGATAACCTCGATGTGCTTGTCGTTAATCTTCACACCCTGGAGGCGGTAGACATCCTGAATCTCTTTGACGAGATAGGCTGACAGCGCTTCAATACCCAGCAACCGCAGAATGTCCTGCGGGTTTGGTTCACCATCTGCAATAACCTCACCACGCTCAACCTGTTCACCTTCAAACACGTTGATGTGACGCCACTTGGGTATTAGCTCCTCGTGCCGTTCAGCTTCAGGCCCGGTGATTACCAGACGCTGCTTGCCCTTGGTCTCCTTACCGAAGCTGACCGTACCGGTACGCTCGGCAAGAATCGCAGGTTCCTTCGGCTTGCGTGCCTCGAACAAATCCGCAACTCGTGGGAGACCACCCGTGATATCACGGTTCTTGGTTGATTCCTGCGGAATTCTCGCGACAACATCACCGACTGCAACTTCGTCTTCGTCGTTCAGGCTGACCGTTGCACCCGCTGGCAGCAGGTAACTGGCCGGGATATTGGTGCCGGCGTAGCATAGATCATCGCCATTTTTGTCAACCAGCCGCACCATCGGGCGAAGATCTTTATCCTTGCCCGCGGCACGCTGCTTGGGGTCAGCGATGACGATTGAACTCACACCCGTCAGGTCATCTGTCTCGCTGTTGACGGTCACACCATCGACGAAGTCAGAGAACTTGGCGACACCGGCAACCTCGGTGATGATCGGGTGCATATGCGGATCCCAGACGGCAACAGTTGCGCCAGCCGGAACCGACGCGCCATCTTCATACTTGATCACTGCACCATAGGGCACCTTGTAGCGCTCGCGCTCGCGCCCGCTCTCGTCGACCAGTCCAATTTCACCGGAGCGGGATACAAGTACCAGCTCTTTGTTGTTGTTCTTGACCGATTTAAGATTGTGAAAGCGAATCGAGCCGGCCGCTTTGACTTCAACCGAGCTGGCAGCAGCCGATCGACTGGCCGCCCCGCCAATGTGGAACGTGCGCATGGTCAGCTGGGTACCAGGCTCACCGATCGATTGCGCCGCCATAACACCGACAGCCTCGCCGTCGTTGATCATGTGGCCTCGCGCCAGATCACGGCCGTAGCACTTGGAACAAACGCCAAAGCTCGTTTCACAGGCAATTGCCGATCGCACGATAATTTCGTCGACACCCGCTTCTTCCAGCACGTCAACCAGGCGCTCATCGAGCAGCGTGCCCTGCTCGATAACAAGCTCCTCGGTACCGGGCTTGTATACGTGGTGGGCAGTCACCCGGCCCAGCACTCGCTCGCTCAGCGGCTCGACGACGTCTCCACCCTCAATCACCGGGTTCATGGTCACACCGTTTTCGGTGCCACAATCGTATTCGGTGACCACCAGATCCTGGGCAACGTCGACCAGTCGACGGGTGAGGTAACCCGAGTTGGCTGTTTTCAGCGCCGTATCGGCCAGACCCTTACGAGCACCGTGCGTAGAGATGAAGTACTGCAGTACATTCAGCCCCTCGCGGAAGTTCGCGGTGATCGGCGTCTCGATGATTGAACCATCCGGTTTAGCCATCAGGCCACGCATACCCGCGAGCTGGCGAATCTGCGCTGCAGAACCCCGCGCACCGGAATCAGACATCATGTAGATCGAGTTGAAAGAGGCCTGGTCGATTGCTTCACCACCATCAGTGGTGACCTTCTCGGAACCGAGCTTCTTCATCATCGAAGTCGCGACCTGGTCATTCGCCTTCGACCAGATATCAACTACCTTGTTGTAGCGCTCGCCCTGGGTTACCAGACCAGAGGAATACTGCTCCTCAATCTCCTTCACTTCAGATTCGGCACCACCGATGATGTCGTTCTTGTCGTCCGGAATAACCATGTCTTCGACACCGATAGATACACCCGCCCGCGTGGCGAAGCGGAATCCGGTGTACATCAGCTGGTCGACAAAAATCACCGTGTCTTTCAACCCGACGTTGCGGTAGCACGCGTTGATCAAACGAGAGATATTCTTCTTCGACAGATTGCAGTTAACCAGCTCGAACGGCAGCCCAAGAGGCAGCAGTTCCGATAGCAGCGCCCGGCCCACCGTTGTTTCGACACGACGAAATTCATGCGCGCTGGAGCCATCTTCCTGTTCAATCGTATCCCGGACCCGGCAAGTGATTTTGGCGCCGATATCTACAACACCGGTAATCAACGCTCGCTCACACTCGTCGACGGAGCTGAAAGCCATACCCTGACCACGTGCACGTGCGTCTTCGCGCGAGGTGTAGTAAAGACCCAGAACGATGTCCTGCGAGGGCACAATAATCGGCTCGCCGTTGGCGGGAGAGAGGATATTGTTGGTCGACATCATCAGCGCACGCGACTCGAGTTGCGCTTCAATTGATAGTGGCACGTGTACCGCCATCTGATCGCCATCGAAGTCAGCGTTGAATGCAGCACAAACCAGCGGGTGCAGCTGAATCGCCTTACCTTCAATCAGCACGGGTTCAAACGCCTGTATACCCAGGCGGTGGAGAGTCGGAGCACGGTTGAGCAGTACCGGGTGCTCGCGAATAACCTCTTCGAGAATGTCCCAGACTTCAGGTCCTTCACGCTCGACCATTTTCTTGGCGGCCTTGATCGTGGTCGCCATGCCGCGCAACTGCAGCTTGCTGAAAATGAACGGCTTGAACAGCTCAAGCGCCATCTTTTTGGGCAGGCCGGTCTGGTGCAGTTTGAGGGTCGGGCCACACACGATAACCGAGCGGCCAGAGTAATCGACACGCTTACCGAGCAGGTTCTGGCGGAAGCGGCCTTGCTTGCCCTTGATCATATCGGCCAGAGACTTCAGCGGGCGCTTGTTGCTGCCAGTGATTGCCCGGCCGCGACGGCCGTTATCGAGCAGCGCATCGACAGACTCCTGAAGCATGCGCTTTTCGTTACGCACGATGATGTCCGGAGCGTTCAGTTCCAGCAGGCGACGCAGACGATTGTTTCGGTTGATCACACGGCGATACAGATCGTTGAGATCTGAAGTTGCGAATCGACCACCATCCAGTGGTACCAGAGGACGCAGGTCCGGCGGCAGCACAGGCAGTACGATCATCACCATCCACTCGGGCTTGTTGCCTGACTCGATGAATGAGTCGATCAGTTTCAGGCGCTTGATGAAGCGCTTGAGTTTGGTTTCCGACTTGGTGCCGTCGATTTCTTCGCGCAACTTGCGCGACTCGGATTCAAGATCGATCTTTCGCAGCAGATCGTGAACCGCTTCTGCACCCATGCGAGCGTCGAATTCATCGCCATGCTCTTCGATGGCGTCGAGGTATTGCTCATCGCTTAAGAGTTGCCCTCGTTCCAGTGCGGTCAGCCCTTCGTCGATAACCACGTAAGCTTCGAAGTACAGCACGCGTTCGATTTCGCGTAGTGTCATATCGAGCAGCAAGCCGATACGTGACGGCAGTGATTTCAAAAACCAGATGTGCGCAACCGGGCTCGCCAGTTCGATGTGGCCCATACGCTCACGACGAACGCGCGTCAGGGTTACCTCTACACCACATTTTTCACACACAACACCGCGGTGCTTCAGACGCTTGTACTTGCCGCACAGGCATTCATAGTCCTTTACAGGCCCAAAAATCTTGGCGCAGAAAAGCCCGTCGCGCTCGGGCTTGAAAGTCCGGTAGTTGATCGTCTCGGGCTTCTTGACTTCACCGTAAGACCAGGAACGAATCATTTCCGGCGACGTCAGCCCGATACGAATTCGATCGAAGTCTTCGTTCTGGTTTTGCAGCTTGTAGTTGAACAGTAAGTCTTTCATATTTGCTCCAGTAGCGGAATTAGGATCGATTAGTCAGCACAGCTAATGACCTAATCCTGCTCGAGTTCGATATTGATACCGAGCGACCTGATCTCCTTCAGCAACACGTTGAAGGATTCTGGCATACCCGCTTCCATGCGGTGATCGCCATCGACGATGTTCTTGTACATCTTGTTTCGTCCAACGACATCATCGGACTTGACCGTCAACATTTCACGCAGCGTGTAGGCTGCACCGTAAGCTTCGAGAGCCCAGACTTCCATCTCACCAAATCGCTGACCGCCGAACTGCGCCTTACCGCCCAGAGGCTGTTGGGTAACGAGGCTGTACGGGCCAGTTGAGCGCGCGTGCATCTTGTCATCAACCAGGTGGTTGAGTTTCAACATGTGCATGTAGCCCACGGTTACCGGGCGATCAAAGGGCTCGCCACTTCTGCCATCGATCAATTGAGCCTGACCCGTTTCCGGCAAACCGGCGAGCTTCAACATCGCCTTGATCTCGCTTTCTGCTGCGCCATCAAACACCGGGGTCGCCATCGGCACACCACCGCGAAGATTGCCGGCCATTTCGGTGATTTCTTCATCCGTCATGGAATCGAGTGCGGTCTGTTTGACCTCATCGTTGTGGTTGTAAACCTTGTCCAGGAACTTGCGCAGATCCTTGACGCTCTTCTGCAGATCGAGCATCTCACCAATGCGCCGGCCAATTCCCTTGGCAGCCCAGCCAAGGTGCGTCTCCAGCACCTGCCCGACGTTCATTCGAGACGGTACCCCGAGCGGGTTCAGACAGATATCTACCGGCGTGCCATCCTCCGAGTAAGGCATGTCCTCAACCGGTACGATCATCGAGATCACACCTTTGTTACCGTGGCGACCGGCCATCTTGTCACCAGGCTGCAGGCGTCGTTTGACAGCCAGGTAGACCTTGACCATCTTCAGCACGCCCGGCGCCAGTTCATCACCGGAAGTAATCTTTTCTTTCTGTTCCAGGAAACGCTGTTCGAACTGTTCGCGTTGCTCGTTGATCTGTGCACTCATTTTTTCGAGTTGCACATTGAGCTCTTCGTCCTTGAGACTGATGTTCAGCCAGGAGTCGCGCTCGACATCTTCGAGGTATTCAGCCGTGATCTGCTCACCTTTCTTGAGACCCTTCGGGCCCTTGTCGGCATCCTGACCAATGATCAGGCGCTCGATTCGCGAGAACATGTCATCTTCAACAATGCGCAGCTCGTCGTCGAGATCCTTGCGGACCTGCTTCAGCTCTTCCTTTTCAACCTGCAGCGCTCGGGCATCTTTATCGACACCATCGCGAGTAAACACTCTGACATCGATGACAGTGCCATCCATGCCAGGCGGCACTCGAAGCGAGGTATCTTTTACATCAGATGCCTTCTCACCAAAGATGGCCCGCAACAGTTTCTCTTCCGGTGTGAGCTGGGTTTCACCTTTGGGTGTAACCTTGCCCACCAGAATATCGTTGGGCTTGACCTCGGCGCCGACGTAGACCACACCGGATTCGTCGAGCTTCGACAACAATCCTTCCGACACATTGGGAATATCTGCCGAGATCTCTTCCGGCCCGAGCTTGGTATCGCGCGCGACACAGTTGAGCTCTTCAATGTGAATGGTGGTGAAACGATCTTCCTGCACGACACGTTCGGAGATCAGAATCGAATCCTCGAAGTTGTAGCCGTTCCAGGGCATGAACGCGATCAGCATATTCTGGCCAAGTGCCAGTTCGCCCATGTCAGTGCTCGGACCGTCAGCCAGTACGTCGCCGCGCTCGATCACGTCACCTGGCTTGACCAGCGGTCGCTGATTGATGCAGGTATTCTGATTTGAGCGCGTGTACTTGGTGAGTGTGTAGATATCGACACCGGTCTCACCCTGGCCCGCTTCGTCGTCGTGTGCGCGAACAACGATACGCCCGGCGTCGACGGAATCGACAGAACCACCACGTTTTGACACCACGGTTGCACCGGAGTCAACAGCGACGCGTCGCTCCATACCGGTACCCACCAGTGGCTTCTCGGCACGCAGAGTAGGCACCGCCTGACGCTGCATGTTGGACCCCATCAATGCGCGGTTTGCATCATCGTGTTCGAGAAACGGAATCATCGACGCCGCAACAGATACGATCTGCTTGGGCGATACGTCCATGTACTCGACCTTGTCAGGTGTGGACATGGCAAATTCGTTTCGATGCCGACACGACACCAGCTCATCGGTGAGCGCGCCGTTGTCATCCAGCGATGCGTTTGCCTGGGCGATCACGTAGTTGCCCTCTTCAATCGCTGAGAGGTATTCAACGTCAGGCGTAACAGCGCCGTTTGCTACCTTGCGATACGGAGTTTCAAGAAACCCGTACTGGTTGGTTCGGGCATAGACCGCCAGCGAGTTAATCAGACCAATGTTCGGCCCTTCAGGTGTTTCGATCGGGCAAACTCGTCCGTAATGCGTCGGGTGAACGTCGCGCACTTCAAAACCGGCGCGCTCACGTGTCAGACCACCCGGGCCAAGTGCCGATACGCGACGCTTGTGCGTCACTTCGGATAGCGGGTTGTTCTGATCCATAAACTGCGACAACTGGCTCGAGCCGAAAAATTCCTTAATTGCAGCCGCAATAGGCTTCGCGTTGATGATGTCCTGCGGCATCAGGCCTTCGGACTCAACCATGCCAAGGCGTTCACGCACGGCACGCTCTACACGCACCAGGCCGACGCGAAATACGTTTTCTGCCATTTCACCGACGCTTCGAATACGGCGGTTACCCAGGTGGTCGATATCGTCGACGATACCCTGGCCGTTGCGAATATCGATCAGTGCCTGCAACACCTGCAGGATATCGAGCTTGTCGAGTGTGCCAGGCCCGGTGATCTCCTCCCGGCCCAATCGTCGGTTGAACTTCATGCGACCCACAGCTGACAGATCGTAACGATCAGGTGTGAAGAACAGATTGTTGAACAGGGTTTGCGCCGCTTCCTTGGTCGGCGGTTCACCCGGACGCATCATCCGATAAATCTCGACCTGAGCTTCCAGTTCCGTACTGGTTTGGTCGATGCGCAGCGTGCTTGAAATGTAAGGGCCGCGATCCAGATCGTTGGTGTAGATGAAACGGGCTTCCTTCGGCTCGAGCTTGAGGAAGTCTTCCAGATTCTCTTCGGTAATCTCGGCGTTGGCCATCATGCCCACTTCACCGGTCTCTTTGTCAACCAGATCGTGCGCCAGTATTTTCCCGATCAGATACTCAGGCGGCACTTCCAGTTTGGTCAGGCCGGCTTTTTCCATCTGCCGAACGTGCTTGGCGTTGATGCGCCGCCCGGCTTCGACGATAACCGTCTTGCCGTTTTTCAGATCGAAGCCAAAGGTCTCACCGCGCAAGCGCGCAGGAACGAGTTCAAGATTTATTTTCGTCTTGGTGAAAGTGACCAGATTGGTTTCGAAGAACTGATCGAGAATATCCGTGGTGGTGTAACCCAGCGCGCGCAATATGATCGTTGCAGGAAGCTTGCGCCTTCTGTCTATACGGGTGAACACGCAGTCTTTTGCGTCGAATTCGAAATCGAGCCAGGAACCGCGGTAAGGAATCACACGCGCTGAAAATAGCAGCTTGCCAGACGAATGCGTTTTTCCGCGATCGTGGTCGAAAAACACACCCGGGCTGCGATGCAGCTGCGACACGATAACGCGTTCAGTGCCGTTGATGATAAAGGTGCCATTGTCAGTCATGAGCGGCAATTCGCCCATGTAGACTTCCTGTTCCTTAATATCCTTGACTACGCGATTATCGCCGGAGGCTTTGTCATAGATAACCAATCGACACAGTACGCGCAGAGGTGCCGCGAACGTCAAACCGCGAATGCTGCACTCACGCTCGGTGAACACCGGCTTTCCCAGCCGATAGTTGACGTACTGCAGTTCCACGTTGCCCGCGTAACTGACGATAGGCATCACCGACTTGAAAGCCCCGTGCAAACCCTTATCTGCCAACTGATCGACAGATTTGTCCTTTTGCAGAAAGGAGCGGTACGAATCTAGCTGCGTTTTCAGCAGGAACGGCGCGTCGAGTATCGACGAGCGCTTGCCGAAATCCTTGCGGATTCGTTTTTTCTCGGTGAAGGAATAGGTCATCTAGAATCCTCTATACCTAACTATACATCGCTTGAATGAAACGCCTGCCAGCCACCCCAACGAGTGGCTGAAACAGGAACAGGCCGGCAAATAATTGCCAGCCAACCTACATACCGCCAAAGCGATCGAGCTACTTGATTTCTACAGTAGCGCCTGCTTCTTCAAGCAGTTTCTTCGCTTCTTCTGCATCGTCCTTGGTAGCGCCTTCGCGTACTGGTGCCGGAGCACTTTCTACCAGTGCTTTGGCTTCTTTCAGACCGAGACCGGTCATGCCACGTACCGCCTTGATGACGCCAACTTTGTTGTCGCCGAAGCTGGCCAGAACGACGTTGAATTCAGTCTGTTCTTCAGCAGCAGCACCGCCGCCATCACCGGCAGCAGCAGGTGCAGCAGCAACCGCCGCGGCCGCGCTTACGCCAAATTTTTCTTCCATATCGCTGATGAGGTCAACAACCTCCATCACGCTCATGTTGGAAATCGCTTCGAGTATTTCGTCTTTAGAAACAGCCATTTTTTAAGCTACCCTGAATCAGTTAGACGCACATTCCACTTTTGGCAAGTTTTTTGTGCGATTTGAGTGAAAGTATAAACAGTGAAATTAAGCAGCGTCTTTGGAGAGCCGAACCGCCTCTACCGTTCTGACGAGCTTTCCGGGAACTTCGTTGAGTGTGCGTACAAACTTGCCGACCGGCGCCTGCATTACAGACATCAGCATAGAGATCGCCTGATCGCGCGTCGGCAGATTGGCAAGCTTGCCAATTTCAGACGCTTCAAGCTTTTGTCCGCCAACCGCAGCCATTCTGACTACGAGTTTGTCGTTCTCTTTCGCAAAATCACGCACCAGACGAGCAGCCGCCCCGGGATCTTCCTGCGAGAACGCAAAAAGCAACGGGCCGGACATATCGTCTTGCATACACTCAAACTCAGTACCCTGCACCGCACGCCTGGCCAAAGAATTCTTGACCACACGCATGTACACACCTGTCTCGCGTGCCTTGGCACGCAATTCAGTCATGTCGGTAACAGAGATACCCCGGTACTCAGCTGCCACAGCCGATATCGCAGATGAAGCAACATCTGCAACCTCGGCGACAACTGCTTCTTTCTCTTGTCGAGTTAAAGCCATTGAGCACCATAATCCCGAAGATCCAAAGGACCTTCGATAATGTGCACTCTCGCGAGTACACGGTTGAAACCGGCCGAACAAGCTTCGTTCGACCCCCGTCTGCGCAGGAGATTAAGCGCTGTGAAACGCACCTGCGGTCTTTGACGTGAAACAGCTTTTGCTCTTTCACTCAAAGTTAAATCCGATCGTAGTGACCGGCGTTGAGCTGCGGGGTAAGCCACAGCTCGCTAATCTAAAACAGCAATCAGGTAAGCGGGCCGAGATCGACTGATAGCCCTGGCCCCATAGTGGACGAAACCGTGGCTTTACGCAGATAGATGCCCTTCGCTGCAGACGGCTTGGCCTTGACGAGCTCAGCCAGCAGGCTTTGCAAATTCTCCTGCAGCGCGGTAGGTTCAAAATCTACCTTTCCAAGCGGGCAGTGAATGATGCCGGCCTTGTCGGTGCGAAACTGAACCTGACCAGCTTTGGCATTGCGTACAGCCGTTTCTACATCAGCTGTGACCGTGCCGACTTTAGGGTTCGGCATCAGGCCGCGCGGCCCCAGAATGGTTCCGAGTGCACCGACCACGCGCATAGAATCAGGAGTCGCAACAACGATGTCGAAATCGAGGTTACCTTGCTTAATTGAATCGGCCAGATCATCGAACCCGACGATATCCGCGCCAGCGGCTGTCGCCTTCTCGGCCTGTTCGCCCTGAGCGAATACCGCTACCCGGGTGGTACGCCCTGTGCCATTTGGCAATACAGTTGATCCGCGTACAACCTGATCGGATTTACGCGGGTCGACGCCCAGATTAATGGCGACATCGACAGTCTCGTTGAACTTCACACCGGACAGCTCTTTGAGCAGCCCGAATGCTTCGCTGGCTTCGTAAACCTTTTCGGCTTCAACTTTGTCGCGAATCAGCTTTGCGCGTTTGGTTAATTTTGCCATTACACTACGCCCTCCACGTCGAGCCCCATACTGCGCGCGCTACCCGCGATGGTGCGCACAGCGGCGTCCATATCAGCAGCGGTCAAATCCGGATCTTTGGTTTTGGCAATCTCTTCGAGTTGCTCGCGAGTCACCTTGCCAACCTTGTTCGTATTGGGTGTACCACTACCCTTGGCGATGCCAGCCGCCTTTTTCAGCAGCACAGCTGCAGGCGGTGTTTTGGTGATGTAGGTGAAAGAGCGATCGTTGTAGACCGTAATCACAACGGGCACCGGCATTCCCTGCTCGAGCGAACCGGTCGCCGCATTGAATGCCTTACAGAATTCCATGATGTTCACACCATGCTGACCCAGGGCAGGACCAACGGGTGGACTGGGATTAGCCTGCCCGGCAGGCACCTGCAGCTTAATATAAGCTTCTATTTTCTTGGCCATTCTATCTCCCGCGGGTGCAAGCGCCGTGAGGCTCCCCGTCGTATTGGACCAGGTGGATTAAATCAGGACTTTTCGACCTGACTGAACTCGAGTTCTACCGGTGTTGAGCGGCCAAAAATCTGCACCGCAACCAGCAGACGGTTTTTGTCGAAGTTAACTTCTTCAACAACACCGTTGAAATCGTTGAATGGACCATCGGTGACGCGGACAACCTCACCGACGTCGAACAGCACCTTGGGCCTCGGCTTATCAGTACCATCCTGCACACGCTGCAAGATCGCATCTGCTTCTTTCTCGGGAATCGGTGCCGGCCTGTCGGCTGTACCACCGATAAACCCCAGTACGCGCGGCACTTCCTTCACCAGGTGCCAGGTCTCGTCGTTCATTTCCATCTGGACGAGAACGTAACCCGGGAAAAACTTACGCTCCGAACGGCGCTTCTGCCCGCCACGAATCTCCACCACCTCTTCGGTTGGCACGAGAATTTCGCCAAACGCTTCCGACAAGCCGGCGCGTTCGATCCGCTCTTCCATTGATCGCTTGACCGAACCTTCGTAGCCGGAAAACGCCTGGACCACGTACCAGTTCATCGCCATATCACCTGCCCAGTTCGGTAATCGCCCTGAAAGCCCCACTGAGCATCCAGTCCAGCAACCACAGAAAAATCCCGACAATAATCACGATCACCAGCACCATCAGTGTAGTTTGAGTTGTCTCGGCACGAGTTGGCCATACGACCTTGCGAACCTCGGTTCTGGAATCTTTGAAAAAATCGGATGTGCGACGACCGAACGCCGTTTGCAGTATCAGAAACACCGCCACGCCAAAAATGGCGAGGAGTGCCAACACCCGATACAGAAAAGAGTATTCGCCGAACGTATAAAACAACGCCAAACCGCCAAGTACCAGCGCACCCGCACCGATCAGCTTAATGCGATCTCCCGGGTTTTCGGTAATCTCTGCTTTCGCCGCCATTTATATTCCGTCGGAGTTACTGCCACTAAAAAGTGGCAGGCCAGGAGGGACTCGAACCCCCAACCTGCGGTTTTGGAGACCGCTGCTCTGCCAATTGAGCTACTGGCCTGTAAACGCAAAAAAGCGGGTGCGAAAATTCGCCCCCGCCCAAGCCTTTGACAGGACTGAGTTAGTCCTTGATCTTGGCGACGACGCCGGCGCCTACGGTACGACCACCTTCGCGAATGGCAAATCTCAAACCTTCTTCCATCGCAATCGGTGCTATCAACTCTACATCCATCTTCACGTTGTCTCCCGGCATTACCATCTC
>CAKZSB010000254.1 GCA_937920585.1 uncultured Granulosicoccaceae bacterium | reverse complement strand
TGCCTGTATCGATTGAGGCGACTGCTACCGGCGGCTATACCGTCGCACTGGATCAGCCCTTTTTTGTCTCGTATGCGGTGGATTATCTGAACATGCGCCGCTTGTCGAGCAGCAGTGTTGAGCTGACGACCCAGCTGGGATCGCCGGGTATTGCGGGTGAGGGTGGTCAAACCAGCAGTACCGGCAATCGGTCGAGAATGCAGGTTCAGAATCAGTCGGACAATCGTTTCTGGCGATCGCTGGTGACCGGGGTGGCGGGTCTGATCAACCAGAAGGCCACGATCGAGCAGGCGAGCGGGCGCGTTTCTGCAACCGGCATGTACGTGAACCAGGAGAGTGGCATACTGGGTGTTCGCGCAACGCGCGCCCAACACAAGGATATCAGCAAGCTTATCCGCGAAGCGGTGGGTAGTGCGCAGCGGCAGGTATTGATCGAGGCCACGGTAGTGGAGGTCACGCTGAGTGACCGCTTCGAATCGGGCATTGACTGGTCGATTCTCAACCAGCGTTCCGGTTCGGCCACGGTTGCGATCAATCAGCAGTTAACCGGCACTCCGGCCGCGCAGGATATAGCCGCAACGCCTGCGGCTGCGCTGACTTACCTCAATCCTTTCAGCCGTATCGGTGATGTATCCGGGACGCTGCGGGTTTTGCAGCAATTTGGCGATGTGAAGGTGTTGTCGAGCCCGAAAATCATGGCCCTGAACAACCAGCCTGCGGTTTTAAAGGTGGCGGATAACCGCGTGTATTTTACTTTCGAGATCGACCGCCTGTCGCGCGAGAACGGCGATGAGCGCACGCTGGTGGAATCGAGGGTGCATTCGGTGCCGGTGGGTCTGGTGATGAATGTGGTGCCGTTTGTCACGGCTGGCGACGAGGTGATTCTGAACGTGCGGCCTTCAATTTCGAGAATCCTCAATTTCGCCGAAGATCCCGGCCCGGCGCTGTCGGGTCAGCCGGAAGTGCAAAATCTGATACCGGAGATCCAGATCCGCGAGATGGAATCTTTGCTTAGGGTAAAAAGTGGAGAGGTCGCAATAATTGGCGGTCTGATGCAAAATAAGCAGGACAACAAAAGCACCGGTGTTCCCGGCCTTAACCGCATCCCCCTGCTGGGTAGGGCCTTTTCCCATGAGAAGAAAGAGATTGTCAAAACAGAGCTGCTGGTCTTTTTACGCCCGACTGTGCTGCGCAGCGCGGCACAGAGCCTTGAATTGCCGCTGGATGGCGGCGTCAAAGCGCTGCTGAGCGACAAAATCCCGTGAGTCTCTTTTTACAGGCGATGCAGGGCAGGCAGCCGGCCGAGCATGCGGACGAGGTGCAACCGCAGCCGGCAGATGCCGACTCGTGCCCTGAAGCTGAACTGAGCCTGGAGCCAACCGGGCAGCCCGCCCTGGATACCGATACCGCCCCGCCTGAAACAGTGGTCACTCCAATCGAGACCGCAGCTCACCAGCCGACAGCGGCGGTGTCACAGCAAGCTGTTCAGGATGACAGGCAGGCGCGCGCCTCGGCTGTGCCAGTGGAGGACGATGTACCACCAGCGAGGCAAAGCGCCGAAGCGGCACTCGGGTCCATCGCGATCATCGAACCGATATTGATGTTGGTAGCGGCACTGGCAGCCATTGGATTGCTGGCAGGTTTGTATCTGCTGCTGGCTGGTTTTGAAAATTTTGGCGAGGTGGAGAGTGCGGCACTGCAGCGCGAGATGGATACATTGCAGGCACAGGTCAGTGAGCTTCAGCTAACTGAGCAGGATGAGGTCGTTGCGGGAAATCGTGAAGCAGCACCTGAGGCCGAGGCGGTAATGCCGGTTGAAACGCAGCTTGTCAAATCGACTGCTGACTCATCCAGTGCAGCAGTTTTGGCGCCGCCCGACGCTTCACCTTCGGCAGAGCCGCCGGGTGCCGTAACAGACAAACCCGCGATTGACGATGTTCTCACTGCGGAGTTCGCAGCACTCAAGGCGCAAATGTCTGCGCAGAATACCCGCATTGATCAATTGATCGATGAAAACTCGCGACTGCAAAAGCTTGTCGCAACACCGCCGGCAGTGAAAGCTGAAAAACCGACGGCACCGATTCCAAAGAAACGCGATGAAGTACCAGTTCCGGCGCCGAAGAAAACGGTGCCAGTGGTGTCGATAAGCGAGCAGCCGGCAAAAGCGTCGAGCGCTGTGCGTGTGGATGGTGCACAGACCGGTGTTGGTGCTCGATCAATCGACGACGAGGCCGTCGCTGTCACCGATCGTTTCAGATTGTTGCTGCGGCAGGGTTACGCGGCGTATCAAAGTGGTGACTATGCGGTTGCGGATTCGTTTTATGATCAGGCGTTGCTGCTTGAGCCCTACAATCGCGATGTGAACCTCGCTGTCGCATCTGTCGCGCGTCAACTGAGTGATTTTCGCAGGGCGGAAAATCGTTACAGGCATTTGTTGTCACTCGATGGGCAGGACTCTGCAGCCTTCACGGGCTTGCTCGATGTCGCCTCCGCACTGGGTGATGACACGATCGAACACGAGCTGGTCGCCCACATTGGCACCATTGAAAGTCCCGGCCGCATGCACGCAGCACTGGGTAACTACTATAGTGCCAAACGTAGCTGGCAACTCGCGCGCGATGCCTGGCGGGATGCATTGGCAATCGATGTTTCGAATCCGGATTATGCGTTTAATCTGGCGGTTAGCCTGGATAATCTGCAGCGTCACAAGTCGGCAATTGATTATTATGAAATGGCGTTGCAACACGCCGCGACGCGCACGTTTCACTTCGACAAACCAACCACCCGCGGGCGGCTCGAGACGCTGATGGCGGCACACGGTCAGTGACAGGTTAACAGTGATCAGTTTTTTGTAACGCAATAAGAGAAGTGTAGGCAGTTGGAAGTAAACCCCACAGACACAAAAATCATTGAACTCATGCTGAAGCGCGGGCTGCTCAGTGATGATCAGCTGCGTATCGGCCACACCGAACAAGCCAAAGGCGGGGGCTCGCTGCAACAGGCACTGGTGTCGCTTGGCTTTGTCAGCAGTGCAATGTTGCGTGATCTCAAAGGTGAGGTCAGTGGCACCGGCAGTGTCGATCTGACTTCAGTGCTGCCAGATCTTGCTGCATTGGCGACGCTTGATCGCGCCACAGCATTGCGCCACCGATGCATACCTTTGTCGTTGAGTCCGGATGCGCTTGTCGTCGCGATGGCAGATGTCGATGATCTGATCGCACTGGATCGGCTTCGAGCCGCTGTCACTCCTGGTATCGAAGTGATCGCGATGCTCGCAGATGGCGATGAAATTCAGGAGTGTGTTGATCGCTTCTATGGTTT
>CAKZSB010000253.1 GCA_937920585.1 uncultured Granulosicoccaceae bacterium | reverse complement strand
GGCTATCTGCGCCATGTGGGTACCGATGCACTCGCCTCGGTCGCAGTGGTGTTTCCGCTTGTGATGTTAGCGGCGATGTTTTCCGCAGGGGCGGTTGGCGGAGCCGTTAGCGGGGCCACTGCCCGTGCCATGGGCGCCGGTGATCACAAGCAGGCGGGGGCGGTATTGTGGGCCGCGATTGTGATCGCGATCTTTGGCGGTATAGCGATGGGCATTCTGGTGATTGTCTTTGGCCCGCTGCTGTATATGGGGACTGCCGAAAACGCCGGGGTTGCCGCAGCCGCCAGTACCTATGCAGCGATAGTATTCAGCAGTATTCCGCTTTTGTGGCTGACCAATATGCTCAGTGCCGTATTGCGTGGTTGTGGCGATATGGTTGGCTCGGCGCTGGTGATGGCAGTCATGGTGGTGTCGTATGCCTGTTATGCGGCATGGCTGATACCTGGCGCAGAGGCCACGCTGTTTGAGGCTATGCGCAGCGCCGGTCTGGCAATGGCCGCTGCCTATCTCACCGCTTTCGTATTGGTGAGCTTCCTGATTCTGCGCAAGTCACAGCCAGTGCGATTGCGACTCGCAAACTTTAATGGTGCGGTAATCGGGGCCGTGTTCAAACAGGGCATGCTGGCCAGCAGTCAGTCACTAATGACGATAACCTACGCACTGGTCGCCACCTATCTGTTCAGCCGTCACGGCAACGACTGGCTGGCCGGCTACGGGCTGGCAGTGCGGCTGGAAATGATTATGGTGCCGATGGTGTTTGGAATCGGCAGCGCGCTGATTGCCATAGTCGGCGCACATGTAGGGGCGGGGTTGCGCGAGCGTGCCGTAGCGATCGCCTGGCGCGGCGTGATTGCCAATGGTGTGCTGATCGGCCTGTTTGGCCTGGTGGTCGCGGTATGGCCCGGGCTGTGGTGTGGCAACTTTGCCAGTGATCAGGCCGTCACCGATATCTGCAGCCAGTCGCTTCGCGCCATCGGCCCCACCTACGGATTGTTTGCGCTGGGCCTGTGCAGCTACTTCGCAAGCCAGGCGCTGAACACCCTGATCTATCCGGTAGTCGGGGCACTGTTGCGCCTGCTGATCGTTGCCAGCGCACTGCTGTGGTACACCGCAGACTATTCACCGCAACTGTTGTTATACATTGTCGCCGCGGCAGTCGTCAGCTACGGTGTATTCGTGGTGCTGGCACTATGGATTGGTCCGTGGCGAACCGCAGCGGAACGCTAGATCTCAGGCTCAGGGGGTGAAATGATGAGTTATCTCGCAGTAGACGACAAAAAATATCCGGCGCGCGAATCGCTCGTCGATGCGATAGAGATTGCCTGGCAGCGTCTGGCTAACGCGGGAACCTGGTGGAATGGCGCCGAACGAATCGCCATTGCAGTACAGGTACGCAAGGCTTCATCCTGCGCGATCTGCCGGCAACGAAAAGCCGCCCTGTCGCCCTACGCTGGCGATGAAGTTCACGCGGCAGTAGAACATCTCTGCGTTGACGCAGTAGAGGCGATTCACAGGCTTTCAACCGACGCCTCGCGGTGCACTGAAAAGTGGCTGAATCAGATTACCGCCGGCGAGTTGTCTGAGGCGCAGTATGTAGAGATTGTTTCGATAGTTGCCACCGTAACCGGGCTGGATACCCTCGACAAAGCGCTGGGCAAAACACAGCGCTCCCTGCTGGAACCACAACCCGGTGAGCCCACACGCCACAAACCGGCAGGCGTCGCGCGGGATCTTGCCTGGGTGCCCACGCTATCTAAAGACACCATCCAACCCGAAGACCCGGACCCGTTTTCATTGCACGGCAGTATCAACATTCATCGCGCCATGAGCCTGGTGCCGCAGGAAGTTATCAACTTCTTCGATCTGGACGTCGAGCTGTATTTGAAGGATCACGAAATTCGCGATTTCGACCACGAGTTTCGCGAGATCAGCCATGCGCAGATTGAACTGATCGCAGGCAGGGCATCAGCGATCAACGGCTGCTACTACTGAACCACCAGCCATTCCTATCTGCTCCGTGAGAGCAGTCGAATTGCAGGTGAAGAAGTGGATACGCTGGCAGTGAAAGGCGAGGTGGATGCCGGTGCCGTTCCGCACGGGAATTTGTTGCTGGGGTTTACCGAGGCGGTGTTGCTGGATGACCCGCGACTGGATGCATTGCGTATCGAGGTATTAGATGCGCTTGGTGACACCGCGTTTGTTGATATCTGTGCGACGGTGGCCTCGTTTAATGCGGTGGTGAAAGTGGCTGACGGGACGGGGATTCCTTTAGAGGTGGATAAGGCGGAGCGGACGCGGGAGGTCCGGGAGCGGTTGGGGCTGGATGGTGAGGCTAAATAGCGGAGATCGATGTTTGGGCCAATGCCGGGTGAGTTTGTTAGAGATTCTTCGGGGGAGAAGTAAGCCCGATGGGTTAAAATTTCAGTGGCAAGGCTTACGCCTTACAGCAAGAGTTACACGGGATAGTCCCGCTTCCTGATCGATGTATTACTAACTGCGCACCGCTACCTTGGACAATAACAACATCGAACACACAATTGACTGGCTATTACAGCACGGTCGTTTTATCGCTAAACCCACAGAGTTTGTGGAGGCGCTTTGTCGGCAGTTGATTGATAACGGCATACCTGTGTGGCGAATTCGATTTAACAGCCTGACTATTCATCCGCAAATGGCGGGATGGTCGGTAGTATGGTCGACCGACATGGCGGCTGCCGTGGAGTCGCAGGCCAGACATGAATATAAACAACTGGCTTCGTATATCGGTAGCCCCCTTGCTCATGTGACAAATACCAAAACGGCCTTTCGAAGAAAACTGGATAGCCTCGACCCGGACTCAGATCATCAATTGTTGTTCGAGCTAAGAGAAAATGGTGCCACAGACTATTTAGTCTTACCGATAGCATTGTCTGATGGAACAATAAGCACGCTGGTATTCGTCACAACGGCGGACCTCGGCTTCAGCGACAGTGATATCGCTTCACTGACCAGGATATCGGAACATCTGGCGCCCGTGTTCGAAGTAATGATTGTTCGGCACATCGCCAAATCCATTCTCGACACCTATGTTGGCCCGCGTACTGGCGAACGGGTATTAGCGGGTCAGATAAAACGCGGTGACGGGGAAATGATTAAGGCCGCCATCTGGTTTTGCGACCTGCGGGATTTCACGCCGTTGACTGAATCGCTTGAGCCCGATGCATTGCTGGATCTTTTGAATCAATATTTTGAGATAGTGTCTGCGTCGGTGGTTAAGCGAGGTGGTGAAGTGCTCAGGTTTATTGGTGACGCCATGTTGATCGAGTTTCCGGTTGGCGAATCCTTAACCGCCAGCCAGGCATGCAGTCAGGCTCTGGACGCGGCGATGGACGCATTTGCCGCAGTAGAGTCATTTAACCTTGAGCAGGTTGGGGCCGGATTGCCGGAAATTCGATTTGGTGTTGGCCTGCACCTGGGCGAGGTCATCTACGGCAATGTGGGTGCTCCCGACCGACTTGATTTCACTGTGATGGGGCCTGCAGTCAACCGTACAGCAAGACTGGAAAGCCTGACTAAAACACTAGGTGAATCGCTATTGATGTCGCACGCGTTTGCATCATCAATAGAACAACAAACAACGTCACTTGGCTTGCAACAGATGAAAGGT
>CAKZSB010000252.1 GCA_937920585.1 uncultured Granulosicoccaceae bacterium | reverse complement strand
ACCAGAAACAATAGACCCTGACCTGCTAAAAACCCTGTGTGCCATCGCACTCGCATCGCCAACCAAGAGCGACTTGCAGCAACGCGATATCGTGATCATTGAAGACAACACAATTCGCGCGTCAATCAATGCTCTTTTTGGTCAGCATAGCTGGATCACAAATGCACCGGTGTTACTGATCTTTTGCGCCAACAATCGCCGCCAGCGCCAGCTTGCCAGCTGGCGTGAAAAACCGTTCCCGAACGATCACCTCGATGCGTTCTTCAATGCCAGCATCGATGCCGGTATCGCACTGTCGGCGTTTGTCACCGCCTGCGAATCCGTCGGGCTCGGCTGTTGCCCGATCAGCCAGATACGCGATCACTGCGATGAAGTCTGCGACCTGTTGCAACTGCCAAAACATGTATTTCCGGTAGCGGGACTGGGCATGGGTTGGCCCTCGCAGGCAACACAGCCGAGTATGCGCTTGCCACTGTCGGTTACCGTGCACCAGGATCGATTCAGCGAGCAGGATCTGCAGGCAAAAGTGCATGCCTACGACAGGCATCGCGCTGAGCAACAGCCCTGCAAACAGCAGCGAGATACCGCGCGTTTTGGTTATTCGGAAGATTATGGCTGGTCGGAAGACAAGGCGCGTCAGTACAGCGTGGAACAACGCGCTGATTTTGGCACTTTTATCCGATCCAGAGGGTTTAAACTGGATTAGCTGTCGCAACACCCCCTATCGTTTTGTATTGCTGTTTGATCCACCCTGCTACCTGGCTTGAGTCCGATCCCCCCAGTCTGCCGATAGCACTTAAACGGAAAGCTGCTGCGCTGAATCCATCGTTTGGTGGCTGGAAATCCTTCAAACCGCAGTTGGGCATCACCACTGGCACGCATCGGCTGTTCGTGGACATCGAGTCGATTTTCGATCGATCCGGCAGCAGGTCGTTCATCTTCAGATTGAACCAACATATGATATGTTATATCATCTCTTATCGTATCAACATTAGTAACCCGTGATGCCCTGATATGTCAGCGCATCGAAGTACACGCGCACTACGCCTTCAATCGAAACAAACCCAGGTATGAATAGCACCGACAACCTCCGCTTACTATCCGATCGAACTGCCATTGGCCTGTCCCTGCTGTGCTCATTGCATTGCATTGCCTGGCCGTGCCGCTTGCAATAGTGTTTTTGCCGATGGCATTGACACTGAATCTGGAACACGAGGCGTTCCACCTCGGTATGCTGCTGCTGGTTATTCCATTGAGTGTATTTGCATTAACGCTCGGGTGTAAAAACCATGGCTGCAGGCGGGTTGCCGCCTACGGAATCATTGGGTTGGCGTGCATGATTCTGGCAGTCAGCGTCGGCCATTCTGCGGGCGAGGCCATCGAGCGCGTGCTGACGTTGATTGGCGCCTCATTCGTGGCACTGGCGCACTTTCGCAACTACCGTCTATGCCAGCACAGCACTGATTGCAACTGCCCTGTTCATTCCATCGATCGTTGAATGGTGCCTGTCCCGGATTCTTCACAAGCGCAACGGTTTATCGCCCCGTCACGATTCATCCGGATTAACACACCACCCGCAGTGCGGTCATACTCAACTAATGTGTCCGCCACATAAGGAACTGCCGGTACCATTGTCAATCGAATCCCGGTGGCCTGCGATCAAACCACGGTCTTGCCTCTTCCAGCTGAGTGGCAAGCTCTATCAATGTCTGATCACAACCAAGGCGTGCCATGAATTGTACGCCCAACGGCATGCCTTCACTCCAGTACAGCGGCACCGACATCGCCGGCTGACCAGTGAAGTTTGCCAGCTGGGTAAACGGATACTGGCTGAGCATTTTCTTTGCAGTCTGTTTAACCATGCCACTGAGCATCAACAAACGATGCAGTCGTAAACGGTTAACCAGCTTGATACCGAGTTGCTCTGCAAGATTTAAATCGAAGTGACCGATCTGTGGTGCGATATCTGCCATGGTCGGTGTCAATACGACGTCATAGGTGTCGTGTATTGCATGCATGGTGCGGGCAAGCTCGGTCCAGTACTGGCGTGCCAGCACCATATCGGTGGCCGATATCAGACTGCCGACCGTGCCAAGGCTGCGCGTCTCCTCTTCGATCGCCAGCTTCGCGACCGATACACCGAGGATATCGCTGCTGCTCTTCATCAACGCGCCAACATGGGCGTGATACAGCGCCAGATAGGAATCAACCAGCTGTTCGCCATCGATATTCAGTTGTATCGGCTCAACCTGATGGCCGAGGTCAGATAACAATTTGCACGCATCATCTACAGCGTCTTCGGCTGCCGAACTGACCGTCGAACCAATGAATGAATGTGTGGTAAAGCCGATACGAAGCGGCTTTTGAGGTGCGCGAAGCGATGCCGCATAGGGGGTATCAGGCAATACCTGTGGATAGGGCGTGCATTCATCCGGACCACAGATGCAGTCGAGCATCCGCACGCTGTCGCGAACAGTTCGGCTGATAACGTGTTCAACCACGGCACCATCCCATAGTTCGCCACGATGCGGCCCGGTCGGCATCAGGCCGCGGCTTGGTTTCAAACCAAACAAGCCACAACAGGCCGCTGGAATCCGGATCGAACCGCCTCCGTCGCCGCCGGCGGCAACAGGGACAATGCCTGCCGCCACAGCGGCCGCAGCGCCACCACTGGAACCACCGGAGCTGCGGTCTGAATCCCAGGGGTTTCGCGTCGCGCCAAATGCTTTAGGCTCGGTGACCCCGAGCAGGCCAAATTCCGGGGTATTGGTTTTTCCAAATATGTTTAAGCCTGCCGCCTGATAGCGCCTGGCCAGGTTGCTCGAATCCGGACTGATGTAACCCTTGTAAGCCGCAGACCCCTGACTGTGCGGCACGCCCTCCAACTCGCACAGCAAATCCTTAAATAAAAACGGTACACCGTGAAACGGCCCCGCCGGCAAACCTTGTTGCAGGCGCTCACGCGCATAGTCGTACAACGGGGTAATGATCGCATTGATCGACGGGTTAACAGATTCGGCGCGTGTTATTGCCGACTCCAGCAACTCAGTGACGCTGACTTTGCGATCGCGCACCAGCTCTGCCAGGGCGGTCGCATCGTGCCGGGTATATTCTTTCATGATTTCTCGTCCGCGCCAGTTCGCTGGCTATGAGATGAACAGCTTTTCAGGCACAGGCGCTGCGCAGGTTACACGAATGAAACTGGCAGCTGACGATCCGTTGTGCATAGCGGTAGTTTAATCTACGCGATACATGAACCTCAACCGACTGGCGACTGGCGACTGGCGACTGGCACGTTATGCACCTGCAGAATGCATAGACATCCACCCCATCCGGACAAACGCTCTGGTTACCTGATCGCCGGAGTCCCAGCTGCTCTTTTTGTATCGCTAGCCAGTGTTTTTTTCCAGCCCACTGCCCGGCTTGATACTGATCACACCACTGTGTTGATCGAACTCGAATGGACAGCTGCTGCACTGATTCCGCCGCTTTGTGGCTGGCAATTCTTCAAGCCGCGGATCGACATCGCCACTGGCAAGCGCTGGCTGGTCGTTTGCATCGAATCGCTTTTTCAATAGATCCAGCAGCAGGTCATCAATGCCCAGGGGTTCTGCGATCTGATAGGTGGTGCCTGGAAAGCTGGCGGCGGCCTGACTGGTGAGGCTCGGGATATCGCGCGTCCAGTGCCTGCCCTGTGCCAGAAACATCGGCAGTACCACTACATGCGTAGCCCCTCTGGCAACGCAAGTTGCATAGGCGGCGTCGATATCGGGCATTGCCAGTTCCATATGAGCCGGCTCCACGATCTGACAGTCTGCTGAAAAACGCTCGGCAAAACGTTTTGCCACATCCTTCAAACTGTCGTTTGACTGCGCACGGCGACTACCGTGATCACAGATGATGATGCCAGTGACGGCTTGATCGGATTGTTTCATATCGCTGGTATCATTGTACGAGTCATGAGCAGCGGATGATTATAGTTCGCCTGCATCAGGCGCGCAGCCATAACTGCCAATGTCCGTTGGCAACGCACCCGCAAGCACAGCGTAACAAATCAATAAAAAGTTGAGCATCCTGGTTTTCAGGCTCCCGGTTTGTTCACTTTTCAGCCGGCTCCATCAATATACCAATAGCTGGAACCACCCATACTGTTCGATCGCGTCAGCAGCTTTCGATCATCAGGCGCCAGCCGATCATGGAGCAGCAGACGTAAGTCTGCGCTGATCCAGCCGTTGTCGATATGGTACAGATGACCGCTGACTCTTTGCACCGGTAGCCGCGATGCATCGATGAAGTCAACGCCGGGCATGTCGCGCAGGTGATCACCCGCCTCACCGAGTCTCGGGTAACCATGGATCTCCTGCGACAACGCTAACGCACGATCTGAATCTGACACGTATACGGTTAATCGGTTGCAGGTTGGCCTGATGACTTCAAGGTTCTGGCGAAAGTAGTCGGCGTCGATATCCCCGGCGAGCAGAATAAGGTTATCCGACAACACACCCCTGCCAGTCCAGGATCGGCCGAGCCCCTGTAACGCCAGATGCAGACCTCGACTACCCAGGCTGTGAGCAGCCAGATCAAAACCACCGGGGCCGAAATGGTGCAGCAGCCCGAGTATCACTTGCTGCAAATAGTGAACGCTCCACTCCATATTGGATTCATCACGCGTGTACTCGACGGTGCGCCCGGCCGACGGCCAGTTAAACAGGACCAGCCGCTCCTCCATTTTTGTATAGAACTGGAAATTCCTGCCACGCAACATATTTTTCCGGAAGCTGACATTGTAACCGTGCACAAACAGCATGGGTTTTCTGCCCGCAAGCTTCTCTTTCAAACGCAACCAGATTTGCTCACCAGGTATTACTTCCAAACCCTGAATGCTACCCCTGCCCTGTGGCACATAAACCGGTAAACTCCTGTCGATGGTTCTCAATACTTTGAACGGTGTCCAGCTGATATTGCAAAAACCGCTGTGTAGCTTTCCTCGTTCATCACCAAACATCTTTTCCGGTGATTCCGCGGCCGCCTTTTCCCGCACCGTAAAGAACGGTATCGACGAGCGCACCACGTTAGTAGCTTCGGGATTTATACTGGCAGACATATCACTGCAACTAGCCTCTGATGCACTTTTCCATCACCGGCCAGCAGTCTAGCAGAATATCGTTTTCTACTGGCTGGCAACTAGTGATTCTCTGCTGCTGCCTCTTTTCACATTGGCAAAATACGCGATCTGAGCGGGAACAGCATCAGTGTCGTTGGCATTCTGGTAGCGGGACATGAAACTGCGATACACACCATACTTGAAGTACACGGCATCTGCGGTCATTGTCTGGCCTTTGTAGTCGGCCTTTTGCTGCCCGTTGATCCACACCCGGAAAAAGCCTTTGTCGTCGGTGGCCCACCTGACATGGACCTCAACCTTGTGCCACTGACCTCTGAGCTCACTTTCTGCTACCAGTTCGTAGTATCTTCTCGTGTATCCGGGCACTTGCTCATCGAGATGATAGCCACCGCCCGCGTTCTGAAACATCCATACCGGATGCGCCCCTTTTTGATGAAATTGCCCCAGGGCCGTTTTTGTAGGAAACACATTAATGTAGTCGAGCGGAAAATATACAGACCACCCGTACCAGTACTCGTCATTCGGGTAATTGTCCTTATTTTGCTCTTTCAACTCACTTCTTTCGCGATCATTAGCACAATCACTCCAGCCGCCGTCTTTGTCACAATCACCCGGCCTGACTTCAAATATTTCAACGACCTTTGAGGGCGCTGACTTCGTTGGATCTTCCACCACTCGGTAACCGTAGCTTTTTTGGTTCAGGGAGCGCTCGAATGGACCGAAATTGCCGGTACTTAAACCCGCGCATGCCACAACCCCCAAAATGGATAGCAATAACCCGGTTAGCCTTATCATTAACACCACCATCACTTTGAACCTCGCATCGTTGCATGCACGACTATCGCCCGCCTCGGGTGTTGCGCCTGGCACGCTTTGGTTCGGGCGCCACCCGGGCTCTTTGTTGCGCCAGCTTTTTCTTTTTGGGTTTTTTGGGCTTGTACGGTTTTGTATTCAGTACCGAAACAGGTAATTCATGTCGTGGCTCATAACCTGGCTCATATTCGCGCACAATCAGGGATTGAATGAATCGCTCGATCTCCATGAGCTGAGGATGTTCGTCCGCACTAACCAGCGATACCGCCTCACCTTTCTCACCGGCACGAGCGGTTCGACCAATGCGGTGAACATAGTTCTCGGCTACATTGGGCAAATCGAAATTAACAACTTGTGGCAATTGCTCGATATCGATGCCACGCGCTGCGATATCGGTCGCAACCAACACCTGCAGTTCACGGTTTTTAAATCTATCGAGGGTCCTGAGCCGAACCGCCTGGCTTTTGTCGCCATGTAATGCGTCGCTGGAAATACCCTGCCGATCGAGGAAAGTGACCAGTTGATCAGCACCTTTTTTACTTCGCACAAACACCAGCACCAGTGGCCATTGGTGCTCTCGCAACAGATGTAACAACAACGCCGGTTTCCGTTTTTTATCCACCGGGATCAACCACTGGCGAATGTTCTCTGCCGCCTTGCCGGTTGCCACAACGCCTATCTCAATCGGCTTGCGTACAATTTTCCTCGCGAGCGTCTGAACCTGCGGCACAAAGGTCCCGGAGAACATCAGGTTCTGACGCTTACCCGGTAATATGTCCAGTATCCCGGATACCTCTTTGCTAAAGCCAAGATCAAGCATTCGATCTGCCTCATCCAGTATCAGCACCTCCAGATGATCAAAACGAATCGCATTTTTGCCATGCAGATCCAGCAATCGCCCCGGGGTGGCAACCAGGATGTCTGCGCCTTTGCGTAAAAGCTGCATCTGCGGGTTTATTTTGACCCCGCCGTAAACCGCCGCCGAACGCAATTCGGTGTATCTGGCCAGCGCTGAAATGGACTCGGCCAACTGAACGACCAGTTCCCGAGTAGGCGCCAGAACCAGCGCACGCGCCTGATTGGATTCGCGACTGTTTCGCTTGCCGAGAATATCCAGTACCGGCAACACGAACCCGGCAGTCTTGCCGGTACCGGTACGCGCGACCGCCAGAACATCCCTGCCTGTCTGAATCGCGGGAATAGCTTTCGACTGAATGGATGTGGGCGACGAATAGCCCAGATCACTAATCGCCCTGAGCAGAGGCGCTGACAATTTTAAGGATTCGAACGACATTATTGTGGACTGAGTGACAGCCATTAAGGGGATCGACTACACGGTTGGGAAGTGGGCGCATTTTTCTGCAGCACGCATTGTAACCGGTTGCGACAGTTCCCGTTAACCGCAGCTGGCGCGCTGAAAGTCATTGATCGCAGGTACCGGTAAGCGATGCGCCCCCCGGCCACCGAACTCATCGCCATTGCCTGACATTCTGCCCCCCCGAGACGCCCCGGAATGCAGCTCGATCGCACGGCCCCTGCGCTTTTTTTGCGCCTGCCAAACACAGTGCAGCGGAAGATAGCCCCCTATCTCCCGGGAATCGATGATCTACCTGTCCCGTTCATTGCTGCCCCCGGTCACTTCGCGCCGCCAGCTTGCCGTTCGTCGCAATGCGCTCGCGCCTGTCGCCG
>CAKZSB010000251.1 GCA_937920585.1 uncultured Granulosicoccaceae bacterium | reverse complement strand
CGCCGGTTTTGCCTTACCCAGCCCGAACAGGATGCAGACAACCGCAAAGCTCGCAAGGCCCGCGAGCGCCAGATGCATACCGCGCCAGCCAATCGCAGCACCCAGCCAGGCCGCAACCGGCACACCGAAAAGCAGTGTCAGCGATTGTCCGCTCATCACATATCCCAATGCGCGCCCGTGAAACGAGCTGTGAGTGCGCAGCGCAACTTCTGCCAGAATAGAAGTCGTAAACGCACCGCAAAACATGCCTGCAGCAATCACCACCGCAACCAGTGCCCAGTAGGTTTGCACATAGGCGGCCGCGGCCATAGCCAGCGCCAGCAGCGCCGGACAAACAATCAGAAAACCGCGTCGCCCGAAGCGATCCGAGGCGCGGCCCGCCAGATATGAGGATGTACCCCAGGCCGCAGCGGTGACGCCAAAAAGATTCGCAATCGCCGGCAGCGAGGCATTCAGATCGGCCGCCATATCGGGCAAAAACGGCGCGCGTGTGCTGCCAGTGGCGGTCGCGGCAAAAAAACCGATACAGCCGGCAATCACCAGCCGCCAGGGCATGGCATTCGATGTGGACATCAATTAATCCGGAATAAAAACGTCAGCAGCAACGCAATGCTGCTGCGCGCAGAGGTGGGAGTAGCAAGCCTCACACAGGTGTTGTTCGCTGTCCAGCGACTGTGGCAGGTCCGGGTAAGAATTCGTATGACTGCGGCGGTAAAAGGCAGAGACAGGGGTACTGCGTGACAACGCTGAAAAAAGGTGGCGAGGCGCGAGCAGAAACTATCAAAAACGAGGAAAGCAAAAATCGCCTCTGATACGCGAAAAAGCGATAGTGTTGTAAATCACATGCACAGACGTGATTGATCTGGATTGGAATCCTGCGCATTACGTCTGACGAAAGGCAAAAAATTACCAGATCAGACCCGGCGAGCCTGTTAACCCTCACAATCTCCAGGGATCGATCACCTTTGCATTGACAGCCTCAAACGGGTCAACATCACGGCTGGCAATAATATAACCACGTTCGAGCGCAATCGAGGCAATTAGCGCATCTGCCAAAGAAATCCCGACACCTCTGCTCTTCGTTAACGCAATGATATCCGCATAGAATTTGGTAGTGCTTTCGTCAAGGGGCAATACACGCCCGGAGAACATTGGCAAAACGGTGTTTTCAAGCGCTGAGCCTAGTGCTTGTTTGCGCTTACCGTCAGGCAGTATTGATACACCGGCGCGTAGCTCCGCCACGGTAACGGAACTCAGATACAAAGTATCCAGTGATTGGGCGTCAATCCACTGAACAACCTTTTGTTCAGGGACAGGTCTCATCGGCTCGCTGATGACATTGGTATCGAGCAAGATCATTACAAATCCAGATCTCGCGACGGCGTCCTGTCGCGTTCGAAGACGTCAAGGTCATTATCCGTCAATTTTGCCTGCCGCCCGATTTCTACCAACAGGCTTCCTAGCTTTCGTTGATCATCGGACGTCACGGCGGACTCAAGGATCGCGCGAACTTCCGCCTCAGTGCTGCGTCCGTTTTTTGCTGCTCTGGCACGCAGGGCGCGGTGAACCTCATCCGGTAAATTCCGGACAGTCATCGATGCCATTTCGTTTGTCCCTACTGTTTTCAGTTTCGCGAAATGATATCATATCGATGGATTGATATCATATCAGCGGTATCGGCACTGGCACCGGCTTTGTGAGCTGGGGTTACTCACACTTACAACAATGGAGCGCAATCAGGTATGTCTGCGCCTGTAATTCACGGTGCAGCAGGTAACAGAATGCAAAGGCACCGGATTGTGCGTGATCTCGTGACAACACCCTACCGGCGACTCCGACCTAATCGATCCGGTTTCATCAGGTGTATGCTGTCAGCCAGCAACGATACGGTCGCCGATACACCGGGCGCGAGCCCGTTGCGCTCGGCCACATGCAACGGCACCGACAGATACACCGGCGGTTTGTCCGTGCGCGCCACCTCCACCGACACCATCGCGTTGTCGCCCATCGTCAGGATCTGAGCGACATGGCCCTGAAGTGGATTCTCGCGCTCACCGCGCGAGGGCCGATCGCGTCGATGCAACACAATGTGTGACTGCGGAATGCACCAATGCACGGCATCACCGGCGACAAACCCGTTCGAGCGACTGGCAACCAGTTGCTGCCCGCGCCACTCCAGTAACACTGACCCATCGTGCTGAGATTCGAGCACGGTGGCACGAAAAACATTCTTCATGCCGACCAGTCTGGCAACCAGAACGGTTTGCGGGCGAGTCATCACCTCGCGCGCAGTACCACTTTGCAGCGTAGTGCCCTGCGACAACATGCACAGCGAATCGCACAGTTGAACCGCCTCATCGAGATCGTGCGTAACCAACACGGCGGGAATCGATAGCTCGCCACGCAATTGCGCAAGCTCGCGATACAGGCGCTCACGGGTGGCGCGATCAACCGCGGCAAAGGGTTCATCGAGCAGCAGTACATCGGGTTCACGCGCCAGTGCTCGTGCAAGTGCCACGCGCTGTTGCTGCCCGCCGGATAGCTGGCGCGGATGGCGATCACCCAGGCCATCGAGATTGACTCTGGCGAGCCAGTGCTGCGCACGCGCCTGGCGCTCGCGGCGTGGCAATTCGCGACAGCCCTGCTCAACGTTCTGCTGTGCTGACAAATGCGGAAACAGGGCATATTGCTGAAACACAAAACCGGTTCGTCTTTGCCGGGCATGCAACGACAGTTTTGCATCGCTATCGAACCAGGTACGTCCGGCGCATTGCACCAGGCC
>CAKZSB010000250.1 GCA_937920585.1 uncultured Granulosicoccaceae bacterium | reverse complement strand
TGATTCGTTCGGGTTGTTGGGAAACATGTCGGCATTGTCGCCTACGCCGTCGCCGTCGCTGTCGGTTGTTTCAAATGGATTGTTGGGGAACACATCGGCATTATCACCAACGCCGTCGCCATCGGAATCGGCTGTCTCGGTCGGGTCGTTGGGGAAAGCGTCGTCGGTGTCGTTCACACCATCGCCGTCTGAATCCGGCAGCGATTCGGCCTGCACTACCTGAATAGTTCGCCCGACGGATGGCGTGCCGTCGTCGTTCAGCGCGAACAGCCAATAGTAGCCGGGAATCAATATATTCGGGTTGGCATTAAATTCCAGCGTGTAGCCTCCACCACCGATATCCTCAGTTGTAACGGATAAGAATCGCTGGTCGGTGTTCATGTGGTGTGTGGTTCCGGACAAACGCACCACACTGAAACGGCGGGTATCGCCGCTCGCGCTGACGACTATTTGCGAGCCCGCCGCAATTTGCTCCGGAGCATCGAGTATGGTCGGGCGGTTGCGGCTGGTGCCGTCACTATTGAATAGATACGGCGGAGTGAAAATCTGTCCGTCCAGATGGTTGGCCCCACAGCCATTACCGCAGGCGCCACCGCCAGCCGATAGCACGCGCCCGTCCTTTAGCAACAGGGCGATTGAATGGTAATTGCGGGGAACAGAAATTCCGTCTGCCTGTCGCCAGCTATCCGTATCAGGGTTGTAGATTTCCGTGGGAAACACTGAAAGTGCATCGTTGAACAGTTTTCCGGTCGCGTTGCCGCCAACGACCAAAACGTCACCCGTCGGTAGTGTGACCGAATTGCTCAGCGTGCGTGCATGGTTCATAGGCGCGGCGCGGGTTACCTGTGGCATCGGGCCCAGTAGATCCACCTTGTACACATCGCGCGTTGATGTAGCCGGCGATTCGCGGCGATCACTGCCGCCGACCAGCAATACCTTGCCCGCTTCATAGGTGACAGCGTTGCCCCACATCCGGGCTCGGCCATCGGTAAGCTGCCCCAACACCTCGTTGCCACCATTATTCGACGGATCGAACAGGTGAAGTGTTTCACTGGGGCCGCCGTGAAATACTCTTCCATCGGGTGCCAACGCAAGATGAGCCCACCACTGCATGGTGGAGGCGCCGGACGGGCTGGACGCTGAGTTGATCGCAACCTGTTCGTTGAGCAGCGTCTGCATACCGGAGTTTGGTGTTCGAACCCAACTGTTATTTTCCGGGTTGTAGAGTTCTGATCGATTGCCTGCAGACTTTGCGAATGTTGAGAAAATTTGATTGTCCGGCATCGTGATGTTGGTGCCGTACCAGCGCCGGTCATTCATATTGGCCAGTGGTGACCAGGTCATACTGATCGGGTCGAACTGACTGGTTCGGGTGTCATCCGGGTTGCCACCCGAGGCGACAATGGTGCCATCCTCAAGTGTTGATATGCCGGCACAGAACATATCGTGGAAATTGCTGTCTGCGTTTTGAAAAGTATTGTTTGTCGGGTCGAAAAGTGTGGCGTGGGTAAATTCGCGATTTGAAGGGAAAGCGTTGGTTTCAGTGGATGACCATGACAATATTCTTCCGTCCGGGAGGTTGGCCGCCGATATCGCAATATGTGGCCACTGAATTACCTCGCTCCACTCTCCAATTTCCGATTTGCCCTGTAGCGTTCCGTTCAACTGGCCATCGGCCGGGATAGCGCCAAATACGCCGTTTTCAACCCGGTATAAAACATCCAGAACCTGCCCGCCAGTGCGTTCGAAGAACTCAACCCGGAGCGAATAGACACCCGGATTGAGAAAAAACTCGCCACTGACCGTTACCGCCGCGTGTAAACCGTCGTTGTCGACAACCAGATTGTTGTCGATAAACAGTTTTGAGCCATCATCGGATGTCGTTTGAAATTCATAGGTAGCAGCCGTGGTGACGGTAAGCTGGTTGGTGAATACCAGGCCGATGTTGTCCGGGTTACTGTTAACAACCGACAAGTCGATCACATCCGTCGAACCGGTGGTGACTGGTGTCAGTAGAGTAAAGTCCGGCAGCGTGGTGAACGTGCCGTTGTAGACACTGTAAGAGAACTGTGCTGATGCGATAGACGCATATGCTGTGCACAGCAAAATAAAAACGACTCGAAAGCTTGCATGTACTGACACTTAAATCCCCGATTTTAAGCTGCCACGGTCTGGTTCCCGGGCTCGTGTCCGTGGACTGGCGTCAGTTGGCGGTAAACTGTGCCGTGGATCGCGAGCAGGATTCGACATGTATTTCTTGCATACATGCGGTGGCTGGACGATATGAATTCGTCACTCAGGTGCGCACCGTTCGGTCAGTATATTCAGGCACAGACGGCTCAACTGACTGGCACTTTGCAAGTCGCTTATCGAGCCGTACTATTTTTTTAAACTGTGACCTGATTGACAGCAGGCGGGGTAACTAACTTTTAGTGCTTCGGGCTGTCGTGGCGGGGATATCAATGCGTTTGCCACGTGGTATCTCGGCAAGCTTGTCGTAGAACGGCATCTCCACCAGAGTTGCGGGATGCATGTTGCCGTCGCTTGATTTTTATTCGTTTTCTCGCAAAGTGAGGATAGAAAAACCACCGGCGCCAAGTGTAACAAAATCGGTGTTCTGCCGAGCCTTGCTGGCTGCTGGATTATCAGCTGGTCTGCCGTGCAGTGAGCGCCCAGCCGCCGGCTATCATCAGCAGCGAGCCGCCGCCGATATTGAAACGACGCTGTGCCACGGGCGACTCCAGCAGCCTTCGCGCGCGCGCCGCAAATACGGCGTACAGTGAAGCGTTTATCGTCGCGAGCACGACAAAAGTGATCGACAGCAACCAAAGCTGCGGTGCTGCCGGGGCTGAGGGATCAATAAATTGCGGCAGGAAGGCCACAAAGAAAACAATTCCCTTGGGGTTGAGCGCGGTGACTAGCCAGGTGTTGGTGAATAGTTTCCAGTGTGAGTCGAGTGTGGCAGATTGCTCTGCCTCCAGTGTGGCTGTTCCCGCCAGTAATAACTTAATGCCCAGAAAAATCAGGTAAAGGCCGCCAATCCATTTTATAACCGTGAACAACCAGGCAGATGTGGCGAGTATCGCACCGAGTCCCGCCAGCGACATCGCAAGTGCGGTTGAATCGCCAAGGGCCACGGCGGCGATTAACGGGATAGTGGCACGCTGCCCGTGGGATACCGAGTAACTGATAACAGTCAGTATGGTGGGGCCGGGAATGATCAGTAAAACGCAGGTGGTCAACGCGAAAGCCACCCAGAGCGTCATCGACATAATTACACAGTCCGTGGAAAGATCACCGATTGTAGCAATAACGCGATCCTGCTTACGCTGTGGTTTTACAGGTTTGTGGGAGCAAACTTGCCGGCGATAAAATATCGCTTAGTCGAGAAAAAAACTGTTGTTTCACTGACGCGTAAGCACAGCTTCCAGTGCCTCGTAGTCTGCCGCACCGGCAAGAAATTCAAGTGAGCCCGATTGTGTGAGGTCGGCGATGGCACTCATTAACCCGCCCATGGCGGCAAGGTAAAAACCGGTGCCAAGGCTTACTCGCGACACGCCGGCCGCTTGCAGATCACTCAGTAAACATGATGGGTCCAGTGCCTCGACAACAATGTTTACCGGCGTCGTAACGGCATCGCACACCGTTTTGATGTCGCCCGTATCGTCCATGGCTGGCGGGTAGAGCACATCGGCACCCGCCTGTTCATAGGCCTGCAGCCGAAGGATCGTATCGTCGAGATCTCGAATACCGCTTGCATAGTTGTCACAGCGGGCGGTTAACATGAAATCGTGATCGAGCTTTTGTTTGGCCTCGCAGGCCGCCGCAATTCGCTCCACTGCCGCAGTAAACTCGAACATCGGTGCCTCCGGATTGCCAGTGTAATCCTCGATTGAACAGCCGGCGAGCCCGGTTGACGCTGCGCGGGTAATCGTGTCGGCAACAGCCTCGGGCGTATCGCCAAAGCCTTTTCCCAGATCCGCACTTACCGGCAGGGGTGTTGCCTCAACGATGTCTCTGCAGTGATCGAGCATCGCCGCTGCACTGACTTGATGATCGGCAAGCCCCTGAGAGCAGGCAAAACCGGCACTGGTGGTTGCCAGCGCTTCGAAGCCTGCGTGCTGCAGTATTCTCGCTGTACCAATATCCCAGGGATTGGGAATTACCAGCAGAGCGCTGCGCTGATGCAGGCGTCGAAAGGTGTCGTATTTGTTCATATGGTTACCAGGCGGGTAGTGGTGTGGCAAGGCTTGACTGGCTGAAGTCAGCGGGGTTTACCCGATCACCTTAGCCAATCACTACTGCCAACAGTGTGTCAGTAGCCTGCTGGCGGAACACTAGTGCTTTGACAATATTAGAAGTTGGGATACAGCGAGTGAAGAAGTGGTCAGCGCAAGGCGCGCGATTGAGGAATAGTTGTTCTATTGTGAGTGAGCGCAACGCCGCGATGGCCGCTTGTACGCTCGCCCGCAGGGGATGGCTTTTGATGTGCCGCACCCCAGGTG
>CAKZSB010000249.1 GCA_937920585.1 uncultured Granulosicoccaceae bacterium | reverse complement strand
ACGATGTACTCATCTCCACGCTGGCAGTGAGCCATCAGTGCCATAAGATTGCTCTGGGTGCCACTGGGCGCAAAGATGGCAGCCTCAAAACCCAGCATAGACGCCGCCACGCGCTCCAGCTCATTGACTGTGGGATCTTCGGAATAGACGTCGTCGCCGGTAACGGCACTGCCCATTGCCAGCAGCATCGCAGGCGTTGGCGAGGTAAGGGTATCGCTGCGAAGATCAATCATGCGTCGGCCTCTACACTGGCACCTTTTGCGTAAAACAGGTCTACCTCATCGATAAAGCGTGTCAGCTCAGGCTTTTCGCGCTTGAGTTCCTCGCGATTCAAGCCATCCATTTCATGTGGAAAAACCAGCCATTTGTCCGTCTCGTGAATGAAGTAGTTCGGCTGCATAGTCGTGCGATTCTTGGTCGGTTTGAAATAGGGTGTTGCGACGCGAATATCGGCTGGCGTGTTGCGGCGCGCCTTGGTTTGAAGCGTGTGAATGACGCCCTGCACACTGAGGCCGGTATCGAAGACATCATCGACAATCAGCAGCGCGTCCTCGGCGTTCACATTGCGAATGAGGTAGTCCAGACCATGCACTCGAACCGGTGCTTCGAGGCGATCGTTGCCACTGTAGGAAGAGGTTCGAATTGCAATGTGATCGGTGCTGACACCATAAAAATCAAGAAACTCCTGCACCGCAATGCCAACCGGCGTGCCGCCGCGCCATACACCGACAATGAAATTGGGCCGGAATCCACTCTTCAGGATGTCTACCCCAAGTTGCCAGGAATCCTCCAGCAGAGACTGCACGGAGATGAAAACCTTGTCGTCACTCATTTATTGCCAACCTTTGAAATATCAGCTGCGTCGATAGCCAGTTTAGGGTTGAATATCTGCGGCGATCCGTCGCAACACGTCAGCCGGATCGGGAGCTGCAGTAATACTGCGCCCAATCACCAGGTAGCTGGCGCCGCTCTCAATCGCACGCTGCGGTGTCATGATTCGGCGCTGATCAGCGGCATCATCGGAGGCGAGACGAATACCGGGCGTGACAGACAACAGGTGAGGACGTTCGCGCGCGAGCAATGCAGCTTCCTGCGCAGAGCAAACGAGTCCATCGAGTCTGGCGTCATCGGCAAGTGAGGCCAGCCGCAGCACCTGGCTGTCGACGCTGGCGGCGACGCCGATATCATTGAGATCGGATTCGGTCAGGCTGGTGAGCACCGTCACGCCGATCAGTAGCGGCACATTTGTGCCGGCCGGACCGATTGCATCTCTGGCAGCCTTCAGCATCGCTTTGCCGCCAGCGGCGTGCACGTTCAACATCCACACCCCCAAATCGGCTGCAGCCGCACAGGCAGAGGCAACGGTATTGGGAATATCGTGAAACTTGAGGTCGAGAAAAACCTCAAAGCCCGCTCGGTGCAACTCGTTCAGCACGCCCGGTCCGCCACGAGTAAACAATTCATTACCCACCTTCACTCGGCAGAGTTGCGGGTCTAGCTGATCGCAAAGCCTGAGCGCTTCATCGACGTCGGGTTTGTCCAGTGCCACGATAATACGTGGACCGTTTGGGCTTGTTTCAGCAGACATTGTCGCCTCCGCTAGTTCCGCATTTGCCATCACGCTACCCTGCCTCAATTCACGAAAGCCGTAACGTTAGCAGGTTTGCCCGTGCAACGTTTCACCGCTGGCTCCACCCAGTGTCCTGCACAGAGTTACTGGACACAGTGCTAACGCAGATCAATGCGCGCTACTCACCCTCGACACCTATGATCACTTTGACCGACTTCCAGCTTTCGCAACCCGGGCAACGCCACTGCAGCTCGTTACAACGATATCCACATTGATCACAGCTATAAACCGGCTGGTCGTCCACCGCTCCGCGCAGCATCTGCACAATCGCAGCAATTTTGTCTTTCTCTCGGGATTTTGTCACGGTGAGCTCACGCTCGGCCCAATCGTACAGTGCTTTGAGTGAGGGCCGTCGCGCTACCTGCTCAAGAAAAAAACGCTCAGCCGCCGCCTCGCCTTCCAGCTCGGCAATTGCCTCGCGTGCAAGCTTGATCACGGTATAGCTGTTTTGTCGCTGGCGCACATAATCGAGATGTTTGGATAACAGGGCCTTGTCGCCACTCTCGCGCAGTAAATAAAACACCGCTGCAGCTATCTCGGGCGCCAGCGCCGGGTGATGCGTTTCGATTCGCTCAAATACTTTCAAGGTCTGTGCGCTGTCGCCGGCGGCAATGGCCAGATCACACAGCATCAGCAGGGCGCGGCCGCATTCCGGTTCTTTTTTTAACGCCTCGTCGAGCCACCCCGTAACACCTGACTGATCGCTATCTTCCTGTGTCACTGCCGCAAGCTCACAGCAGTACTGCGCGATCAACTCGCTGGCTGGCAGGGACAGTGACACCGGCCCGGAACCCGCGCATTCAATAGCCTGTTGCCAGTCCTGTTGTTTTTCAAAAAGCCGCAGCAGCTGGTTGCGGGTTTCGACGTGGCCCGGGTTTGCATCGAGCAATGCGATGAGCAGTGCTTCGGCTCTGTCGAGCATACCGGCGACCGAATAATCCGTTGCCAGCTCAAGCGTTGACTGGTGTTGTTGCGCAACGCTCAACGAAGGTGCCGACGTCATGTGTTCGTGAAGTACCACGGCACGCGAGTATTCACCGTTGCGACGAAAGGCGGCGCCAAGGGTCAGATAGACATCGTACGAACTCGCATCGATGTCGACCCGTTCAACCATTGACGACAGAACCTCATCGTGCGCCAACATGTCACCATGTTCCGCGAGCATCCCTTTCAATTGGGTCGGCAAGCACGGATCCTGCGCGCTTTTCAGGGCGTGCAACAATTTGCCCGAGCTACCTTCAATCCAGCGTGAGATGTCCCGACATGCGACTGTAATCCAATGCATGGATTTCATCTAGCCGGAATGCCTAATTAAGTGTTGGGGAAAGGACGAA
>CAKZSB010000248.1 GCA_937920585.1 uncultured Granulosicoccaceae bacterium | reverse complement strand
ACCCGGCACTGCACCTTCAGCACTAACAAAAGCCGCCAGCCGTTTCAGGCCCTCGATATGGTCGTCATCCCAGATACCCAGATCGCCGTGGGTGCGCCTGCCATCGCGCTCAACGGCCGTAGCCTCGGCGTACACCAGCGCCGCCCCACCGAGCGCAAATCGGCCAAGGTGCACCAGATGCCAGTCATTCGCGTAACCGTCCTTCGCGCGATACTGACTCATGGGTGACACCGCGATACGATTTTTGAATTCGACTTCGCGGAGTTTGAATGGCGTGAATAGTTGGTTCATGGTAGTTCTTTGGAAAAACGGGTTTGATTTGATGGGATGGTAAGCGTTCCGGTGCTGCATTCTCGATAAGAAAAGTGCCAAGGAACTCAACGAGCCATAGCACGATATAGACGGCAGGGCCGAATGGAAACCCGACGCGTGAGCGAGGCCCGAATGAGCAGCCTTGCTCACGCCGCAAGTTACCTTCAAAAGCTACACCGGAGAAAGGCACCTCAACCGGCCGGCAGATACACACAGCAGCCCGCGTCAGCAAGGCACGTATAGACTGCCTTGCGAAAGCTGCCGGCTACCAACGGCCCGAGTCTCGGAAAAGTACTTCCCTATGAGAGTACCTATGGAGGCCGAGGCGCACCTGTCTTACCCGGCGATGGAACCTCGGTCGCTGTTTGCGGTCGAGTATGAGTCAACCTGCCTACCAGAGACAACGCATACCACTATGGCGATAAAAACCTACGGCATGTCATTCATGTCGCGCTGGCAGTCAGCTCTGCACGCGGTTCTGAATCAGCAAGGCGACCAATCAGCAGACAACCTGTCTTCGGATCACCCGGCTATGCGTGCGAGCTGTGAGGCCTGCGGGCAGCTTGAGGCGGCGGTTGCGAAGGGTGAAGATGGTGTGGACATCGCCGAAGTCATCACTAAGGGGTCGCTGGTATCAAAGTGTGCCCATTTATACGTTGGGCTGGCGGCGGCTAAATTCAGTGGCAACACGCGCCGCGTGCGCGAACTGGAATCAGAGATTCGATACTCGGTCTGCGATCCGCTGTGGGCTAAAATTCTGCTGGAATTCGACAACAACCATCAGCCAATCCCCTATCGTCACTACCAGTCGATTGATGATTTTGTCTTACCACTGGGGGATGATGAAGACGGCCCAGTCAAGATCGCTTTTGTATCGGACTGGGGCACCGGGACGGCACTCGCCCGAAATGTGATGCACCGAATTGCTGAGCAGCGACCGGATATTGTCATCCACCTGGGTGATGTCTATTACTCTGGCACACAGAGTGAAATGCAGGATCATTTTCTGTCGGTCGTTCGCGAATATCTGCCGGACACGACAAGAGTATTCAATCTGGCGGGCAATCACGATCTGTACGCGGGCGGTGCCGGATACTACTGGCTGCTCGATGAACTGCAGCAACCGGCAAGCTACTTCTGTTTACGCAACAAACACTGGCAGATACTGTCCATCGGCGCGCCACCCGAGATCGGCAAACCCACTGATGCGCTATCGGCAATACCGGCCATCGAACCGCGTGAGGTGCAATGGCATCAGCACAAGATGGCAACCGCCGAGGGGCGAAAAACCGTGATGCTGTCGCACTACCAGCTTTTCACAGCCTCGGGCAATATCGGACGCACGGCAGAAAATCGGCCACTAGCCCTGAACCCGGTGCTATACGACGCCTTCGAATCCTGCCTGCCGGATATCGATCTGTGGCTCTGGGGACACGAACACAATCTGATCGCCTTCGAACCCTACGCCGGCCTTAGACGAGGCCGATGTATCGGCTCTGGGGCGATACCGGTGGCATTGCTATGGCAGCCGTATAAACAATTGCACAATCTGGCACTGCCAGAGCGTTTCAACACCGCGCCTCGAATCAAAGACGAATGCCAACTCGGCCATGATGGCGATCACTACCACCACGCATTCGGCGTATTGTCCATCAATGGGCCACACGGTGAGATGAACTATTTTCAGGTTGAGGGAGTCGAAGGACCCGCCAAAGTAATCTTTACGGAATCCCTTGATGCCCAACACGTATGACGTAGTAATTATTGGTGCGGGTGGTGGCGGGATTACCGCTGCTTTCGAAGCACAAAGACGCGGCGCCAAAGTAGCACTGCTTGAAAAACACAAGATTGGTGGTGAGTGCACGCACTCCGGCTGTATCCCCTCCAAAGCGCTGATCGATGTTGCCAAACACTATCATGCGATCGACTCTTCCACCTCGCACGGACTGCAGGCATTCAATGCGCGCGACGGCTTTTCGTTTAGGCGTGCGATGGAACATGTCGCGTCCATCATAGACGGCGTCTACGCACACGAACAACCACAGCGCTTCAACGATCTGGGTATCGATACCTACATCGATGAATCGGGCGGTGCTTTTATCGACGCGCACACCGTCGCGATCGGCGATCAATCGATCACAGGCGATAACTTCATTATCGCTACCGGCTCTGGTCCGCGGCTATTGCCAACTGATCCGGACAACCCGGTCACTCTGTTGAACAACGAGAATTTCTGGTCACTGCGCGAACAGCCCGAAAGCCTGGCCTTTCTGGGTGGCGGTGTGATCTCGGCGGAACTGGGGCAAGCACTGGCCCGCTTTGGCACCAGGGTGACCATTATCGATCGCCATCACCGCATACTGGGCGCGATCGATCCCGATGTGAGCGACTACCTGATCAAGGTTTTCAGTGACATGGGGATAGAAATGATCACAGACGCGAATGCCACTGTGTGTTCACAAGATGCCTCCGGCAAGATCTGCATCAATATCGAACAGGCCGACAAGCAGCCAGGCAAACTGTTGGTCGATGAGCTTTTTGTCGCCATTGGCAGGGTACCCAATCTAGGCGGCCTGAATCTGGAAGCTGCCGGCGTTGAATATACCCGTCACGGTGTGACGGTCAACGATAAAATGCAAACCAGTGCTGCGCATATATACGCCGTAGGCGATGCGGCTTCGCGGGCCAAGTTCAGCCATGTGGCAAACTTTCAGGCCGAACAGGTGGTTCGCAATATGCTCAACGTCGAAGACAAAAGCATAGATCTCACCGCACTGCCCTGGGCCATTTTTACCGATCCTGAAATTGGACACGTTGGCCTCACCGAAGTCCAGGCGCGCGAACAATACCAGGGCGTGCAAACATTCAAAGTAGATGCCGCCACAGACCGCTTTACCACGGACAGTAAAAAGGGTGGTTTTATAAAGATCGTGATGGACGCCGACAATCGCATACTAGGGGCCACCGGTATCGGTGCACACGCAGGTGAATGGATTCAGTGCCTGACACTGGCGGTTAAAATGGGCCTTAAAGCTGAAGATATCGCAGACACCATTTTTACCTATCCAACCTATGCCGAGATCGTAAAAAAATCCTGCTCGCGCTTTTTGCGCACCAAGCTTTAGACGACCTGACAGCAGGGCCTCGGAAACCCGACGCGTTAGCGAGGCGCACGTGATCTGCCTTGTTCACACTATCGGGACAAATCCCGTTCGTCACTTGTTGGTAGATGCGCCCTGCGGCTTATCTCCCCTACGGTTTGCTCGATCCAGGCTTTGAGTCACATTTAGCGCTTGTGTTAAACCATGGTTTAAGTTGTAGGCTAATTCGGGAGATCATCAGAAACCTGGAAAATCATGGCCGAGCCTATACTACAGAGTTGCACTCTCACGCCGGCTGAGCAGCGTTCACGTCATCGGTTATTGCGCGAGACACTCCTTCCGCAGGTTCGACGTACAATTCGCGTTGGCAATCGCCTGCAACTTGAGTTAGAGCAGTCCGATACAAATCGGGAGTTGCTGGAGGAATTCATCGCGTTCGAGAGGAATTGCTGCGATTTTCTGAGTTACTTGCTTACTGACAACGGCACGCACTTGACTCTGACAATTCAGGCCCCATCCGAGTCTGGCGATGTCATTGACACCTTCCATCGACTTGTGGAAGACGCGAGGCAATGAAAGCGTTAATCCACAAGCTTCGAGGCCTATTCAGGAAATTTCGCACACCGGCACTTGTTGTTGTAGCGCTTGCAATCGTTGCGTGTGAACTACCGCTATTGCTTGCGTTGCTCGGCCTGGCAGGCTTTCTTAACCTCGACTCGACTATTCAATTCTCACCTGTGGCAACAGATACCATCCGCTTTGTCGGGGCAATAGTTGTGTTAGTTTCTCTATGCTATCTAATCTACCGTTTCCGACTCAGGTTAAAACAATGATGATTGGAGAAGTGGCGCGGCAGCTCAATATACCGGCGTCGACCATACGGTACTACGAGAAAAAAGGATTAATCTCGCCGGACCGC
>CAKZSB010000247.1 GCA_937920585.1 uncultured Granulosicoccaceae bacterium | reverse complement strand
CTGTCACTGTAAATGCACGCCACGGTGGCCTGAACGTAGTGGATGGGGAAAACAACACCACAACCGTCATCGCCACGGCGGCTGTAGCCGCCCGGCTCGATTTGCCGGACGGCCCTTACAGATTGAACAGTAGTGGCTAGTGCTTTGACAATATTAAAAGTTGGGATACAGCGAGTGGATAAGTGGTCAGCGCAAGGCGCGCGATTGAGGAATACCTAGGCGGCCCCAGTTGTTCAATTGTGAGTGAGCGCAACGCAGCGATGGCCGTTTATACGCTCGCCCGCAGGGGATGGCTTTTGATGGGCCGCACTCCAGGTGTGATAGCTGAACTGGGCAATGACCGGCACATCAAAAGCCATACTGTATTCCAATTTTTAGTGTTGTCAGAGCACTAGCCCCGATGTCGGCCCAAGCCGCTGCCTATCGGCAGCGCCTGTTCCGCACAGGCGCCAGCGACACGTTGCCGATCACGCTGCGCCACCAGCGGATCTATATCCTGCCAACTCGACTGGGACTGGCGATGGCGTCAGTCGTTCTGCTGATGCTGGTGGCATCGGTCAACTACCGACTGAGCCTTGGATATGCGCTGAGCTTTATCCTGACCGGGTTGTTCGCCTCGTGCCTGCTGAATGCCTACCGTAATCTCAGCGGCATCGAGCTTCGAGAGATCACCGCCGAAGACTGTTTCGCACCGGGCCCTCTGGCTTTCCGCGTTGAAGTCGGGTGCCAGGACACACGCAAACGCTACTCCGTTGAAATCGGCACAGCTCACACCGCTGCACTGACCGACATTGAACCGGGCAGCAGTGGCGTCGCTACGTTGCACGCCGAGCAGGTCGAACGCGGTCAACACAAGCTTGGGCGGCTCACGATTGCGAGCTCCTTTCCGCTGGGACTCTGGCGAAGCTGGGCCTATGTCCACACCCCGGTTGACAGCTATGTCTACCCGACACCTGAAACGCCAGCCGCGCCATTTCCACCTGTCGCTGGCACTTCCGAAAAGGCCACACAAGCCAACGGACTACGGAGTCGAGCGACCCACAGCGGAGATTTCGACTCACTGCGCAACTGGCAGCCTACGGATTCTCCGGGCAGCGTCGCCTGGAAAGCCGTTGCCAAAGGCAAGGGCTGGTACAGTAAAGACTTCGCATCCGCCACACAGGATGAGGCACTGCTGTTGCGCTGGGACGAGTTACCAGCATCAATGCCCCTGGAGCAGCGATTGTCCCGATTGTGCGCCTGGATCGTGCAGGCTCGTGCGCAGTCCCGGGCCTGCCGGGTCGTGATGCCGGGGATAGAGTCAATCAACTTGCAGGGAGGCCAGATGCTGCGCCTGATGCGCTATCTGGCGACGATTGACCGCGATGCAGACGATCGCACATGACAGGCAAACCTGCAGCTACCAATTTGCTCGGCACACAGGCCATTCAATTGCTGGCCTGCATGGTACTGCTGGCACAGTTGCCGATGATGTTCCATGTACCCCTCTGGCTCAGCATACCGAGCATGCTGATTGTTCTGTGCCGGGTCGTGAAAATCGACAATTCGATCATCAGCAACCCCGTCCTGACCGGTTCACTGACACTCGCGGGCGCAATCGCGATTTTCGTCTCGTACGGCCATGTGCTGCAACGCGACCCGTGCATCGCATTTCTATTCATGCTGACCGGATTCAAACTGGCTGAGACCCGATTTCGCAATGACGCGACATTGCTGGTGATCCTGTGTGCTCTGCTGCTGCTGACCCAGTTTTTCTATTGGCAGAGCATTGTCGCCGCGGTACTGACCCTGCCGGGCGTGGTGCTGATAGGGTTATGTCTGTTTCAGTTGCAACGACACCCGATGCAGTGGCACAGACGAGAGGCTGTCAACATAACCGCCAAACTCTTTCTTCAGGGAATGCCGGTGGCGCTGATTCTCTTTCTCGCGGTACCCAGACTCAACCCCGCTGGCTGGGGCGACGGATCCAGCGCTACAACGGGTCTGTCAGACAAAATGTCCATAGGCTCGGTTAGCGAGCTCGTAAAATCGCCAGAGGTAGCAATGCGGGTCGAGTTCGACGACAAAATTCCTTCGCCCTGGCAAAGATACTGGAGAGGCCCGGTGCTAAGCGGATTCGATGGCAGCAACTGGTTTGCTTTGCCATCGTCCTACACCCGCGGCAGACCCGCCGGCGCAATCGAGCCCGACGCCCGAGTGACAGATAGCACCAATTATAAGGTAACGATGTCACCGTCCTACCAGCGCTGGTTGCCGGTATTGGACACCCCGATTACCGCCCCGGTCGTACTCGGCAGCACAGCACCGGCCACGCTAAACCGGGAACGCGTGGCAGACTCGGCCAAACGCCTGACGAGAAATACCCAGTACACCGCAAAATCCGGCCTGAGCGACCGATTCTCCGCAAACGCGCCAGGTCCAGAGTACCTGATCACCACGGCGAGCAACCCGCAAACAAGAAATTTTGCCGCTCAATTGCGCGCCCGAACCAATGATGATGAGGCACTGATCCAGCATCTCATGCAGTGGTACAACCAGCAGGCCTACCATTACACACTGGCACCTCAGGCGATCAATTCCGACAACGCCATTGACGACTTCATGTTCGATACCCGCCAGGGGTTTTGCGAACACTTCGCCAGCAGCTTCGTTTTTATACTGCGCGCCGCCGGGATTCCGGCTCGCGTTGTGACAGGCTATCTGGGCGGAGAGCAGAACGGCGAATACATGATCGTTCGACAATCCGATGCGCACGCCTGGGCTGAAGCCTACCTCAACGGAAATTGGGTGAGATTCGACCCGACTGCTGCAGTTGCGCCCGAGCGAGTCAACCAGGGCATCGAATCGATCGCCGATGCCACCAGCTCGCTGGCCCGATTTTTACCGAAATCGGTCACGCTGCGCTGGGATGCGATGAACTATGCCTGGCAGCGGCTGATTATCGACTTTGATCGCAGCAGCCAGACGATGCTGTGGAAGTGGCTGGGGATCGAGCAGATTCGGGGCTGGATGATCGTTGCCACGGTGTTCGGCCTGATCCTGATTCCGCTGAGCCTGCTGAACTTTTTGAACAAAATTAAACGAAGGCCTGCGCAAACACCGGTCGAGAGACAGTGGCGGCTGTTTTGCCAAAGAATGACGCAAAACGGCTTTACACGGGAGACCGGTGAATCGGCGGCAGCCTACGTCGAGCGGATTGGCTCGGAATGGCCCACGCATCGCTGCGCACTGGATACCGTATTAAACCTGTACCACGACGGGCAGTTCAGTGAATCGGGCAGCGCTGACGCCGCAAGCCATCAGCGGATCGCCCGGGCAATGAAGCAGGCCCGGCGATCAATCAGGCCACCGGGCTGACTTTTAATGCGACTCGGCAAGCGCCCGGTCGCTGCTGTTAAGGACATTCCACGACCAAAAGTTGTCACTGGTTTCCGAGTCGATGCCACTGACACCGTCCCTGAATCGACTAACCGCCGCCTGCCGCCAGTTGCGCGCCTCTCCAAGCTCGGGAAAACTGATTCCGGCACTGACCAGTCCACCATCCATCAGCAGGTTGTGCTTGGCGCGCTCTTGCTTGAGCACTCGCGCCTGGTCAAAGATGCAGCGCAGCATATCCATCTTTCTGCGGCTGTTGAAGTGTGGAGACTCGTAGAACATGCCAAAGGCCGGTATCCAGCTCACCCGAAGTCGATACGCGATCTGCTGGTTCGACCAGATAGGGTTGTCACTATCTTGCTCGTGAATGGGAAAATTGGCGTCGATCCAGCTCGATAATTGCCGAGCAAAAGCCCGCGCGTATTTCTCGTTGCCAGTACACAGATAAGCCTGCCCCAGCAGCGACCACCAGGTATGTCGATTGACTCTGAGCACACTGTCAGCGCTCTGCATCAGGCTGCGACTCCAATCGATATCACCGCTTTGCGAGAGAGCCGGCAACAGATCGATCTGCTCAATATCGTACTCAAGTACCTGGTCGGCCCGGGCGATGATCTCTTCGTCGGTGGCCGTAGCGGTGTTTATTCCCAGATCAGCCAGCTGCGAAGGCGGCTGTAGCCAATCATCGCCGACCCGCTGACGGTAGTGATCGAGGAGTGCTGTCATTGACTTTATGTTGTAGCCGCGGCCCAGCGAACGCTGAACTTCCGGAATATCGAACAATCCCAGAAATTCGGCATCGTTGAGTTCGCGCACCGTCTTACACCTGAATCCCAGAAAGCTCCCGATCCGCTCTAGCAGCGCACCACCGGTTACTTCTTTCATGGAGGATCCCGAGTCGCCGCCAACTCTGGTCTTATTAGTCATTAATTTCCCGCAAATTGTCGTTCGTGCGCTCGAGTAGACGAGCACCGAACTTCTTGTGGTTTGATGTTCAGGCCAAGGCCTACATCTACCTCAGTCGCGAGCGAAGATTAACCTTAAAAAATCGTCGTAAAGTGGACCTGACGCAAGCTTTTTTGCAGGCTGGGGAAACCTTGTCGGAAATGTGAATCAGGCCATGTGTTGTCGACTTCTTTGTAACAAATACGCTATCCAATTTTCAGTTTTGCGACTACCGCGATCTGCAAAATTCCAGCAACGGAAGCAGCTTTTTTCAAAGAGCCAGAATGATCCACTCCGATCTGAACCATAAGCGCCTCACCGCACCGGATGTGTCAGGTCTTTGACATTCACCCACCCACAACAACGCAAATTTGTCATTCCGAAAAAACCATCTATAACCCTAGTGACAAGTCTCGGGTCACACATTCCAACGCTTTTGGCATGGCTTACGCAACCAATGCGAAGTGGTGCACATATGCCCGAGACAACGAGGTGACAGATGTCCGACCAGACAGAAAAATTTATTGTGGGTGCACAAGAGTGGTGTGCCCTGCCACAACTCGATGTCCCGGTACTGAAGGCCAGGGTAGATTCAGGCGCTCGCACGTCTGCCATCCACGCGTTCAATATTCATCCGTTTACTCGCAATTCCACATTGTGGGTCCGCTTCGATATTCATCCTTTGCAGAAAAGCCGCCGCGCCATAGTGCGCTGCGAAGCCCCTGTCACTGACCGGCGCATCATCAAAAGCTCCAATGGCAGCAGTGAGAAAAGGTTTGTAATTACCACGGCACTAACGCTCAACGGACAGACATGGGATATCGAACTATCGCTTGCCAACCGCGACACCATGGGATTCAGAATGTTGCTGGGCCGCGAAGCCATGAGCGGCCGAATGCTAGTGGACAGCGCCGACAACTTTACTCTGGGCTGTATCACTGACGAAGAGATAGAACTGCTTTACGGCAACATCGCCAACAATCGCTCTGACGGATTGAAGATCGGCATTCTGGCCAGCGACCCCAAGCTCTACAGCAATCGCCGCCTGATGGAGGCCGGTGAGAAACGCGGTCATGACATGCAGTTTTTCAACATTCGGCACTGCTATATGAAACTCGATGCCGATTGCCCTGAAGTGCACTATCGAGATGGCAGGATACTCAACGACCTGGATGCGATCATTCCCAGGATTCGCCCCAGCATGACTTTCTACGGCTGCGCCATCACTCGCCACTTTGAGAGCCTCGGCACCTTCACGTGCAACAGCGCAGACGCCATCACTCGTTCACGCGATAAGCTCTACTCGCTGCAACTGCTGCAAAAGCGCGGGCTGGATATTCCAATCACCGGCTACGCCAACTCGCCATCGGACACCGAAAACCTGATCGACATGGTAGGTGGCGCGCCGCTGATCGTGAAACTGCTGGAAGGCACGCAGGGCCGCGGCGTCGTGCTGGCGGAAACCACCAAAGCCGCCGAAAGCGTTATCAATGCAATGAAATCACTGCATGCCAATCTGTTAGTGCAAGAGTATATAAAAGAGGCGGAAGGCAAAGATCTGCGCTGCTTCATGATCGACGGCAAAGTCGCAGCGGCTATTCAACGCCATGCCGCCGACGGGGAATTCAGAGCCAATCTGCATCAGGGCGGGCGCGCTGAGCTGACAAAAATCACCCAGGAAGAAAAACAACTGGCCATAAAGGCGGTGCGAACGCTCGACCTCAACGTCGCCGGCGTCGATATCATTCGCAGCGAACGTGGTCCGCTGCTACTCGAAGTCAATTCATCTCCTGGTCTCGAAGGCATTGAAGCGGCAACCGGTAAGGATGTCGCAAGCCTGATGATCGAATCGATCGAAAGAAAGATGGGGGTTTGCCGCAACCAGATCGCAGCCTCGCCCCGGCAAGCTACAGCCGCCGCGGGTTAGCGGCTTTGCTCCGCAGGAAATAAACTGAAAACATGCATTCACACGGTAGTGGAATCTACTTATCGAGTGCGGCCAGTGACTGTTGTAAGTCTGCTATGAGGTCGTCGCAGCTTTCGATACCCACAGATAATCGCAACAGATTTTCCGGTACGCCGGTCTCCGGTGGCTCAACGCTGTAGCGGTGCTCGATCAGCGTCTCGACACCCCCCAGTGATGTAGCGCTTATGATCGTCTGTAGTTGCCCTGCTACCTTTTTAGCCACCGCTTCATCGCCCCTGACCTGAAAAGACAACAGCGCGCCAAACCCGCCCGTCATCTGGCGCTGCGCAACCTCGTGCCCAGGGTGATCAGCCAGCCCGGGGTACAGAACAGCTTCCACCGCACCATGTGCCCGTAACATGGTGGCAATTCGCATCGCGCTGACAGCGGCACGCTCCACCCGCACAAACAGGGTTCTGATACCTCGCAACAAAAGCCAGGCTTCCAGATTACCCGGCACCGCACCAGCGAGGTGTCGTTCCCGCGCCACTTGATCCCAAAGGTCGTGTCGATCGCGGGTTACCAGTGCACCGGCCAACACGTCACTGTGTCCATTCAGGTATTTGGTTGCAGAGTGTATAACCAGATCTGCACCATAATTGAGTGGCTTGCAAAACACGGGCGTGGCAGCCGTGCTGTCCACACACAGCAACGCGCCAGCTTCATGTGCAATTTCAGCAGCGAGTGCGATGTCGGTGACGTGCATCATCGGGTTGCTGGGAGTCTCTACCCAAACAATGTTGGTCCGTGTCTGGCGATCGATCGCCGCTGCTATGGTCGCCGCATCGGCCGGATCATAGTAGCTTGTAAAAATATCGGCGCGCTCGCAATGAAGTCTGATCCAGCTATAGGCGCCCCAGTACATCGAGTCGGGCAGCACCACATGGCTGCCTGGCTTTAAGGTGTAAAAAATTGCAGCGATCGCCGCCATCCCCGAGCCAAACAACAAACACTCATCACCGTCCTCGAGCTCGGCAATCGTACGTTCGGCATGAATGAACGTTGGGCTGTTATCGCGACTGTACAGATTGGCCGGATTGATCGGGTTGTAGCGATCGTCGCGCGCGAAGGTAGTCGATAAATCAATGGGTGGCGTTATGGCACCGGAATTAACATTCAAATAGTGACCACCCTTGGCGGCAACTGTGGCACCGGCCGGCCCCTCGTTATCGAGTTCACCCATTTCAGTGAGCCTCCTGCCAATTGGCGCCAGTTCCGATTTCAACTTCGAGTGGCACTGTCAGCTGGGCCGCCGAGCACATCAGGTAACGCAGTTTTTCAGAGACCTGTTCAATCGCTGCATCAGCTACTTCAAGCACCAGTTCATCGTGCACCTGCATTATTACTCGCGCATCAACTTTTCCATCCTGCAGCCAGGCATCAACGTCAATCATTGCACGCTTGATGATATCGGCAGCAGTGCCCTGCATAGGCGCATTAATCGCAATTCGCTCAGCATACTGGCGCATTTGATGTCGACTGGAGTTGATGTCGGGCAAATACAACCGGCGCCCGAAAACAGTCTCGACATAACCCTGATGTTTGGCATTGAGCCGGGTTGAATCCATGTAGCGTTTGACCCCGGGGTAGCGGGCAAAATAGAGATCGATATACTCGGCTGCATCGCGCCGGGGAATATCGAGATTTCTGGCCAAACCAAATGCTGACATACCGTAGATCAAACCGAAATTAATCGCCTTGGCAGCACGCCGCGATTCATCATCAACACCATCGTGTGGCAAACCAAATACTTCTGCAGCGGTGGCACTGTGAATGTCGAGACCAGCCGCAAACGCCGCGCGAAGATTTTCATCTTCCGACAGGTGGGCCATTATTCGCAGCTCTATCTGCGAGTAATCTGCCGCCATCAACTGATAGCCTTCGGGCGCTACAAACGCTTGCCGAATACGTCTGCCCTCCTCCGTGCGAATGGGGATATTCTGCAGGTTGGGATCTGCCGAAGACAATCGCCCCGTCGAAGCCACAGCCTGATGGTATGACGTATGGATTCTGCCGGTGCGCTCGTTAATCTGCTCTGGCAATTTATCGGTATAGGTTGATTTGAGTTTGCTGACGCTTCGATAGTCGAGAATCAATCGAGGCAGGGCGTGATCGTGTGCCAGTTGCTCCAGCACATCTTCTGCTGTCGATGGCTGGCCTTTCGGCGTTTTACGAATAACCGGTATGTTGTTTTTTTCGAATAGTATTTCCTGAATCTGCTTGGGCGATCCAAGATTAAACGCCTCACCTGCGGCTTCATGCGCCTGCTTTTCCAGATCGACCATCTTCTGCGCAAGATATTCACTCTGTACGCCGAGCATGTCGGCATCGACCAGAACACCAGTGCGCTCTACCCGCGAAAGCACCGTGAGCAGAGGCATTTCGATCTGCTGATAGATTTCTACAAGCTTTGCCTCATCATCCAGCAGGCCCCACAGGGTCTCATGTAATTGCAGGGCAATATCAGCATCTTCAGCGGCGTAATCTGACGCTTTATCGATATCTATCTGATTAAAAGTTAGCTGCTTTCTCCCCTTGCCAGCGATGTCTTCGAAATGAACCGTAGTAGTGGCAAGATACTTTTTTGCCAAAGCATCCATATCGTGACGATTGGCAGCCGCGTCGCAGACATAGGACTGCAACATCGTGTCGTGCTCGATACCACGCAACTCGATATCGTAATTCAGCAACACATTGCGATCGTACTTAAGGTTTTGGCCAATTTTGGCAATGGCCTTGTTTTCGAGGATCGGTTTTAGCAACGCCAGGCCGCGATCGAAATCGATCTGCTCGGGCGCATCGTCATAATCGTGGGCGAGTGGAAGATAGGCCGCCTCACCTGATTCAACGGCAAACGACAAGCCGACGATTTTGGCATCCATGTAGTAGATACTGGTCGTCTCAGTGTCGATGGAACACCGGCCGGCCGCCACTATCCGCTCGATCCACTCCTCCAGATTTTGCTCTGTGGTGATCGTGTGATACTCACGCCGTTCAAGTTTTTTCGGCGATGCCGGCATCGGCGCCGAGGCCGCATTGGCGGCGGCGGTTTTACCATCGATTTCATTCAGCCACGCTTTGAACTCATAGCGTTCCAGATACTCCCGAAGCTCTTTAACCGACGGTTCCGCAACCTTCAACTGCGCCGGTGTTGCCTCGAGCTCGACATCGAGCTTGATGGTTGCCAATTCATAAGACATCGGCAAATGATCGAGCGCCGCGGCCAGATGCTCACCAATCTTGCCCTTGATCTGCCCTGCATTGTCCATCACACCTTGCAGGCTATCGTAGGCGGCCAGCCACTTAACCGCCGTTTTCGGCCCGCACTTATTAACGCCGGGGATGTTATCCGAGGTGTCGCCAACCAATGCCAGATAATCGATTATTCGCTCCGGCGGCACACCGAATTTCGCCACCACACCATCCGGATCCATGGTGGTATCACTCATTGTGTTGATTAGCGTGACGCGCGGATTGACCAGCTGTGCCATGTCCTTGTCGCCAGTAGATATGAGGACATTCATGTCGTCGGCCGATGCGAGCGTCGACAGCGTGCCGATGACATCGTCCGCCTCCACACCAGGCACGCTCAGCAGCGGCAGCCCCATGAGCCGGATAATCGCATGCAGAGGCTCGATTTGCGCGCGCAGATCGTCGGGCATCGATGGTCGATTGGCCTTGTACTCCTGATACAGATCATTGCGAAAGGTTTTGCCTTTGGCATCGAAGACCACCGCCATGTGTGTGGGTTTGTAGGTGTCCTGCAGCTTGCGCAACATATTGATGACACCATACATCGCGCCGGTTGGTTCGCCGGCGGCGTTGGTGAGTGGCGGCAACGCGTGAAAGGCACGGAACAGATAGGATGAGCCGTCTACCAAAACCAGCGGTGGTGTTTCAGTCATGCGATACTCTGTAACTAAAATGGAAAGATGATACGGGCCAGCTATAATAAAACAGCCCGCAATCCAGGACACCCGACCTAATGGCATCCGCCCCGAAGTCCCAATACCAGCGCACGGAGAAGACCGACCGAGCGCTGAGCCGTGAATCGTGGAAGATATTCCAGATAATGGCAGAATTTGTCGAGGGGTTTCAGAAACTCGCCGCCATCAGTCCGTCTGTCAGCGTGTTCGGATCCGCCAGATTCCCTCAGGACCACAAATACTCGCTGCAGGTCGAGGAGATTTCGCGAAAACTCTCCGATGCCGGCTTTGCGGTCGTCAGTGGCGGTGGGCCCGGTATTATGGAAGCGTCAAACCGGGGTGCCTTTGCCGGCCGCTCGGCAAGTGTCGGCCTGAATATCCAGCTGCCGTTCGAGCAGTCCGGCAATCAGTATCAGGATATCGCGTTGAATTTCCGCTATTTTTTCGCCCGCAAGGTAATGTTTGTAAAGTATGCCTCGGCTTACGTCGTGATGCCCGGCGGCTTCGGCACGCTCGATGAAATGGCCGAGATCCTCACCCTGATGCAAACCGGCAAATCCCGCAAGATCCCGGTGATCCTGGTGGGCCGTGAATTCTGGGCAGGCTTTGTTGAGTGGCTCGAGGCAAGCATGCTGGCAACCGGCACCATCGGCAGGGACGACCTTGAACTATTCACCATAGAAGACGACACAGACCGGGTGATCGACACGATATTCGACTTCTACGAAGGTGTTGACATGGATGAAGTCGTCGCCAATGACGACATCAACATGGACATTTAGCGTACCGACGCATTCAATGCGCGGGTTCCGACTCATTCAGGGTTGTAACAGCAACCACAACGCACCAGCCCGCGCAACACTAAAAGTATGTGATGCCGGAACAACAACCTGCGCCGGCGTACACAACTGCCAAAACCTGTTAACATTTGCGCCGCGGCATCCCTGCACGTATTCCTGTTATCAATGTTGCGCGCGATCGTTTGCCACAGTCAAACCACTCGAATGCTGAGGAACTCTTATATATGAAAAGACGTGACTTTCTGAAAACCGGGGCCGTCGCCAGTGCCGCGGCCGCCACGACCGGCGCCGCTATCACATCGGCACCCGCTATTGCTCAATCCAAGACTGAGCTGACAATCGTCTCCAGCTGGCCGCGCGATTTTCCGGGCCTCGGGCTTAGCGCACAGCGTCTCGCAGCCAGAATCACCGAGCTGTCTGAAGGCAAGATCGAAACCCAGTACTTCGCCTCCGGCGAGCGCGTTGGCGGATTCGACGTCTTCGACGAAGTAGCCGCAGGCAACAGCCAGGCGTACATTTCTGCCGACTACTACTGGAAAGGCAAGCACCCCGGTTTTGCCTACTTCACCGCGGTACCATTTGGCATGACCACCCAGGAGTGGAACGCCTGGATCAAATTCAAGGGTGGCCAGGAGCTTTGGGACGAACTATCCGGCGAATTTGGAATTAAATCAATTGCTTGTGGTGCCACTGGCGCACAGATGGGCGGCTGGTTCAACAAGGAAATCGAAACCGCCGATGACCTGAAAGGCCTGAAAATGCGTATTCCTGGTCTGGGCGGCGACGTCATGGCCAAGCTGGGCGCCTCACCGGTTTCTCTGCCGGGCAGCCAGATCTACGAAAACCTCGTTTCAGGTGCCATTGAAGCCACTGAATGGGTCGGCCCGTACAACGACTACTTTATGAAGTTCTACGAAGCGGCCAAGTTCTACTACTCACCCGGCATGCACGAGCCAGGTGGTGGCCTCGCCTTCGGTATGAACGCCGAATGGTGGAGCAAGCGAAGCGACTGGGAAAAAGCGATCATCACAGCCGCCTGCCTGGAAGAGCACGCCGCACAGCCGGAAGAAGCGCTTGCCAACAACGGTGAGTACCTGGCGCGCATGGTCGATGAACACGGCGTTGAGCTGCGCTCATTCAACGACGAAATCTACGACAGCTTCGGCGAAGCGGCGGCAGAAGTGTTCGAAGAAACTCGCGAGCACAGCGAACTGGCAGCGAAAATCAACGACCACTACCAGGAAGCACTGCGCGAAATGGGTGCCTACCTGAAACTGGCTGAAATTGGATTCTCCAATCAGCGAAATCGCGTTCTGGATATCTAGCGCTTCCATCTGCGCGTTCAGCACGACCGCGGGGGCGGCATTTGCCCGCCCTCGCTCTTGCACAGCGCCTGTTGTGCAGCCGATAAACGCTATCGGCGCAATACTCCCAACCACAGATTCAAGGGCAGCCCTTCATGGAATCTGCAGACGCTAACGAACCGTTCCGCAGCAGTCGGTCATCCGATTTTATTCGAATGCTCAGCTGGGCGATGCTGGCCTACCTGGTGGCCTATCTTGTCAGCAACTATCTGGTTCAGGGCTTGCGCTGGCCTGGTGTCAGGGGAGTCACCTCTTTCGATTGGCGCGCCTGGCTGCAACTGGCGATCTACATAATTCCGCTGTTGCTGGTATGGCGTTTCGTCAACCGCTCTTCGCATCGCTCACTTCGAATCGATGCCGCGCTGATCAGTAGCATCAATGCCTATCTGATTCGATCCATGTTCTGGGCGGTCGTATTCGTCGGCCTCGTCGATATGGCCATTTCATTTCTACGAGTCGAAAGCCTGTTGCCGCTGATCGTCAATGAGCAACTGGCCAAAGATCTGGCCAAGCCCTTGTTTCGCGGCCCCATGGTTCACGTACCCCTGCTGATACTCGGTTTTGTGGTCGGCGCATTTACCCGAACCCTGGGCTTTCACTGGCTCGCGCTGCTCATCGTTGTTGCCGAGCTGGCCATCGTTCTCACTCGTTTCATCTTTTCCTACGAACAGGCATTCATGGGCGACCTGGTGCGATTTTGGTACGCCGCCCTGTTCCTGTTTGCCAGTGCGCATACGCTGCTGGAAGAGGGCCACGTCAGGGTTGACGTCTTTTACGCGGGCATGAAAACCCGCACCAAGGGATTTGTTAACGCCTTTGGCGCACTAATGCTCGGCACGACACTGTGCTGGACCATTATCGTGATCGGCTTTGGCGGAAAATCCGCAATAATCTACGGCCCGATCGCCAATTTCGAAGTATCCCAGTCAGGTTTTGGCATGTACACCAAATACTGGATGGCAGGCTTCCTCGGCGTGTTCGCCATCACGATGTTGATTCAGTTTGTCGCGCAATTTCTCGAATCCTGTGCCGACTATCGCGACGACCCGGGTGGTCGAGCCGCAACGACCACCGCCGCACACTAGCAACCGGAAGACCTCACTGTGGAACTAATTTTTCTGGCTCTGCTGATACTGCTGCTCGCTCTGGCACTGGGATCAGGTTATCCGGTGGCCTTTGCGCTACCGGGCTCCGCCATTATCGCGATCGCCGCCGCAGCCGTGTGCGGCTATCTGTTCACGGGCGACCCCAACTCGTATTTTGCACAGGGCGGCCCCAGCCAATGGCTGTCGGCGGGGGTAACCAACCTGCGCGGGATTTACTGGGAAGTTGAACGCGACACATTAATCGCGATTCCGCTTTTCATCTTCATGGGCATCATGCTTCAGCGCTCTAAAATCGCCGAAGACCTGCTGATCACGATGGCGCAATTGTTTGGACCGGTTCCCGGCGGCCTGGGAATATCCGTGGTCTTTGTTGGTGCACTACTCGCTGCGACCACCGGTATTGTTGGCGCCACAGTGGTGGCAATGGGATTGATATCCCTGCCAGTCATGATGCGCAACAACTACTCGCACTCACTGGCGACCGGCACTATAGCGGCCTCGGGTACCCTGGGGCAGATCATCCCGCCCTCTATCGTGCTGATTATTCTGGCCGACCAGCTAGCCAGCGCGACGGATCAGGCCAGCACCGCACGCAAGGCACTCTACAAAGTCGCCACTGGCGAAATCTCCATGCCATCCGAGTTTGATGTCAGCTCTACCAGTGCTGGCGAAATGTTCCTCGGCGCTTTTATTCCCGGACTAGTGTTGGTGGGTTTGTACATGCTCTACATCCTCATTTACGCCTTGCTACGACCCTCCAAAGCGCCCGCGGTGAAATTCGAAGGTGCTTACGACAAAAATTTTCTCGGCTCGGTTCTGGGCACGCTGGTGCCACCACTGACGTTAATCTTTCTGGTTCTGGGCTCCATCATCACCGGTATTGCCACCGTTAATCAGGCCGGTGCAATCGGTGCTGCTGGCGCGCTGCTCATGGCCGGCTACCGGCTCAAGCCGGGTAAAGGTTCATACCGGCCAGCCATTCTTGCAGGCTTGTCTCTGGTGGCCATCGCAGTCCTGCTGGCCATGTTCGACAACAACATCAAGGACATCAAAACCGATCGTGATCAACTGGGCATTACGCTGTCGCTCATTGCCGTGGCGGGACTGGTTATCGCGTTGATCTGGAGTGGCATTCGGGTCCATCGAATCGAGAACACCCTGTACGACGTGATGATCGATACGGCTAAGACCACATCACTGGTTTTCATCATCCTGCTGGGTGCGGCGATGCTTACCGCAGCGTTTCGCGCTTTCGGCGGAGAAGAACTGGTACGCGATTACCTGAACAGTTTACCCGGCGGTTTCTGGAGCAAGTTCATCATCGTGATGGCGGTGATATTCGTGCTCGGTTTCTTTCTCGATTTCATCGAAATCGCGGTCGTCGTGGTGCCGATTGTCGCCCCCATTCTGCTGGCTGACCCATCGGCAAATATCACAGCAGTATGGCTCGGCGTTATGATCGGCCTGAACATTCAAACATCTTTTTTAACACCGCCCTTCGGTTTTGCCCTTTTCTATATGCGCGGTGTAGCGCCGGCAATAGTCAAAACGGTATCCATGTACAAGGGCGTAATCGTGTTCATCCTGCTGCAACTGGGTGCGCTTGGCATTGTGGGTTACTACCCGCAACTGGTTAACTATCTGCCAAAACGCATGTCGCTCACCTCCGACACGGCACCTCCACCGCGAAATCCGAAGTTGCAACATTGCCTCGAAAGCTATGTGTCAGAACAATTCGCGCGCAACTCAGATGAAATCACTCGGGCAATCGGCACCGTCAGCGCACTGGACTTCAGCGGCTTACCGAAAAAACTGGCCAGTTCGGTCACCGACAGTTTCGAGCACGCCGGCAACGCGATCGGTTTACTGACTGCCGCCGAAGATGCCGCAGCACAGGTGGAGAACGGCTCCGTCAGCTATCGTCCGCTGCACCAAACCGTGAGGGATATTCAACTGGCCACGAAACAGATCGACGCTGAGTTTGCCGAACTGAAAACCCGCGCCGGACGATTGAATAGCCCTGAGCAGCAGGACGCTCGCAGCCGCATGGAAAGCAGGATGGAGGAACTTACCCGCGAGAAGGAAAATATCCTCGCCACCATTCCGCCCGAGTGGCAGGACGCTCAGGCCGATTTTGAAAAATTGCGCAAAGCTGAACGCAAGGCCCGCCTCGATTACCGCAAGGCTGCCGACAAGGGTTATTCACCCATCCTAAAACTGCAGGAGCAACTCGCCGCAACACCCGGCATGAAAGCACTCGACGGTTCCATCGAAGCGCTTGCCGAAGAAATCCAGAACAGTGAACCCGAAGACGCGATAGCCTCAATCGAGGCCCTCACTGCACAGTTCTCGGATCTTGCCGGTGCATCGAACATCAAAACTGCGCTGTCGAAAGCGCGCCGGGCAATAAAGGCCAAGAAACCAAGCACTGAAAAAGCGCTCAAGCAATTGGCTGCTGCGCAGAAGGAGTACGACGAGCAAATGCAATGGCGCGCGACGGCAGAGTCGGATCTTGCACCGGCAGTGGCGCAATACGAGGCCACGATTCGGTCCACTATCGGCGCCCGACAGCAATCGAGACTCAGTCGTGAGCAGGCGCTCTACGTCGCAGCCTGCGACGCCGGTCATCGGGATATTTCGCTGAATTTCTAGCAGTTTGAACTAAGACGGGCTCAAACTGCCCGTCTCATTCGGCGACGCCAGATCGGCGCGCCAGCCCGTGCGGGATCAGGCGGTTTCGGACAGCGTTTTTACCGCCAGTTGTTGCAGAGCTTTTTCGGCGCGCTGATTGCCCAGCCTGGCCGACTGCTGATAATACGAGCGTGCGTTGTCCAGGCTGGCACTAACGCCCCAGCCCTGAGCATGAAGCACACCCAGATTATAAAGCGCGCGATCGTCACCCTGCTTTGCCGATTGATCAAGCCAGTGAATCGCCGTGGCGTAGTTCTTATCCACCCCTCTGCCGTGCGCGAAACGCAGCCCCAGGTTCAGCTGAGCTTTGCTGTTGCCCCGTTCAGCTGCACGATGGTGCCATTCAATCGCGGTTTGAATATCGCGCTCGATACCCACACCACTCTCGTACATACGGCCAAGATTGTATTGGGCTGCGGCATTGTCCTGGTCTGCCGCCATGCGAAACCAGTAAACCGCCTGGTAGACATCTTTGCTCACACCAAGCCCCAGCGCGTAGCCAATGCCAACGTCCAGTTGGGCCTGGGCATAACCGCCCTCCGCCGCTTTGCGAAACAGACGCATCGCCGCTGCGTAATTCTGCTCACCTGCCACGCCGTTCACATGACAGATACCAAGATCGAACTGCGATGCAATATGACCACGGTCAGAGGCAATTCTGAACCAGCGCAGCGCCTCGGCATTGCTCTGTTCGACCATGTTGCCGGTGAGATACATTTTTGCCAGCATCGCCTGCGCATGCAGGTCACCCCGCCCGGCGGCAAGGTGAAACCATCTGACTGCCTCAACTTTGCTTTTCACCACGCCATGCCCCTGCGCGTAGCAAACACCCAGGTCGAACTGTGCAACCACATGCCCTTTCTCTGCTGCTGCACGATAGTAGCTAACGGCCGCCTGCATATTGCCCGGCACACCGTATCCCGCCGCGTACATATAGCCCAGAAACCCCTGTGCACTGGCGTTGCCACAATCAGCGGCCTGCTGGAATAATCGGGCGGCGGCGGGATAATTCTGGCCAACCCGCTGTCCATCGAAATACATCGTGCCGAGAAACAGCATGGCCCATTCATCGTTGCGCTCGGCGTTGGTTTGTATCCATTCGATACTGCGATCAAAGTGCGCGTCGCGCTCTTCTTCGCCGATGTGTGACTCACAAAACAGCGCCAGCGCTGCACTGGCCGGCAGATAGTCCTGGGCGGCTGCCAGCAACAGCAACTCCACGGCTGCAGCCTCGTCCATCTCCTCATCTTCGGACCCGCGGCGCATTTGCATCGCGCGTTTGAACAGATCGGTTGCAGAAGGCTTTTCGATCAGTGTGAGCTCACCACCACCGGGCAGAGGCTTACTTCTTCTGCGTTGCTTGCTGGCGCGCGCCTGCTGAAGACTTTCTTTATGATGGTCGCTCATTGCGGTCACTCACAGTCGAGACTGGACATGTTGGATTATCTCGCACTATACCGTCTGTGCCTGTCGATCGGATCCAAGTTCTCCACGCTGTAAAATCGGCTCGCTCAATTATTTTCCGCAACACAATCGCTAATGTCGTTCTCATGTGTTGATCACGCGCCGCGGAACATTACGATTGCGCGCAGAGCCTGTTAGTTACGGCGCCCCTGCAGCACCCGATCGAGAATCATCGCGCAGAACAAAATAGCAAAACCGGCCAGGATTCCCTGCCCGACCGATGCATATTGCAGCGCTTCCAATACATCTTCACCCAGACCCTTGGCACCAATCAGCGACGCCACCACGACCATCGCCAGGCTGAGCATAATAGTTTGATTGACCCCGGCCAGAATTGAGGGGGCGGCCAACGGTAAATCGACACGCGTCAGCAGATACCATTTCGACGCCCCGTAGGCGATCGCTGCCTCGCGTATATCATCAGGTACGCCACGCAACCCCAGTACGGTCAGTCGCACCACCGGTGTGCCGCCGAATATCATCGTCGTCACAATGGCAGCCGGCTTGCCGGTTCCAAAGAACGCGATAACCGGAATCATGAAAACAAACGCTGGCATGGTTTGCATAAAATCCATGATTGGCCGAATGATCGAATACAGGCGCGGACGGCGTGCGCAAAACATACCCAGCGGGATTCCAATGGCGATGCTGATACAGGCGGCGGTGCCCAGCAGCGCAAGTGTGGTCATGGCTTTTTCCCAAAAACCCAAAAGCCCCATGTAGGCCAGAAAAGCCCCCGAGTAAATTGCCGCGCGCGTGCCAGCGGCCAGGCCGGTTAGCAAAATAATAAAACTTGCAATTACAATCCACGGCGTACGAACGAAGAGCACTTCCAGGCCATCGAGAATGGTTCGAATGCCAAAGGCAATGCCGTCGAATACGAACTCGCCTTTGAGTGAAAGCGTGTTGAAAAGCTGCTTGACCCACGCAATGGCACTGAGCCGAATCTCGGGTCGGGTGGGGAAGTCTGACAACAGCGGTATCGCGCCGGGAAACACAAAGTGCATAATGCTCGCGAGCGCCACCAGGATTACAAACCCGGCACTGATCAGTGTGCGACCGGTATTGATTCCGGAACCCAGAGTACGATCGGATAACCAGTCCGAGTAGCGACGCTCAAGGACCTGATTGGCCACCAGCCCCTCAAACAATTTCACCGCCAGCAACATGGCCACACCAAAGCCTGCCACCGACAGTGCCGAAGCCTCAAGCTGCTGCACCTCAAACTGAATTTCGGCAATACCTTTTTCGAGTGAATCGATCGTGCGCCTGAACACATCTACATTCGATGCATTCTTGTCGATCGCGGCCTGCAATTGCTGGCGACGAAAGTCCAGCGTACCCTCGATCTGGCCAATTCGCGTACGCGCGTCGGCCGCCAGATCGCCAAACGCGCCACGACAGATTTGAATCAGCGCAAAGACTTCCAGTATCAGTAATGGAAGCCCCCAACGCCACAGATCCCGCATACCAAACCACACC
>CAKZSB010000246.1 GCA_937920585.1 uncultured Granulosicoccaceae bacterium | reverse complement strand
TCACTCAACGACGGTGACGCGCAGCTGGAAAACTGGTGGGAGGATGGTGACTACGGCGATGGCGGCTTTGCCGGGCTCACCGAAAACTGGAATCTGAATAAACCTGTGATCGCCGCGTTGAATGGTCTGGTTATCGGTGGTGGCTTCGAACTGGCGATGAGTTGTGATCTGCTGATTGCAGCCGACCACGTTCAATTCGGCTTGCCGGAACTGCCTTTGGGCATGGTGCCGGATGCTGGAGCATTGCAACGATTGCCGCGTCGCCTGCCGCACAATATCGCAATGGAGATGTTTTTACTGGGGCGGCGTATGCCCGCCGATGAAGCGGCGCGCTACGGACTGGTGAATAAAGTGGTGCCAATGGAGGAGCTGATGAGTTCCGCGCGCGAGTGGGCGGAGCAATTATCCAAAGCTGCACCACTGGCATTGCAAACCGTTAAAGAGGTGTTGCGAAGCATTGAGTGCGTGCCGCTTGAGCAGACCTTTCAAACCATGCGAACCGGTGATTTACCTACCTACCACGCGATGTTGAAATCTGAAGATGCCGAGGAAGGTGTGCGGGCGTTTGTGGAAAAACGCGATCCGGTTTTCAAGGGGCGCTGATGAACTATCCTGCTATTGAAGACGTTCGAAACGTCTGTTGTATCGGTGCGGGGCCGATTGGCGGTGGCTGGAGTGCGCACTTTCTGGCCCGTGGCTACGATGTCGTCAGTTACATTCACGATGCAGCGGAAAAAGCGTCGTTTCTTGAAATTGTCGAGACCGCATGGATCAGCCTGGAGTCGATGGGGCTGGCGCCGGGTGCGTCGCTGGATCGATTGACGATCGTCACCGATTTGCAGGCGGCGGTGAAAGGCGCGCAGTTTATTCAGGAAAGTGCGCCTGAAGTGATTGCGATCAAACAGGCGCTCTATAAACAGCTTGGCGACATGGTTCCGCACGATGTTGTGATCAGCTCCAGCACATCCGGCCTTACCATGACGGAGATTCAGAAACACTGCAGCACGCCGGGCAGAACGGTAGTGGGGCATCCTTTCAACCCGCCCTATCTTTTGCCGTTGGTGGAAATTGTCGGTGGCGATGCCACAGACAGTGACGCAGTAAGCTGGGCAGAGGCGTTCTACCGGGCCGCCGGCAAGGCGCCGGTTGTGCTGAACAGCGAAATTCCCGGCTTTATCGCGACTCGGCTGCAAGAGGCGTTGTGGCGCGAGGCATTGCACATGGTCGCCAATGGCGAGGCGACGCCGGAGCAGATTGATACTGCGCTGATCAATGGGCCGGCACCGCGGATGGCGTTGCTGGGCCAGTGCATGGCCTTTCATGTGGCCTGTGGGGAAGGCGGTATGGCCACCAATCTCGATCAATTCGGGCCGGCGCTGAAATGGCCCTGGACCCGCTTGGAGGCTCCCGAGCTGACAAAACAGCTGCGCGATCGTATGGTCGATGGTTGTGATCGAATGGCGAGTGGTCGACATTTCAGCAAATTGGCAGCCGAGCGTGATCGCGGCCTGGTTGAAGTGCTCAAGGCCGTTGCCGCGGCGGACATTCTATCCTGATCTATTGCCTTTCTGGGCACGCTGCATCGCAATAGTGCAGGGAGCCGGTTTGTGCCCGCCAGTGTGTTGTCTCCACTTCCAGTGGCGTGCGGGGCTCCAGCTGTGCGAGCCTTGCGTAACATGGACCACTAAAGTAAAAGCCACCCAAGCCGTCAGTTTGCCGCGAATACAAAAATAACGACGCGGAGTAAGAACATGGACGCTTTCGGTCTCACTGTGGTTGCGATGCTAGTCGCCGCCGGGTTTTATGTGATATCAGCCTATAACCGACTGGTGCGGCTCAAGCATAACGTCAAGGCGGCCTGGAGTAACATCGATGTATTGCTCAAGCAGCGACACGATGAGCTGCCCAAGCTTGTGACTACCTGCCGTGAGTACATGAAGTACGAACAGGAAACACTCGAGCGGGTGACCGCGGCGCGATCTCAGGTTGCCAACGCTCTGCAGCGCGGTGACATGAGTGAGCTGGCGGCGGGTGAATCAATGTTGCACGGTGGTCTGGGTCAGCTCTTCGCGCTGGCCGAAAATTATCCTGAACTCAAAAGCAATGAATCCTTCAGGCAGCTGCAACTTCGCATTTCATCTCTTGAGAATGCCATTGCAGACCGGCGCGAGTTTTACAACGATAGCGTCAACGTCAACAATATCGCTGTCGAGGCCTTTCCCACCAATATCATTGCCGGCCAATTTAAATTTGACACTGCAAGTCTGTTTGAAGTGGAGCCATCGCAGACCAGCGATGTGGACATGAAATCACTGTTTGCCTGAATCTGGTTTTGCGAACGGACGGGTGAGTTATGGTTGGTTCGGGGGTGCCTGGCGGGGCGTATTTTTTCCGCCGCGAAATGTCGCCATTTATCTTTGCGGTAGCGAGCGTATTGGCCACTGGCGTTGTGACATTACGCAGTGCGCCGCAGGGTCAGGTTGTGGAGGGTGTGCTGCTGCTGGGGATTTGCGCAGTATCAATGTGGGGATGGTATCGCGCCAACCGGCTCTGGCACTATATCAGCGATACACCGCTGTCGAAAATCGAAACCGCTGCGCAGGGTTACGTCGAATTGCAGGGCGATTGTGAATTACATGCCCGGGAGACCCAGGGCTTTGCCTCCGGGCCGCCCTGCGTGTGGCAGAGCTTTCGTGTGCAGCGTCGCGATGGGGTGCTTATCGATTCCGGTATAAGCACCGAGCCGTTTTTACTGACTGATAAAACGGGTAAGTGTATTGTGAATCCCGATGGCGCGATGGTGCTGTCGAGTAGCCGCAAAAGCTGGATTGAGGGCAGCACTCGATACAGCGTTCGTTTCATCAGACCGGGTGCGTCACTCTATGTGCTCGGCATGATGCAGACGACAGGTGGATCGAACGATGATCACAACCGTAGCGTCGAAGTGAGTAAGCTGCTTCGGCTATGGAAAAACGACCCGGTTTTTCTGTTGTCGGAGTTCGACAGCAACGGCGATGGCGAGGTTGATGTTCAGGAGTGGCAGGCGGCTCGTGAGCGTGCCGACGTGGTTGCTGGTCGTCTGCGTGCGGAGCGATCGGTTGAGCCGGTGACGCACCTGATCAGTCGGCCGCGCGATGGCTCTCCCTTTCTGATATCCGATAAAGATCCGGCTCCACTGGGGCGCGTTTTTCTTGCCCTGTCCTGGCTAAACATAGCGCTGGGCTTGCTCACCTTCTATATGGCCGCCGGGCGATTGCTGTAAAAATTTCGCAGCCCGGCGCTGGCCATAGTCGCATTTTCGGGTACGACATTGTCCAGCGGGGCTGCGAAAAGACCTGTTGATCTGTAAGTCGGACGGTGGAGCAGGTTCAAACCTTCAGGCCAGGTTTTAACAGATATGATGACACCTCACGCAATGAGTCATCGCGCATGATATCTCCAATCAATTCTGCTCTCGGCTCGCCCTGCATTAACATTGTAGGCAAGACAAATATTGCACTGCTTACAGCGAGATGAACCTGATTGGCCTATAAGATGACAGATTCATGAACAGCTGAGTTGTTGCATTGAAATAGCGCGTGCTGACTTGTACCGGTTGGCCGATCTGTTACCCTTTGTGCAACGACGGCACCGCGTCACTCTGCCAGCCTTTGAACGCTATGAAACTTGTCACTCAACTTCGTATTGCCCTGCTTTTCATTCTGCTGCTAGGGCTTTCAAGTACAGTTTTGCATTACTGGAACCTTCAGCAATCGCGTTTCCAGATCCGCAAGATCAATATTTCACACACAATCTATGAAGGCTACCTGAACCTGGAAAGCCACATATACCAGCTGTTCAAGCAATATGGTGATGCAATCATCATTGGCGACAGTAACCAGCGAGCCAGCAAAAATCGATTGATTAGCCAGGTTGGTGTAGACATAGCGGGTATACGCAATCTGATTGAATCGGAAAAGGAACTGATTGGCGATGAAAATGCGCGGATCAAGCTCGATGCGCTGACTGAGATAGAGCTCAGTGTCAGCAGCCTGACTGATCGGCTCGATCAGTTTTCGCCCACCGGATCGGGAGAATTGTCATCCGACTGGGGGCGTTTGTCGAGATTGCTGAACGAAGAAATAGACGGGAAGTTTCAGTTGATGATGCGCGCTGCGCTGGAGCGTAAATCGGCCGAGGTTGAGGCCACAGGAGCATCTGTCGAGCGAGCGGCGATCAGGCAACAGCGAATCACGATATTGCTGGCACTGCTGGGTGTGCTTGCTGTGCTTGTGGCGGTCGCAATGCTCGATCGGCGAATTACTCGCCCGTTGCAACAGTTGCACGGTGGGGTTCGCAGGTTTGGTGAAGGTCAGATGGATACCAAGATAAAGGTTCCAGGGCGAGATGAGATGGCCGAGATTGCCACCAGCTTCAATGACATGGCCGATAAAATTGCAGTGAAGAACCGTGCGCTGACATCCGAAAAGGAACGGCTTCAACGGGCAGTGGAGGCGCGCACACACCGCCTGAGTGTGATGCTGGAGGATGTTAAACGTATCGATGAGAGCCGCAAGCGCATGATTGCCGATGTCAGTCATGAGTTGCGAACACCACTTACCATCATAAAAGGCGAGGTCGATATTGCCTTGCGCGGTGATGTGAAAGCGGTGGAGTATTATCGTGAAGCACTGGAGCGTAGCCGCGAGGCTGCCAATCACACTGTGCGATTAGTAGACGATCTGCTGTTTGTCGCTCGAACCGAAGCCGGTGAAATTCGATTGAATCTTGAGACGATGGACCTCGTTACCGTAATCAACGAAGTGAAAGATACGTTTTTACATGATGCAGAATTCAGCAGTGAACTCACGACTGCGCCATTGGCAGGTGACGCGGGCAGGATTAGTCAGGCTTTGCTGGTATTGCTCGACAATGCCCGTCACCACGGCGGGGAGTGGGTAGGGATTGATTTGCAGGCAGAGGCAAATGGTTACCGGATACTGGTTGAAGACAGTGGGCCGGGTATGACCGACGAAGAAAAGGCACAGGCATTCGAGCGATTCTACCGTGGCAGCAACGCGGCAGAACGCTACCGTGAGGGTGCCGGGCTCGGGTTGCCAGTGGCGCGATCCATCGCGCATGCCCACGGGGGGGATATAAAATTGCAGGATCGACCCGCCGGCGGCCTTATCGCCGTGTTCTCGTTGCCGGCTAACATTCAGCGGGAGCATGCAGCTTGAACATACTCGTTGTCGAGGATGAGCACCGGGTAGCGGATTTTATCGTTCGTGGACTGCGTGGTGAGGGATGGACGGCGGAACATATCGATACTGGTGAGCAGGCGCTGGAGGTGCTCAAACAGCACCCGTTCGACATTATATTGCTCGATCTCATGCTGCCAGGCATTTCCGGCCAGGACGTCTGCCGCAGGCTGCGTGCACGCGGTAACCATACACCCATATTGATACTCAGTGCGCTGGATGCCGTTGAAGAACGAGTGGCCGGTTTGCGTATGGGTGCCGATGACTATCTGGCCAAGCCGTTCGATTTCGACGAACTGGTCGCAAGGATCGAAGCGCTGGTCAGGCGCTACAAG
>CAKZSB010000245.1 GCA_937920585.1 uncultured Granulosicoccaceae bacterium | reverse complement strand
GACTCACTGAAACAGGGTGGATACAAAGCGCTTGAGATAATGGAAAGTGCAGTTTCCAGATCGCCCTGGCTGGCAGGTGAGCGGATGACCATTGCGGATATCTCGTTGTACGCCTATACCCACGTAGCCAGTGAAGGTGGTTTCGATCTGGCAGGTTTCCATGGGTTGAACAACTGGCTTGCCAGGGTGCAGCTGCAGCCGGGTTATGTCGCGATGGGTGAATGAGTCGGTGAAAACTGTCGATGAGTTCGGGAATACCCTAACGCGGTAACATCTGGATTCCGGAGCAAGTCCGGAATGACGGGCTTGGGGGGGTAGGTAGTGTTAGCGAATGTTTTTAATGCCATTGCCTGAAAGGACTCATTATCCCATGCATAAAGCTCAATTGGCAAAGACTCATCAGGGTACGCAAACCACACCATTTCGACTCCCACCCGTCATACCGTGCTTGTCACGGTATCCAGATGTTCGAGTATTGTGGGCAGGCTAATCGATAGGTTCTAGAATACCCTAACGCGGTAACATCTGGTTTCCGGAGCCAATCCGGCATGACGAGCCTGGGGGTAGGTAATGGTTAGCGAATGTTTTAATGCCATTTTCTGAAAAGAATGTTTATCCCATGCATAAAACCCAATTGGCAATTGCCGCAACCGCGAGCCGTCACCAAAGCGTGACCATCCGCGTCCTGTACTACCCGAGTTAAAACGGTAAATCATCGGAGCCGGCAGCAGGATTATCGTCGCTTGCGTTTAACTTCCGATGCCCTTCGTTAACCTCGTGCAATGGCGCTGTAACCATCACGAGCTCCGCTGCATTCATGTACAGCAATTCGCCATCGCTGTCGTAAAAACCGGGAAAGGGGACAAGATCCGTACCGGCATCAAGTGTGACAAAAAACGCCGCGAGTTCGTCTTTTTCTTCAGCGACTGTCACTTCTACAGGCTCTGCGCGCGCTCTGATCCACAGACGCACACGATCCTCTTTGCGTTTCTGATCGGATGCAAATTGCGCCGGGTCGCATAGAAAGTGCACCATTTGCACATCTTCCACACTCACAGCAACAGCGAGCCCCTCAATGCTGTTAAAGACCAGGAAGCGTCGCTCGGTCCCGAATTCGCCCAGTTGACCAAACAAGCCCTGAGCTCTCGCCCAGTCGTCCTTGCGCACTTCAAAATCCAGAGGCTCTTCTAAGCCGCGAAGCAACAGATTTAACCGGTAGTGACTTGCCATAGCCTTGTGCGCGTAATGTACGAATGAAAAACGGTGGCATTCGGCACACCCGCCCTAAGCCGATCCCGGCCTGAATTTTATCAATTCACGCCGATTCTGTCGCTGCAATCAACACCAGGCTTCAGTGAAACCTTCGCAAACTGCGACCAGCCTGCTCTCCGATGGCAGGAAAATTGATCGCAACAGTCAAGGATAAGCGCTGTCGAGCAGCTTAAGCAGACGCTATTGACAATCCTTAACATCCCAACACAACAGAAATCCGCTTAAAGCCCCGTTAACCGCTAACAACGAGCCGCATTACACAACGACGACGGTTTCACCAAACCTGCAACACCGGGAGCGAAGAATGGCAAACAGCAACTACCGCGCACTCAGCCCCTATCAACGCGTAATACTTGTGGGCAATCAACACGCCGTGAGCAATCAACTGGCGACTTTCCTGCACACCGGCAGCAGCGCTATTGCCTACGTCGACCGCCTCCATTACGACTCGCGCGGCACCGCTGCAGATATGATCGTTATCGATATCGATGGACTCACCGGCGAAGAGCTGGCGCAGCAGATACACCTGGCGGATCGATTGTATTTTTCACGTATTCCTGTTGTTCTGGCCAGCAACCAGCCCGTCTCCGAGAGCGATCTTCGACGCTACCTCGCCTGCGGTGTGCTGGATGTCATCAGTTTTTCAAGCAGCCTGGCCAGTCGTGCCGTATTGAACAGCGCGAATACCTGTTAGCAATAATTCTCGAACCGTGCACTGCCCACCGTTAAGCGGGCGCTGTACGGTCCGGGCGCGGAGGCAGGATACTAATCCTGTTATACATTTCTTAACAGCATCAACCAGCCACACACGTCACCATGTGTAGCCCCTCCGACCAGCCATTAGACCAACCTCTATGTCAGTACAACGCAACCCGCTTTTCTTCATGGTTATCCGGTCATTGGCGTTGTGCACCTGCGCAGCGCTGCTGTTGTTCGGCACCACGGCATTCGGTCAGTTTCGCGATATAACCACCGCGAGCGGATTTAACGGCGATGGCAAGGCCGCGTTTGCCGATTACAATGGCGACGGGCTGATAGATGTATTCGCAGGTGGCAGGCTTTTTCGCAACCGCGGCGACGCACGATTCACCGAGGTACCGAATTCAGGCCTGCAAGGCGGCGCTGGCGTCTGGGGAGATTTCAACAACGACGGCAGACCCGATCTGTTCAACTACAGCCGCGGCGAGCTCTACCGAAACGAAGGCGGCGACAGATTCCGCAAAATGCCGTTCCCGAAACTGCCGGCCAAATCCTCGCGCGCGGCGGTCTGGATCGATATCAACAACGACGCCTTGCTCGACCTGTACATCGGCGGCTTTGAGGTTTTCAAGAAAAAAGTCTACCCCGATCATATCTATCGCAATACCGGCAACGGCCAATTCGTACACCACTGGAGCAGCGCGCCGGCAACCGCGCGATCTACCCGCGGCGTCACCGCAGCTGATTACAACAGTGATGGCGCAGTCGATCTCTACGTGTCGCACTATCGCCTGCAGCCCAATGCGCTTTTACACAACGATGGACGTGGCACCTTTACCGATGTCGCTGAGCAGACCTGGGTTGCCGGCAAACTGAAACGAAAGATAAAATATGCCGGCAAGCAGTATCGGCAGGCCGGACACACCATCGGATCGGCATTCGCGGACCTGAACAACGATGGGCGCCTGGATATTTTTGTTGCCAATTTCTCGCATCGACCGGAAGATCAGGACCGTCCGCAGATACTGGAAAACACCGGCCCCAAAGCACAGTTTCGTTTCGATGATCGAAGCTACCTCAGCAAACTCGCCTGGCAGGAGTCCTATGCATCTGCAGCACTCGCAGACTACGACAACGATGGCAACATCGATTTCTTCCTGAGTACCGTCTACGAGAAAAGTACCGAAGGCGACCCCAATCACGCTGTACTCTACCGCAACAAAGGAAAGTGGCAGTTTGAAGACGCTGGCAAGCGCGAAAATCTGCCACTCATGGGCCCTACCTATCAGGCAGCCTGGGCCGATATCGACAACGATGGCGATCTCGATCTCTGCGCCAACGGCCGGATAATGCTGAACAGTAATCGCAGCGGCAACTGGATTGGTTTGAATCTGCAAGGTGACGGAGACATTGTCAATCGCTCCGCGTTCGGCGCCACGGCACGAATCACTGCTGGCCGCCGCCAACTCACCCGGCATGTCGACGCCGCCACAGGCGAAGGCAATCAGAGCGATGCTCGTCTGCATTTCGGGTTGGGACAAAACCCGGCAGCCGTTGATGTCGAAATCAGCTGGCCCGGCGGTCACAAGAG
>CAKZSB010000244.1 GCA_937920585.1 uncultured Granulosicoccaceae bacterium | reverse complement strand
CTGCGAATTGATCACATCAGGAGAGAAATGTCGCGCCAGCGCTTCATAGTCGCTTTCTTCAATCAGTTGAAGTTTACGCAACACAGCACCCAGGGCCACCTCCGAACCACGTGTCGCACCATCATCAATTTTCAGTGCGATCCCGATACCGTGTCGGTGCGAGTAGGCACCAAAAACACCCTCGGCACCGGTTTTTACAGTCAACTCATCTACTTGCTGCATAACCGCAGTGCAGCATCTGCCGGTGCCGGCAATAAGCTCAGGGTGCTGGCGCATAGCTGAGCAGACTCGCGTCATCGCTGCGCGCCGTTCTGCTGAAACATTATCGCCTCCCAGTTGCGCGTAGGCGGCGGCCAGAGAAGCCAGTGGCAGTGCCAGCGCCGGCAGGCCACAACCATCCAGATCCCAGGGCAGCGCTGCGATATCCAGGCCGGTCAAAGCGTGCAGCACCGACATCCAGGATTGCTGGGTCTTGTGCTGGTAATCGGAGTAGCCCGCGAGTGGAGCGTTGTGAAAGCGCGCCAAAGTCAGCATACCGGTGTGCTTGCCCGAGCAGTTGTGGTGCTGTCGACCCGGTTCATGCTGCTGCGCCACCATGGCGTGGGCGGCAGGCTGAAAGCCCGGATAGGCGGCGCCGCACTCCAGGTTATCCGGCGCCAGACCAACCCGCGACATCCACTGTTCGAGCGCCGCAATGTGAAACGGCTCCGCATTGTGCGATGCACAAGACAACGCCAGCTCGGCTGTCGTCATCTCAAAGTGATCGGCGGCACCCTCTTCCACCAGCGGAATCGCCTGAAAGGGCTTGAGTGCCGATCGCGGAAACACCAGCGCCTCGACATCGCCAATTTCCAGCAGGCGTTTGCCACTGGCATCCACAGCGACCACGGCACCGCGGTGCTGTGATTCAAGTTGCTGGTTACGAAAAACTTCAACGAGTACCGGATTCAAACAGTTCTACCTTCTAATGCACAGATGCGCTGACAACACTAAATGGAATACAGATGGCCTGCGGTGTGCCGGCTACCGTCCGGGTACAGGCAACATCAAAGGCCACCTTGCGGGTAAGCGCAGGCCAGAGCACTAGGCCAGCAAGCCAAAAAACGGACGAGTCGAGAAATAGACAATCACGGCAATGACCGCCAGATAAACGATCACCCGGATCGGGTGTTGAGACCACAACCCGACTAACGTCTGCTGTTCGCCATTGGCCACTCGCTCAGCATACTCCGCTTTGACACGCTCGGATCGCTCCGCCTGATAGACCTCAATCAACTCGCGCGCGCGTGCCAGCTGGTCGTCGTGCCTGAGCCAGATTGCCGGCAGGCCAATACCCCATCTGCCAGCCGATGTCTCGTAATGTTCGATGCCGTGCCGATCCAGTACCTGCCTGACTTCCTCGGCCTCATCGTCCGAAACATTGCGCAGGCGAAAACACAGGGCTGCCATTTTTGATACCTTGAATTTGGGCCTGGATGAGGCCAGATTGTAGCTGTCAATAGACCGACACATTGACCTAACAACGTGTTACGTCTAGTGTACGCAAAAATGTCTTGGATCACCGCACAAGTATTGCAATTCGGGAAGCATGATGGCGCCAGAAATGCATGCTTCTGTTGAGACGATTTCTCTGCGCATCCGCGGGAAAATGTCTGCTGGTCAATGAGAGCCGGTACCAGGACCTACAGGACACCCACTTGATTGACGAAAAACACATCAAACCTGTTTTGCCGCGCCGCAAGGCGTTGGGCTTGATGGCGGGTGCAGTTTGCGCCTGTGTTTCCGCACCTGCATTGAGCGCCAGCAAAAACGCATCGAGCACTGCCCGATTTCTGTACCCGGATCGAAAGCTTTCACTGCACAACGTGCATACAGGTGAAATGATTTCAACCGTCTATTGGTCCAATGGACAATACATTGCCGATAGCCTCGACGATATCGACTGGATACTGCGCGACTTCCGCACCAGCGAGACCCGCAAAATCGACCCTCGCCTGCTCAACATTCTCTATCTGCTCAATCGCAAGCTCGATACGAACAAGCCCGTACAGGTGCTGTCTGCCTACCGATCCAAGAAAACCAACGACATGCTCCGACGTACTACCGAGGGTGTCGCCAAACGAAGCTTTCACATGCAAGCCCGGGCGATAGACATTCGCATTCCGCAAATTGAAACGCGCAACATCAATATCGCGGCGCTAAGACTGGGCGGTGGCGGCGTCGGCTTCTATCCCGAATCAAATTTCGTACACCTGGACACTGGCCCGGTTCGCACCTGGTAATCGATCCGTGCCGGGCGGGAAATTCGCGCTGGAAAACCGATATCTCCGGCGACGCGGCATTCTGGCAGTAGCGCTCTCTGTCCTGCTTACGTCTCACGCAGCCCGCGCTGACTGGCTAACCGATCTGGCCGTTGGCAGCGAACTGGGTGGCAACCCAGCGCTGGACGGGTTACTGGAGAAAAAGAGCCCTCCGCTGACTCAGCACGTGTCACTGCATTACCTCGATCAAACTGAGGGTAAGCGCTACCGGCTGGGCTACCAGGCACAATTCAATATCAGCAGTTCTTTCTATCATTTTGCCAGGCTGACAACCGGCGCCGACCCGGCTATCGGTATCGACGCACGACACACCGCGGTACTGGCACTGGGGAACAGTCCTTTTCGAGGCCGCACCGTTAGCCTGGCGCTAGAGGCGGGGATCGGGTTTCAACAGCTTGAACTGGAAAGTGCATCTGCTGAACGCGCCGATGATGCTCAGACCGCTTTGTTTCTGGGGGGGCGTTTAGCACACTCTATCGGCGACGGACTTACTGCTGAACTGGCTCATTCGAGCCTCAATGGCAGTGAATACGCCGATCTCACCACATCGCTTTCCGCCAAATGGCGCCTCTACGACAACGCCACCCTGCGGCTGACATACCGTGTTCACCGGATTAATTTTTATCGACACAGCAACCTCAGCAATGAGAACGTCATGCTGTCGATAGGCTATCGATTTGACTGGGAATCGACCCGCAAACGCTGGCCCGACACCTGATCAGCATGAGCCCGCCCGATCCTCAGGCAGGCCCCTCGATGCTGACTACTGCGCCACCTCAGCCTGGATATTAATCTCCACACGGCGGTTCTTCTGACGGCCGGCAGGGGTCGCGTTGTTGGCAACCGGAGAACTCTCGCCCATGCCCTTGGCAGTCATCGGCACACCCTTGAGCGCACTGTGCAAGTAGCTGTGAACCGTCGCTGCGCGACGCTCTGACAGGCTCTGGTTGTAGGTGTCGGTACCAACGCTGTCGGCATGACCAACAATCTCAACGGTACCTACCGTACCGTCAGCGCCAATCTTGGCAACCAGCGATTGCAGCTCCTGCTGGCCCGCCGGTGTCAGCACATCGGAATCAAAATCGAACAGCGCAGTGCCGTCCAGCGCAACGGTGGCAACTGACTTGCTGGTGCTCGCCGCGCACTCAACCACAACGTTATCGGAGGACCAGTCTATGCTGCGCAGACATTCACCCGAACCGGAGGTCACAATGCTCTCGTCTACCCCGTCGATGACGTAGCCCAGGCTGGCTCTGGCGGATTCAGAAAGCGCGGAAGCGGTGTTCGGCTTGGTGGTACAGCCATGTAACAGAACGGACGCCACCGCGACCGATAAAAGCATCTTTTGCATTGGTGCCTCCAATTGCATTATTGAAATTCCCGACCTCACATCTCACAGGCCGGAAACATGAACTGCCCGGCACCACCGGCAAAAGCCGACACTATCCGGGCATCTCTATAAGGAATTGGCCGCACCTTCGCGTTTTTCTTTAACCCGGGGTCATGTCAAATTGCCAATAAATGAACGCAATCTCTTTCCTGCTCGCCCTGGCAGCCTGCGCAGCGGCACATCGGCTACTGGCAAGGCTCACAAGCTGCTTTCCAGTACACGCTAGCAATCGACGATATTGACAGGCACCTCAATAACATTAATGGCGAGTCCGCCCCGGGCGGTCTCCTTGTATTTGGTCTTCATATCCCGACCTGTGTCACGCATCGTTTTGATCACTTTATCGAGCGAGACAAAGTGCGTGCCGTCGCCACGCAGCGCCATCCGCACCGCATTGATCGCTTTGATAGATGCCATGGCGTTGCGCTCGATACAGGGAACCTGCACCAGCCCGCCGACCGGATCACAAGTCAGCCCAAGATTGTGCTCCATCGCAATTTCAGCGGCATTCTCCACCTGCTGCGGGGTTCCGCCCATGACCTCACACAATCCGCCTGCCGCCATTGAGCAGGCTGAACCGACCTCTCCCTGGCAGCCAACCTCGGCACCGGATATCGATGCGTTCTTCTTGTAAAGCACGCCGATCGCTCCGGCAGTCAGTAAAAATCGAAACACGCCCTCATCGCTGGAACCGGGGACGAAACGCTCGTAGTAATGCAGGACCGCAGGAATGATACCGGCGGCGCCATTGGTCGGCGCGGTCACCACGCGTCCACCGGCGGCGTTCTCTTCATTGACCGCCAATGCATACAGATTGACCCAATCCAGAATGCTAAGCGGATCCCGCAGCGCCATTTCGGGTCGATCGGATAATTGTCGATACATCTGGGCTGCGCGCCGTTTTACCTTCATACCCCCGGGCAGCGTGCCCTCATGACGACAACCGTTATTCACACATTGCTGCATCACCCGCCAGATATCCAGCAAGCCTTCGCGGGTCCGGGCGTCATCCCGCCATACGCCTTCGTTCTGCAACATCACTTCACTGATACTGATACCGCGCTCCGAACATATCTCCAGCAATTGCTCGGCGCTGTCAAAAGGCATTGGCTGACGTGCAGAATCTTCCACCAACGGATCGTCGCCAGTGGCGGCAGACTCATCTACTACAAATCCACCACCAACCGAGTAGTAGACCGAAGTACGCAGGCTCTCGCGATCCGCTGAAAAGGCCTCAAATCGCATCCCGTTGGGATGAAAAGGCAAAGACTTACGCTTGTGCATGATCAAATGCTGCTTCTCGACGAAGGCGATCTCCCGGCTTGCGGCCAGTGACAGCTTGCCGGTCTCGCGGATCTTCGCCAGCAACTGCGGCACCACCTCCGGATCAACCTGATCCGGCAACTCGCCCGAGAGCCCCAGCATCACGGCTTTGTCGCTACCGTGACCCTTGCCCGTCGCGCCGAGGGATCCGTATAGCTCCACCTTAATCGTCGCGACATTGTCGATCAGGCCAGCTGTCGACAGATCATCGACGAAAAGGTGTGCCGCTCGCATCGGCCCCACAGTATGGGAGCTCGAAGGCCCTATGCCTATTTTGAATAGATCGAACACACTAATCGCCAAGAGTTTGCTCTCCGGTCTGGTATTACGTTGAATTGCCGCTGCCAGCACACAGGGTGCGCTGTGGCTGCGCACAGTATCAGCTTGTCCGCCAGCCCAACCGGCTTACAGCGACACCCTGACGCACTGACGAGACGCGCGCGCACCAGTTTGCTGGCATGTGCTGCGCCAGTCGACGCACCTTGGTCCGACATTTGGCGATCTGGAGGGCACTATTGAATGAATGTATTGTCTTTAACCGCAAGGACCACAGTATTCCCTGTTAGGTCCTGATACGCGAACAGGGGCGCCGATGTCTATCAACTCAACCAACCCAGCTTTCCGCAACCTGCACTGGTCACTCGTCTGCGCGGTGCTACTGATTCTCAGCGGTTGCACCAGTTCGCTGGTGGTGAAGTCGCTCTACGCCGATCTGGATGAGCGTTCCGCCGATCGCTTTAAGGAATACGCCAATTTCAATGAACGCCAGAGCAACTGGATTGATAATCGCGCAACCCGGTTCCATCGCTGGCATCGCGCCACCCAACTGCCCCTCTACGCAGAAGCATTGAAAACACTTAGCAGCCAGCTCGAAGGCCAGGCAACGCTGAATACCGATGCAATCCAAAGCTGGGAAGAAACAATTCGCGAACTCACTGACAACATACGCAGTTGCCACCCGCTAAACGAAGCACATGATTTTCTTGTAGGCCTGAGTGACGTGCAGGTTAAACAGATCGACAGCCACATGCGCGAGCAACACCAGAAATTCCGCAAACGCTACGAGAGTGAATCAGATCAGGATCGACTCGAAAGGCGTATGGAAAACATCACCAAATGGGCCGGGCGACTGGGTGCAGGATTCAACCCGCAACAACGCGCATTGCTCGAGCAAACACTCAAAGCGCAACACAGCCTGGGCGAGCAGCGAATGCAACTTCGAAGAGACTGGCTAGCGAGATTCAACGCCAACCTGCAGCGCCGTAAGACGCCGGAGTTTGCCGACAATCTAAATATGCTGTTGGAACAACAATGGCGCCAGACCGAGCGCGACTACCCGGAACAATGGCAACAGAACGAATTGCTATGGAGCAACTTTCTGCAGGAGTTCCTGAGGCTGCAATCCGAAGCTCAACGCAATACCATGCTGGTGAAAATCAACAAATTCGCAGGCATCATTGCTTCGATGAGCAAACAATCAACCTCAACCACCACCGAGTGCGCCTGACCCAAAACAAACCCTCGCTATTGAATAGCCACAGCAGGCATTTGCGAATCATCGACAGCGATAAGCCCTGCACCAGAATTGCCAGCATCATCAGCCAGCACAACAGCCTGTGGACAGGCATCAGTGCGAATGTAGTCAAGTGCCGCAGCAGTGAGAGAGTCGCGCGTATCACCAAAAGGCACTAAGGGATCATCTGCAACGATACAATCAGGCGCGAGCCCTGCGAAAAAATCTCCTTCGCCATTCGCATTTACACTGCGCGATTCCAGCACATTGGCTATCACGTAGTTTTCGACCAACGAGAAAGGCCTGGCCGCATAGGGCTTGCCACAGGTAGTGGTGCCAATCGCCACTACATCAAGAAAAGGTGCCAGCCCATTGATAACTTCTTCCGCTGCCGAACAGGTGGAACGAGTGGTGAGGACAAAAACCCGGGAAAGTGTGTTGAGCGCATTGTCGAACTGGCGAAACAGATAAGTAAAATCTTCATCACGATGTTTTTCATTGCGCGTTAGCACCGTATAGACATCTGTGGCCGCGGAGTTCCCATATAAACTACTGGCCAAATCACGCGACACACTGACAAGCCCTCCCGGGTTATAACGCATATCGAGAATGAGTTCATCGGGTTGTTCTTCGCTCAGAAAACTTCGCATCCCGTCCAGTTGAGAGCGTGTTAGCTCAATGAATTCGTTCACCTGCACGTAAGCCACCCGACGATCAATCCCGCTGCTTTCCAGAATAGAGACTTTTCGAACTGGATTGAGCGAATGCTCGGTTCGTGCGAACGCATAATCAGCTTCACGACCGTCCGGATGCAGAATCGACAATACCGCACTATCACCCGGTTCCTGCCCGGAGAACGCTTCGTTAAAACCCTCCAGACCCGCCTCATCCAATGCCACTCCGTTAACCGCAGTAACCCGATCACCGCGTTGCACGCCAGCCAGCCCTGCGGCGCCAAAGTCATCCACTACGGCAACGCGCAGATCCAGCGGCACTTCAGCACGCAGAAAGAACCGCACGCCATAGCTACCCACCACTCCAAGCTCGACTCGATCGCCGAATGAGACGGCATTGACCACAGAGCTGAATCGATCCTCGGGTTGCTTGCGCAAACTGGCAATAAGCGTACGGAGGTTCGCATTCGACTCATCCGCCAGATCCAGATCGGGCAATTGATCAAACCACAGATATCGATCGACCATGTGCTCGAACAAAGCCTGTCGAACCACCGGTTCAGACTGCACGATGAAACTCTCACTACTTTTTTCGCCCAGGTCCGTGCCGCTGCCGCCACCACAGGCGACCAGGCCACACCCAATCAACATCCATATAATTCTATTCACAAACACGCTTCCGACTAGTCCCGTTCCTTCATCGCGCATCAAATATCGCTCCATGAAATACCCAACCAGGCCTCGTTTTCGTATTGTCGCGACCAGGTGCAGCCGATCAAATTCTAAACAGGCATCTTTATTGCCCATGAACGTCAAAAAAACACCATGAACTATCTCGATTGGCTTTTTTACTTTCCACGCTGCAATGTCACTTTGACCCCACCAACAGTCGGGCATAAGCCCTTTTGTTTGAATGAAGAATCCTAGATAAAGCGTAACTCTCACGAATGTTTAACGTCATGCAATACAATTTGACCTACCTTCAATGGCCCACTGCAAACCAGTTGTGTAATATTCTACGAAGTGCTGACAACTGCGCCTGCCTGAGGATAATTTCCGCTCGTTAAACGCAGCGGCCGGCCAAAAGCACGTCCCGACGCTAACGTTTATTGCATCCCGCTAGCGGTAACTACCCATCCGACAAACTACTAATTCAAGCGAAATAGAATGAGCATGAAAAAGCAAAATCTTAAGCGATGGATTCCACTCGCCATCGTGCCCCTGTTTAGCGTTGCAGCACTCAGCGGTTGCGGCTCCGATAGTGACGACCCGGCACCAGCAGTGGTCGCCGATACCAATACTAACGACATTCCTGATGCATTCGAATCTGAATTCGTCACCGACAGTGAAGATACCAACAGCAACGGCATCATTGATGACTTTGACGTTCTGCTGACCCTGGGTGACGACACTAATGAAAACGGTGTAGACGACAGTTTCGAAGTCGCTCTGACTTCGGGCATTGACGCCAACACCGACGGCATCGACGACGACGCGCTGGCAGCCCTGACAGGCGGCGGTGGCGCTGATGGCACCACCGACGGTGCTACTGATGGCACCACCGACGGTGCTACTGATGGCACCACCGACGGCGCAACTGATGGCACCACCGACGGTGCAACTGATGGCACCACCGACGGCGCAACTGATGGCACCACCGACGGCGCAACTGATGGCACTACCGATGGCGCAACTGATGGCACCACCGACGGTACTACTGATGGCACCACCGACGGTACAACCGACGGTACAACTGATGGCACTACCGACGGCGGCAGCAGCAGCGCCTGTGACGTCGCAGCGGAAAGCGGTCAGATTAAATCGGTACTGTTTGGCGTTGAAGGCGTATGCGGCGTGTTCTTTGGCTCATACGATGGCGGCAACAACCTTACCGGCACCGTAACGCTTGAGAATGCTACCGCCACATCGGGCAACCTGATCGCAGGTCTGGCCGCTGCGGGTAACGGCAACTCTATCGTGGTAATGGAAGTGGCTGGCGACAACATGAGCGTCTTCATCCCCACTCTGTCATCTGCGCAAAGCGCGCTCGTCAACGACAACATCTCAGACGGCAACCTGTACGTCGAAGTTGAGACTAACGTCGGCACCATGCGTGGTCCTCTGCAGGCAGACGATGTTGTAGTCGCCTTCACTAACCTGCTCGGTTCCAACTCACTGGATCCAGTGACCACTTTGGCAGATGGCGCAGGACACCTGTCCATCAACAGCGCAACTGGCGAATTCAGTGCGGTACTGCAAATCAATCGCAATGGTACGACTGACAACATCACTGCGGCACACATTCACCTTGGCAGTGCCAGCGAAGCAGGCGATATCCTGGTTACGCTGAACAACCAGGGTGGTGATGTCTGGACAGCTCGCGGAACATTGACAGGTAATGATCTGACAACGATCCTGAGTGGTGGCACGTATTTCAACACCCACACCGATGCCAACCCGGCAGGCTTTCTGCGTGGGCAAATTCCTGCCCCGCAGTAAGCTTTAAAAAAACCGACTGGCAGTCGCCAGTCGGTTGCGTTATCAGTAGCAAGGCCGGACTTTTGTCCGGCCTTTTTTATGCGCGGGTTTCAGATCGGGAAGTGCCAACCCCGGCTATATTGAGTCGGCGCATCCGATATTGCTCGCCACTAACTGCCAGTCGTCGTCAGCATCCTTATGCAACTCGCAGCGGTGCAGATATTCCAGCGGAATATCAAAAGCGCTACTCAGTGGTTTACCGATTAGCTCGCATATCATGGCCCGAATGGACCCGGCATGGGCGACGATGAGAATCACGGGGCACGCCGGATTGACATTCAGCAATTCGTGTAGTGCCTCGCAACAGCGATGATGAACCTGCGTGAATGACTCACCTCCGGGTACAGGCTGCACTACCCAGTCTTCACTCCAAAGGTTCGCGTCTGTAGGGAATTCACGTTCAATCTGGCCCCAGTTCAGTCCTTCCCAGCGACCAAAATCCATTTCATTAAATCGCGCATCAGCGCGTAACTCAAGACCAAACGTTTCACACAGTGGCATGGCGCTCAAACGTGCGCGCAACAGGGTACTGCTGCAGATGATCTGCGGCGTTTGTCCCGACCAGTTCTTCGGCATACACGCCACGGACGCTTTGCCCGCGTCGGACAAGTCAACATCCGTACTGCCGTAAAACGCTTTGCTGCCAGTAACGGTTTCAGCGTGGCGAAGAAAGTAGACTATTCGTCGTGCACTAATAGTTTCAGCGCCCTTTTAGATCAGGATTCAGAGTGCCTGAGCTGTTGCGCCGAGAGCAAATCTTCCAGCGCATTTATTTTTCTGTCGCGCGCAGAAAGTTCTGCGGCCATCAATGCAGGATCAGCCTCATCATGCTGCTGGGCGAGTGAGTGACGCAGTGTATCGATCATACGATCCCGAGCCTCGACTGCCTGCCTTAGTTCGTCGACGTTGTCGAGCGTGGTCGCCGGCACGCGGGGTGAATCGGTACTTTCCTCATCGGAACGACGTTCGGGTTCCATGGCCGCTCGCGTTTTAAAGCCGCCACTCTGTCCCAAACGTTTACCCGTCAGATCCGGACTGCGATTATCTTTTCGTTCAGCACGCTGTCGCGAGCGCCCCTGCGAATCCACCAGGCGTTCTCGCAGTCTGTCGTTGTCGGCCCGCAGCCGCCCGGTATCGCTTCGCAGGCGGTGCAATTCCTCGGCACTGATACGGGTCCGCTGCCATCGCCAGAGCAACCAGCCCAACAACAGGCCGGCGACAAACGCCACAGTCATCGGTACAACCACATCCCACAATGTCCACAACATCAACGTTCGCCCATCAGAAATCTTGCGCCCAATCGTTTGTTCAAAATTCGCTCAATACGATAAATTCTACCCGGCGATTCTGGCGACGGCCGAATTCGGTCGAGTTGCTTGCCAGTGGCGAAACCTCACCATAACCGACAGCCCTTAAACGGCGCGGGTCCAGACCACTTCTTATCAGGTAGTCAACCACCACACCCGCCCGAGACAGACTCAGTTCGCGGTTCTTGTCCGCCGGGCCATCGCTGTCCGTATGTCCAACAACCCTGACCACCGGGCGTTGATATCGGATCATGGCATCCACGACCCGGTCGAGCGACTGTTTGGCGGCAAACCCCAGCTGATCATCACCGGAATCCCAGACTACCTGCTCTCTCAATTCGAGCTCATGCGCCTGAATGGCCGCCTGCAACAGCTCTACTTCGCTGGCGAGTGACTGCTGTTTGGCAGAGACCTCACCCTGCAATTCCATTCCCAGCGCCGCTGCCTCGGTGCGCGCGCGGTTCATCGCGCTGGCATCTTCCTCGGTATCCACAGCGGCAGTCAGCTCGAACTGATTATTGGTCAGCCGTGCGCGTGCATCTTCCGCATTGGCAAAGTCGGTCATCGCCAACGCCAGAATCGCCACCTGCGCATCAGTCTGTATCGCCTCTTCGTCGCTGTCTGCAACAATCTCAATGTTGTTGACGACTTCTTTCGAGGCGACCCGAGCAGCATCATCCAGAACGCGCCACTGCTCAGCGCTGGGCACACTGCCCTCCAATGTAATTCTGCCCGCCTCTTTGACTGCGGTGACATCCAGCGAAACTGACTGGTTACTCTTGCGAGCGATGATATCGCCGCTGATCACAAGGCCTAAATCGCTGGCGCTGCCGCGAAGCTGGCGCAGGCTGTCTGCCTGGGGCTGATCCGGAGCGGTGGCGTTGAAGCGCAGGTCGCGCGCGGACAAACGCGCATCGAAGACCATCTCACTGCTTACGCCGGCAATTGCGTCGGCAAGCCCGGCAACCCGTTCATCGGCACCGGGAATCGCCTCCTGCAAACCCGACACGGATAACCGGTCAACCACATTCGCCAGACCGAGCGCATCAGTCCCGGCAACGATCAGCTTAATTCTCTGCTCGTCGGTCAGAACGGTGCCTTCGAGCGTAAGTTTGCCGTTTTGCAACTGAGCACTGACATCAACCTTACCGAGATTGCCATCGGCCAGCTGTTCTGGCTCGCGAACCAGCAATTTCACATTTCGGATATCGCGCCCGCCCGCGCGCCGCAGCAGTTCGTCGAACTGCTCGACGTCGATTCCAGGATCGAGCTCACCCTCGACAATCACATCGCGAAACTGCCAGTCGAAGCGCAATTGATCCGTGTTGACACCGGCACTCTGCAGTCGAGCAAGAACATTCTGTTCTATGCGTTGCTCAATTCGATCTGAAACCCAGTAGACGGAAACTGCCGCAAGGACAGCAAACAGCAGCAGTGACAAGCACCACATCAGGCCGGGAAACCAGGCTGCCGCCGCGATATCACCGCGCGGAACAAAGGCATCTCGCTTGGCCGGGGTTGTCAGCACATCTGCTGCCATTCATTGCTCCAACAGGAAAGAGTGGTTGAATCGACATTTTATCGTCATGACCGCATTCAACCGAGGTACAGCTTGCACAAGTCAAACTGATTCCCATGATTTTACATACTTGTCGCACTAATTATCCAACTCAAGTGCCAGGCAGCTTCGAGTCAATCGTTAAAATTCAAGTATCTGGCTCAGTTAGTTAATATTTTACTTGTCATGACACAGATGTTGCACTATATACTGTCATGACAACAATCGGACCCCCAAAATGACTGCTTGCCTCCTGATCGCTTTTCTCTTCTACGTGTTGCGCTCACCTGCACACGACCACACCTCCTACTAGTTGCCACAAAGACAGTGGTGTCGATCGGGGTCAGACTGACCCCGATCCCTCTACCCCGACACTGTCTCGATTTATTCTCGCGTATAATCACCGCCAGACCGCAACCGTTCGCGCGACAGGCCCTAAAAAAGACCCCGCGTGGCTGTCAAAGTTGCTCAGTGGAAACCGGTCGAACTCAATGAACATTTGACAGCGCGTGGCAATTTCCCCCTCGCCACAAACCTGCGCTGCGAAAGCCAACCCCTGACGGAGCATGCGCGAGTGCGAACTTTTTGCCATATCGATCTAACCGAACAAAGCGTTCGCAAACAGGAAATGCATGGCGAGGAGATTGTTCGAGCCGGCCGCCACCTGATCGCCAAAACCCTGCTCGAACTCAACGCCACAACCGTTGATCCGCTCGGCCCCGACAATCCGCTGATATTCTCCGCCGGCCCGTTCGCTGGCAGCAACTTCTCAAACGCCAACCGCACCAGTGTCGGCTGCAAAAGCCCGCTTACAGGCGGAATAAAAGAATCGAATTCCGGCGGCACGTTCGGCTTTGCGCTGGGTCAGCTACATCTGTCCGGCTTCACGCTCTACGGTGCTGCCAGTGACTGGATCACTATTCATCTGCGCAAGGATGGCGAGATCATCTTCGAATCAGCAGCTGAATTCATGGGCATGGGCAATTTCGAAACCGCGGCCAAACTGCACGAGAAATATGGCAAAAAAACCAGTATTGCCCTGTGTGGTCCCGTCGGTGAGTACCAGGGCCTGCTCGCCGGTATCGCCTTCAGCGACGTAGACCTTCGCCCCTCACGGCTCAGCGCACGTGGCGGCGTGGGCGCGGTAATGGGAAGCAAGAAGGTCAAAGCGATTATCGTCGATCTGCACAAAATGCCCTCATTCCACGATCGCAAGAAACTCATGGGTGCCGTTCGCGAATACAACAAAAAACTCGAAGCCGAACCGGCGATCGAAAACTTCGCCAAAATCGGCACCGCGATGATGGCTGACGTGATTAATCACCTCGGTGGCATCCCGGTGCGCAACTTTACCAACGGGCAAATGGTTGACACCAACATCGAGCCGTTCAATCTCGGTGGCGATGCGCTGCGTGAGCAGAACCTGCAACGCGGTGGCGAGACCACCCACGCCTGCATGCCCGGTTGCCTGATTCAATGCAGCAACGTCTACGCGGATGCCGATGGCAACGAGGTAGTCTCACCGCTCGAATACGAGACTATCGGTTTGCTCGGCACCAATTGCGGCTTGTCCGATCCCGATGAACTGGCCAACGTTAACTGGCTGGCTAACGATCTGGGGGTGGATACCATTGAGCTCGGTGGCACGCTGGGTGTTTTGATGGAAGCCGGCGAAGGCAGTTTTGGTGATGTCAAATTCATGGAAAAAGTGATCGACAAGGAGCTTCGCCACGGCACAGACCGGGGGAAAATTCTGGCGCAGGGAACCGCCCGTGTTGGCGAACACTACAAACTGGATCGCGTGCCGGTTATCAAAAAACAAACCATCAGCGCCTACGATCCGCGGGTAGTAGAAGTGACGGGAATCACCATGATGATGACCGCCCAGGGTGCCGATCACACGGCTGGCAACCTGCCTCAGTATGAGAGCAAAGGCAAGGATGTCAGTGAGCTTGTGCACGCGAGCCTCGATATGCAAACCATCTGCGCCACGACTGACTCACTCGGCCTGTGTATATTCGGTCGCTCTGTCACCAATACCAACACCGACTTCATCATTGGTGCTCTCAATGATGCCCACGGCATCACCCTGAATGAAGATTTCTTTCGCGAGCTCGGCGTCGACTGCCTGCGTATGGAAAATGAATTCAACGAAGCGGCAGGATTCGTCGTAGACGATGACGAGCTGCCGGCGTTTTTCTATTCCGAATCACTCCAGCCCACCGACAGCCTCGCACGCTTTCACAGCGCAGAGGTCAGGAAATCCGCTGCCGAATGGTGGCAGAACAATCTGCCTGCATAGAGCTTGTCATATTGACGGATCGATTTGCACATCAAGCAATGTCGGCCCGGCTGATTGCAACGACCATTGCAACGCCTCGGCAATCTCGCCGGGGTCTTTTACGCAACGTGATTGCACCCCCATCGACGCGGCAAGTGCCGAGAAATCGATCGGCGGATCATTGAAGTCCATGGCGACAAACTGATCGGTGCCATGGTATGCCGCCACGCGCTGTTTCAGAATTCGATAACTGCGATTGTTGGCGATAATCCAGCTGATCGGCAAATTGAGATGCGCTGCTGTCCAAAGTGCCTGAATACTGTACATACTGCTGCCATCGCCAATCACTGCTACATGGGGCCTGTCCGGCTGGGCCAGCTGCATACCGATCACACCCGCCATAGCAAACCCGATCCCGCCACTGGCAAGGCCAAAATAACTGTGCGCATCGCGATACGGCACCAAATCAGGCAGGTGCCGGCTGGCGGTCAACCCCTCATCAACCAGTACGGCATTCGATGGCAGCGCTTTTGAAATCTGCAACATCAGGTAGTCGGCATCGATCGGGGTATTTGTCTCACGCTGTTCAATTGTATTGATCAGTGAGGCTCTTTTGTTACCCCAGTTGGCCGACTCTATCGCGCTGGTATCCCCTGCGTTGTGACCTTCGAGCAACTCAAGCAGCGCATCAATAGTTTCACCGGGATGCGCATTGATCGCGACATCTGCCGGGTAGTTTTTTCCGAGCTCAGCGTTGCGTTCAGCAATCTGCAGGATCGATACATGCGAGGGCAGTGGATCAATGTCGCTATAGACCGACATGCGCAATACATCAGCGCCCAGAAACAAAATGGTGTCAAAAGGTTCCAGGGTATTGCGGACACGCTTTTGATCTCTCGACAACCCGCCCATGTAGAGCGGATGCTGCGATAGAAAATGCGCACCGTGGACAACAGTCTGCTGAAAAACCGGTGCCCCCAGGCGAGTGGCCAACAGCGCGGCACTATCCAGACAATCGCAGCTAACCAGTTCGTGCCCGGCCACAATGGCCAGACGTTCAGCGTGCATCAATCGGTTTGCCAGATTCGTCAGTGAAGCCACCGACGGACGGGTGCGCGCATCAACTCGCGTTGAACGCCCCAGGTCGATATCTGCCGCATCGTTTAGTATGTCACCGGGCAACGATAAAAATACCGGCCCGGTCGGTGGCGCCATTGCAATCTTGGCTGCACGGCGAACAATTCTGGGCAAATCCTGTAGCCGTGTGACCTCCACTGCCCACTTCACATGAGGTTCTGCCATCGCTGTCAACGGACCATATAACAGCGGTTCGGTCAAACCATGTCCCTGCTCTTGCTGCCCGGCTGTAATGAGTACCGGCGACCCCACCCAGGCGGCGTTGAAGATCGACCCCATCGCATTGCCAAGACCGGGTGCAACGTGGACATTGCAGGCACTCAGGCGGCCCGTCGCACGCGAATAACCGTCTGCCATCGCAACTACCAGTGACTCCTGCAAGCCCAGCACATAGCGCAATTTATTCTGCAGAGGCATTGCAGCCATCAGTGGTAACTCTGTCGTACCCGGGTTGCCAAACAGGTGGTCGACACCTTCGTCCGCCAACAAAGCCAGAAATGCATCACGACCCGTGATTTGCGCCATTCAGTAATCCTCCGAACTGTTATCGCAAACCGCAACGATACAGTGTCACCGCGTGTTGTGCATGCCTGCGATCATCTGGTTTATTGCAGGCAATACCGACTGGATTAACCCATCCGCTTGGCGATACATCCGCTACACTCTCCTGCCCGCCGTTATCATCCTATTCCCTTGTTATCATTTTTCCGCAATCCCTCCAGCTCAGCCACCGGTATCGCACTGATGGTCATGGCGATGATGCTGCTCCCCGCAATGGACATCGTCGCCAAGCTGTTATCCGCGAACATGGCGTCGGGACAGGCGGCCTGGAGCCGCTTTGCATTTCAGGCGTTGTACTTGCTGCCGCTGGTCGCAACCGGCGTACATGGATTGCGAATGCCCGCCCAGTGGCATTTACATGCGTTGCGCGGTCTGTTCATCGCCACCGCCACGCTGCTGTTTTTCACCGCAATCACGCATATGCCGGTGGCAGATGCGATCGCCATATTTTTTGTCGAGCCGCTGCTGCTCACACTCATGTCGCCTTTTTTCCTGGGCGAGAAAATTGGCTGGCGGCGGGTGTCAGCCTCACTGTTTGGTTTCATCGGTGCGTTAATCATCATTCAACCGGGTCAATCGGCATTCGACTGGCGGGCAGTGCTACCGCTGGGGGCGGCACTGTGTTTCGCATTCTATCTTGTACTCACGCGCAAACTGGCCCAACGCACTGATCCTGTGACTGTGCAATTCTTCACAGGTGTTGCAGGCTGTATTGCACTTAGTCTGGCACTCGGGCTTGGAACCTTTCTAGATATCGAGTTCCTGACCATCAGCACTCCCACACCATCTCAATGGGGACTGATGGCTTTGCTGGGTGCGATCGGTTGTGTAGGGCATCTGCTGGTGGTACAAGCCTTTCGCTATCACGATGCCAGTCTGCTGGCCCCGCTGCAATATCTTGAAATCGTCAGCGCCGTGTTGCTCGGCTGGCTCGTGTTCAGTGACTTCCCGAGCGAAACCACATGGCTTGGTATTGCTATTATTATTGGTGCCGGCATCTATGTGTACTGGCGCGAGCAGCGTGCGAAAGGCATAGATAGCCGCAGTGGATGATCAAACATGCATGTTATTGCGAGCCGGCACTCGCAATTAAGCAGGTATCAGCCTGATCCGCACAATGCATTGAGTTATCGCATAGAGGTTTTGCCCTGCATGGAGCGCCTGCGTATTGCGCCGCTGCAGACAACGTTGAAGAACAGCCACTGGCTATTCCAGCCAGGACTTAAGGAAGTTGCCCGTTAAATAGTATCTCATCGAGAGAGGGCAGAAACTCGCCGTCACTCGTCACCGCGCACGGGTGCATACTCACTATCGCATCACGATTGACCGGGCCGTACAAATGGGGAAACTGTTCGGTACCGCCCATGGTATTTTCAAAAATCAGTTCCGCACGCAGCTTGCGCTGATCGAGCACAAGCAGCATCAAATCAGCAGAATTCCTGTAGTAACGGGAGGCAACCCCCGCTAGTTGTTCGCGCGTGCAGCAATGAACAAACCCTTCACTGCGGAATGCATCCGGTTCATAACCGTCACTTTGTTGTTGGCGGTTCCAGCAGTCGGCTGTCGCGAGGTGATAAAGAGAGTGCAGAATCGTTTCCATGAGTCAGTGAGCGAAATAAAAAAGGCAGCATCCGATCTGCGATGCTGCCTTCTCTGATCAATATGCCGTTTGCGGGTGACACCAACGACACAAAACAATCCGGTGTTACTGATAGCGTGTTTAACTATACCAGCAACTTTCTCTACCCCAACTGCTGTTCCACTTCACAGGTCGGTATAGAGATCTTGATGCCGGCAATAATAGACGCGCGCTCTTCCACTGACGGGAACATCGCACTGGTGGCAACCACCTGTCCGTTTGCCGATTTGATGTTAAAGAAGAACATACCGTTGGCAGACTCTTTCAGAATATAACGTCTGTCTTCGGTGCAGTTTTTCTTGACTGAGTTTATGCCCTTCGTGGCACTGTCTTTGGCTTTGTAGTTTTCACTACGCAAGACCATTTTGCCTTCGTCATTCACAAACGAAAAGCTAAATGGTTCCGCTGCCGAGCTCTTTTTAAGTAAGGCTTTCATCCAACGCTCCTTCGAATTATAAGCGGATCTAAGTGTATCACCCACAAAACACTTTGGAATAACGTGTAACGTTTTTTATCAAATACGGCTTGTCATGCCGGTTGAGGCTCTAAACCCGAGGCCTTTTCACGCCCGTTAGCGCTGGATTTAGCATGGACTTTCTGCCCGGATAATTCACGTTTTCCCGTGCGCAATTCCTTCAGTGCCCTGGCCAACAACTGATGACCATCGATCGTTGCGAGGTCACAGTCAGCGGCGCCGAAATTTATTCGCACCGATACAGACTTGGCGCTGTCGGATGTATCGTCCAGCACGACCAGTGTCCCAAGCTGCCGCTTCAGTCGGGCCAGTAAGCTGGATACGTTAGCTACCGGGGTATCGGGCAGTAAAACCACAAAAGTATCCGCGCGATACCGCGCGACCACATCAGTTTCGCGCAATGATACAGTCAGTTTTTCAGCCAGGCGCGTAATCGCTATTTCGCCCGCGTGGTGACCGAACTCGTCTGCAAACTGATAAAACCCGGCAATATCAACTGCCAGCACAGACAATGGCGCACCATAACGTTGCGAACGCGCGACTTCTTCTTCAAGCCGAAAGCCAAGATAGGGCCGGTTGTGCGCGCAAGTCAGTGAATCGTAAATGCTGACGTCCTGCAGTTGATAAACTTTCCTGACGTTATCGATTGAAACGCGGCTTAGTCGGGATTGCACCAACAGTAAGGTTGCCATACACAGACTCCCGGCAGCAGAAAGCGCCGGCAACCATTCGGGGCGTTGCCAGGCGAGCAATGCGACCAGCAATACAACCACCGATGCCACCACCACAATAGCGTACGACACAAGCCGCCAGCGCGTGCGCAGGCCAGCGTAAGGCATGGTCGAAATCACCTTTTCGCTGGTTTTCGCCGATCCCAGCAACAACGCACAGGCGACGCATGTCAGCGCAACCGTCACAGCTATCGCTGCAGTCATGAGTTCTCACATTTAATAGTTTCTGTCGTGACTCCTGTCAGTGACGGTACTGCTCCTGCTCCATGCAAAGCTGCCTGGTTTGTGCCCATAGTGTTGCCGGTGTTCTTGATGATCGAATGAGCAAACGTCGCCCGGTTCGATTGCATTAAAAATCACAATCCGGCGGTGCATCGCAATCGATGCGCCAACTATTCCGATAGTTCGCTAATATTCTTGCCCGGACTTGTTTGAGCGCTGCAAGTCCTTGAATCGCATGTAACAAGCGCAAGCCAGCCTCGCGAGCACGGCTTCGGCTGGCAACAGCTGAAACAACCTTTACTTATTGAAGACGCCAGAAGACCGGCTGTCAGTCATCGAGTTCCGTCAATTGGCTGACTCCCTGATCCAGTTGAAGCCAGTCAAACAAACTGATCGCTTCAACTGGTACGTTGGCATAGCGATCACCGCGAAGCAGCAATAAATGCACAGCTTCGCCAGGCGCCGTGGACTCCCATACCTTGTCATAAAAATCGGCGAGGTCGCTGACCGCACGCTGATTCACTGCAACTATGCGATCTCCATTTGCTATCCCGGCATCTGCTGCCGGCCCGCCTTCGAGCACGCGACTAACCAGCATGCCCTGCTTGGTTTTACGTGCCTCCATGCCCAGCCATGCACGCTGAACCTCTTGCTTGCCAGCCACGATCAACTGGCCCAGCACGCCGGTTAACTGATCAACCGGTACGAACACATTACCCGGTATCCGTATCTTCGGATCGATATCAATATCGATGCTGACCAACGCACCGATGCCCACCAGTTCACCGCTTTCGGTCAATAGCGCTGAACCGCTGAAATTGGTGTTCGGCGGGTGCGTATGAATTGCATCGTCAACTACGTATCCCCAACCGCCGGCGAACTTTTCAATCTTTCCAACCGACACGGTCTGCGCAGTATCACGACCCGCCCCACCGAGAATCATCAGTTTTTGATCTTTCTTCAGATCACCCGATTTACCCAACGGCACGGGCTCGGTCACGATATCCTGCAGCGGCCTCAGCAGTGCCAGACCCGAGTGATCATCGAAAGCAACTACCCGGCTCTGCCGCGTCGTGCCATCGCCAAACGTTACTTCAACCGTTTGTGCCTCGGCCACTACATAGCCGATGGTCACGATCAATCCACTCGAATCAATCACCACCCCGCTGCCAGATCGGCGTGTACCGTATTCCCGGGCAGTGCGCGAAGACGACGATACGGTCGCGGTAACTTTCACCAGAGATTCAAATACCGGGAGATCAGGTGTCGTCGCCTCAATCGGCACAGGCAGATTGTCGGTGCCATTCGGATAGTCATTCGCCTGCACAACGGTCACGCTTGCGGCAATGACCAGGCCCCATACAGTAAAATGCAGCCATTCAAGTACCGATTTAAGCTGCGTTCCAATCGAGCGGACGAGTTTCACGATTACCCCTGCTAATGTGACGCACATTGGCGATGCGGTCTGATCAACAGGTAAATGCACCTGCTATGCCAGTGATCGCTCCGTCCGGGTAACGGTGAGCAGGCTTGAGTCGTTTGCAACACACGCGCTACCAATAACAATCTCAATCCAGTTGAATCGAAATTGAAATCAACAATGCACACAGGCCGGAAAGTACTTTACACAGGCGCTAGCGGAAAGCTGGCACACACCATCCTGCCGATCCTGGCAAAGACATTTAGCGTCATCGCAGTTGGCAACCAGAAAGCGCCGCAAAAGGGAGACTGGCAATCCGTTCAGGCAGACCTGACTGACGATAAGCTGGAAGCACTGATTGAACAGTCAAATCCCGAGATCATTATCAACGCTGCCGCCATGGCAACTGATCGGCAATGTTACGAAGACCCGCAGGCCGCCCATCGCATTAACACCGAGGTACCTGAAGCTATCGCCCGGATTGCCGCGGCACGCGATATCACTGTGATACATTTTTCAACCGATCAGGTCTATGAGGGCAAACAGCGAAACTACCGCGAGGATGAAAAAGCGACTGCGTTGAATATCTATGGACAAAGCAAGCTCAATGGCGAAGCGCGCATGTTGCAGCAGCAAGGCCACTCGATCATCCTGCGCCTGGCACTCACATTTGGCCTGGGCACCGGCGACGCACTGCCATTTTCACACGCACTAATCAATCAATTGCAGGCAGGTGAGCAGGTAAATCTGTTTGAGGACGAATATCGATCGGTGCTCTACATTCCGGATTTGGCAACGCTGCTGGTCGCGCTTGCCAGAACGGCAGGGCAGATACCCGCGGGGATCTACAACGTGGGTGGCAGGCAGAGTGTCAACCGGGTTGAATTTGCCCAAATGATCTGCCGGCAGTTCGGGTTTTCGCCATCACTGATCAATCCAGTCAAGGCGGCGGATCTGTCATTCGCCGAGCCACGACCTGCCGATTGCTCAATGAATATCGACAAACTGCTGGCCGCAGTGGACTGGCAGCCGCGCAATCTGGATGAAGCCATTGCCCAGATGCACAGGCACTATCACTCGCGCTAACAACACCTTTATCCCGAACAGGCACAAACGGCAGAACTTGTATTCCAGCAAGGCTCACAAGCTAAAATTTCAGCTAACATCGCATCTGCTTCTTTGCCAACCCGGATTTCATCTATCACTTTTCAACGCGCGCAAACCGGTTCAGCACTTCGCGGTGGCCTGATTCTCATCAGCGTTTTACTGGTGGTATTTGCCTTGATAGCACTTGCGATTGCCAACCGCTGGTATCGCGCTCAGGATCGGCAACTTTCAATCGAGCCGCCGCGGCACTTCTCCAAAATCCAGCTGCAGCCGGTCGACAGCAAACTGGGTCTGTACGCCCGGTTGCCCTATCAGCATCTGCAACAAGCCGCTGAAGCGGCGAGCAGTGAGCCCTATCGCGGCAAGGGTAGCAAGCGCGGTTGCGACCGAGTGCTGGGCGCGAAGGTGTGCGCAACCGCGATCTGGAACTACACCATTCAACGCATCGGCCCCGTCGCGCTAAGCAACAATAACGAACGAGTAAGGCTCACCCTGCCGCTGCAATTCGATGGCAAGGTCAGCATCGATGGAACCGCTGCCAGGGTGCTGGGGTTTCGCAACAAGGATTTGAACGGGACGCTCCAGGTCACGGCGGATATTGCGCTGGATGTCGACAGCAACTGGTGTCCTCAGATCGATAGCACACTGAGTTACCAGTGGCTGAGCGAGCCTCGCCTGCGGGTGCTCGGGCAAATGAAGATCAACCTGCGAAAGTCCGTAGACAAGGCTTTGGAAAACCAGCTGCCGGCACTGCAGCAGCGGCTCGCGCAGACCATTGACTGCGAGAAATTTCGCAAGCGTCTGGGGGATCAATGGAAAACCCATCTGGTCCCGATCCGCCTGCCGGGAGAGCACGAGACAATACTGAAACTCTCGCCAACCGGCCTGGCGTTTTCCGGCAGCGTCGCCCACCCGGACCATCTCTCGTTCACGCTGTCCGTCGATGCGACCACAGAGACGCTCTCCGGCGAGGCGGCACAGGCCGCCATGAAAGCACCGCAATCCCCCACTGCCCTGCCGCCGCGCTCTGCTGTCGACACGGAACCCGGCAGTGTCGAGTTCAGCCTGTTGCTGCGGCTGGGCTACGATGCGCTGACGAACCTGTTGACCGAAAAAATCGCCGGTAAAACCTTCGAGCGGGCCGGTGGTACCCGGCTGACAGTCAATGCGATCGAACTGTATCCGTCCGGCGAACGGCTGATATTCAAACTCGATTTCAGTGCCCGCACTGCCGCGAGCTGGTTCGACAGCAATGGCACGCTCTACCTGAGCGCGCTGCCTGTCGCCGGCGCTGATGGCCGATCCTTGAGCTTTGATGACATCGAACTCACCCGCATCATCGACAGCGAGCTCTGGCGCGTGCTGTCGACACTGTTGAACGATGAAATTCTGCAGGCAGTTAAACGCGAGTCGCATATGGATCTGGGCCGATCGATCCAGCGCCTTGAAGAGACCATCTCCAGCACCCTGGCCGATCGCGACAAAACCGGCGGGATCGAGGTGTTGGCGCGCCAGCCCGAAGTCAGCCTGATCGCGGTCAATGTCGAGCAGCAATCCATGGCCGCCATCATTCATGTCTCCACCCGACTGCAAGCCACGATCCCGGCTGAAATGCTACTGGCCAGATGAACCTGGCAGGTTGTCAGCACGGATATCAAAGAACCACTTCACAGCCTGATCGGACTGTCTTGCCCGCCACCAACAATAGAGCTGATCCGGCCCGGTTTGGTCTGTTAGACTTTGCCCGATGGACGTATCACACATACTCGATTCACTCAATCCGGAACAGCGTGACGCGGTGACCGCAGAGCGCGGCCATCTGCTGATACAGGCCGGTGCCGGCAGTGGCAAAACCCGCGTGCTGACACATCGCATCGCCTGGCTGAATCAGGTGGAAGGCGTCAGCCCGTGGGGCCTGCTCGCGGTGACGTTCACCAACAAGGCCGCGGGCGAAATGCGTTCGCGCGTCGAGCGCCTGCTGGAAACTTCCATCGGGCCGATGTGGGTAGGCACTTTTCATGGCTTGTCGCATCGATTTTTGCGCATGCACTGGAAAGAAGCGGGCCTGCCGCAGTCGTTCCAGATCCTCGACGCCGAAGATCAATTGCGTATGGTGCGCCGCGCCATGCGTGGGCTCGACCTCGACGAAACGCGCTGGCCGCCGCGCAACGCCATGTGGTACATCAATAACAAGAAAGATGAGGGCCTGCGCCCGCAGCACATTCGCGACGATGGCGATCCCACCGAACAACAGTACATTCGCATATACACCGCCTATCAAACCGCCTGCGAACTCGCGGGTGCCGTGGATTTTGCCGAGCTGCTGCTGCGCAATCTGGAAACCCTGCGCGACAACGAAGAACTGCTGGCCCACTATCAAAAGCGCTTCCAGCATCTGCTGGTCGACGAATTCCAGGACACCAACACCATCCAGTACGCGTGGCTGCGGCTGCTTGCCGGCGAGAAAGGCAGCGTGTTTGCCGTCGGTGACGACGATCAGTCCATCTATGGCTGGCGCGGTGCCAAAGTGGAAAACATCCTCAACTTCCACCAGGACTTCCCCGACACGCGCATCATTCGCCTCGAGCAGAACTACCGCTCTACCGGTAATATCCTCAAGGCCGCCAACGCCCTGATCGAATACAACGACGGTCGGCTCGGCAAAAACCTTTGGACCGACGGCGGCGATGGCGAGGCGATAACCTTTTACAGCGCCTACAACGAAAGCGACGAGGCCCGCTTTATCGTCGATCGCATTCTCGAGCACACCGGCAGCGGAGGCCTGCGCGCCGAGTGCGCCATCCTGTATCGCTCCAATGCCCAGTCGCGCGCGATAGAAGAAGCCATGGTGCAAGTCGCCATGCCGTATCGCATCTATGGCGGCATGCGATTTTTTGAACGCATGGAAATCAAGGATGCACTGGCCTATCTGCGCCTGATCAGCCAGCCGGACGACGACATCTCCTTCGAGCGCGTCGTCAATCAACCCACCCGTGGCGTCGGCGAAAAAACCCTCTCGCAAATTCGCGATGCCGCACGCGATGCCGGGGTATCGCTATGGCGCGCCTGTGCCGAAATACTCAGTTGCGGCGCACTCAAAGGCAGGGCTGCAACCGCAGTGGGTGGCTTCGTCCGGCTAATCATCAAACTGCGCCAGGACACCGATGGCATGGCGCTGGACCGAATGGTTGAGCACGTCATCGAACACAGCGGTCTGCTCGAACACTACAAAAAGGATCGTTCCGATAAAGGCGAATCACGCGTAGAAAACCTGCAGGAACTGGTCAACGCCGCCGCAGTGGAACCCCAAACTTTTGAAGATATGCCCGATATGTCTGCGCTGGATGCGTTTCTGGCCAACGCCTCACTGGAAGCTGGCGATCAGCAGGGAGACGAATGGGAAGACTGCGTGCAGCTAATGACGCTGCACTCTGCCAAAGGGCTGGAGTTCCCGAACGTATTCATCAGCGGCATGGAACAGGGCCTGTTTCCCAATCAACGCTCGGCCGAGGAACCGGGGCGTATGGAGGAGGAGCGCCGGCTTTGTTATGTCGGCATCACGCGCGCCGAGAAAAAACTCTATCTGTGCATGGCCGAGCAGCGCCGCCTCTATGGCCGCGATCAATTCAACATGCCATCACGATTCATTGGCGAAATCCCGGCCGAGCACATTGAAGAAATTCGCCCGCGGCTGCAGGTCTCCCGGCCGATGATCAACCCGCCGCGAAAAACCCTGCGCGAGGAAAACCAAACCGGCATCGCACTGGGCCAGCGCGTGCGGCATGGCAAATTTGGCGAAGGCACCGTCACCGACTACGAGGGCCAGGGCGCACATGCCCGGGTTTACGTCAACTTTGAAGAGGTGGGCAGCAAGTGGCTTGTGATGGCATACGCCAAACTGGAAGTGCTTTCGCCTGCCTAGCGAGCCGCTAACCGTGCACTGCCGATTCCGGTAACTCAGGGTTGGCCGCCGCGCGCGCACCGGTCATTACCTGAACGGCTGCGATCACCGTGGCCACCACACCCCAGGACAAACCAAGCACCACCCCGGCATCGAGCAAGCCCTTCCAGGGTTCTGGCAGCTGAGTAAACAGCAGAATCAAAATAATAATAGAGATGGTCAACACCCAGGCGGAAATGATGCGTCGCCGGGTGGCGTGAAAATAGGCCATGCAGAATGCCGGTGCCAACGCCACTGACAGCAGCGTCGGGTGTTTACGCAAATGCTCGGCACGTGCTACCACCCGCGGCGAATATCCCTTCTGAAAGCCCTTGTAACCCTCGTAGTAAGCCAT